>RZYG01000128.1 GCA_009930415.1 Spartobacteria bacterium | reverse complement strand
CAAGGCGGTCAAGGCCGGGCGCGTGCGCTTCGGCGGCGGCGCGCCGTTGGCGCTGATCGCCGGGCCCTGCGTGATCGAAAGCCGCGCGATGGCGTTCGATCTCGCGGCGCGGTTGGTGGCGCTGGCGAAGAAGGAAAACATCCCGCTCGTCTTCAAGGCGTCGTACGACAAGGCCAACCGCACGAGCGGGCAGGCGTTCCGCGGGCCGGGGCTGGTGGCGGGGCTGGACATCCTGGCCGGGATCAAGGAAAAATACGGCGTGCCGATCCTGACGGACGTGCATCAGGTGAGCGAAGTGCAGCCCGCGGCGGAAGTGGCGGACATCCTGCAGTTGCCGGCGTTTTTGTGCCGCCAGACGGATCTGGTGCTCGCGCTGGGCGAGAGCGGCCGGGTGGTCAATATCAAGAAGGGCCAGTTTTTGGCGCCGTGGGACGTGCGCCACGTGATCGCGAAAGTCGAGAGCACGGGCAACAAGAACATTTTGCTGACGGAGCGGGGCGCGAGCTTCGGCTACAACAATCTGGTGGCGGATTTCCGCAGCCTGCTGATCATGCGCCAGTTCGGGTATCCGACGGTGTTCGACGCGACGCACAGCGTGCAGTTGCCGGGCGGACGGGCGGAAGGCACGGGCGGCGACGGGCAATGGGCGCCGTACCTGTCGCGCGCGGCGGTGGCCGCCGGCTGCGACGGGCTGTTCTGGGAAACGCACCGGAATCCGCCCGAGGCGAAATCCGACAAGGACAACGCGCTGCCGCTGGCGGCGCTGGGGCCGCTGTGGCGGCAGTGCCGGAGGATCGATGAGCTGGCGTAGCGCGCTGCTCGCGGCGGCCATGCTGCTGGGGTCGGCGGCGGCGGCGGGCGCGCAGCTCGCCGGCCAGACCGTCAAGGGCTTCCGCCTGCCGGAATACGACGAGGACGGCAAGATCAAACAGCAGCTCTACGGCCAGACAGCGACGTTCCTGGCCGACGGCATCATCCAGTTGACGGGGCTGAAGATCGAACTCTTCCGCAAGGGCGAGGTGACGGCGCGGATCTATTCGTCGCTGTGCGCCTACGATCCGGAGCGCAAGCGCGCGGCCTCGCAGCAGGACATCCGCGTGGTGACGGAAAAGGCGGTGCTGACGGGCGAGGGGTTCGCGTGGAACGGCGAGACCGAGCAATTCCAGATTTTCCGGAACGCGCGGGTCGTGCTGGACGGATCGATGGACAAGAAGAGCCTCCTGGCTCCGCAACCGGCCGCCGGCGCGGCGCCGGCGGCGGAACAACCGGCTTCGGAAAAGGAATGAACATGGCGAAACTGGGCAGATGGATGGCGCTGGCCGCGACGGCCGGCTGGATGGCGGCGGGACTGCCGGCGCGGGCCGCGCTGGAAGACGACGGGCGCTCGCTGGAGGCGTCGCCGGACGCGACGGTGGTGACGGCGGACAAGCTGACGTTCGACTACATCCAGAAATTCGCGCTGTTCGAGGGCCGCGTGCAGGTGAACGATCCGCGCCTGCAGCTCAGCTCGGACCGGCTGACGATCACGTTCACGGAGGACGGCGGCGCCCAGACGATCAAGGCGGAAGGCAAGGTGCTGCTGACGCAGGGCGACAAGAAGGCGCGCTCAGACGTGGCGGTCTACGACGTGCCCTCGGGCAAAATCGTGCTGTCCGGCGGCCCGCCGCAGGTCATGCAGGGCCGCAACATCCTGGAGGGCGAGGTCATCACGTTCTGGCGCGACCAGCAGCGGCTGGAATGCATGCCCCGGGCCCGCCTGGTGGTCTATTCGGAAGATTTCGGCGACGCGGACGACTTCTTCAAGCCGGCGGCGGCGGATTGAGCTTGCCGGCCTCCGGGAAACGGGTTAACTTTCCATCGATGAGGTACCGCACGTGACCGAATCCGCTCGTGACAACCTGCTCGTCGAGACGCGGGGATTGGTGAAGGAATACCACCGGAGACGAGTCGTGAACGGCGTGGCGATGAACGTCCGCGAGGGGGAGATCGTGGGCCTGCTGGGCCCCAACGGGGCGGGCAAGACGACCAGTTTCTACATGATCACGGGGCTGATCCGCCCGACGAGCGGGCACGTCTATTTCCGGGGGAAGGACGTCACCCGGCTGCCGATGTACCGCCGCGCGCGGATGGGGCTGGGCTACCTGGCGCAGGAGCCGAGCATCTTCCGCAGCCTGACGGTCGAGGAAAACGTGCTGGCCATCCTCGAAACGCTGCCGATCGGCGCGCGCGAGCGGCGGCGGCGGCTGGACTACCTGCTCGAGGAGCTCAAAATCGGCTATCTCGCCAAGCAGAAGGCCTACACGCTCAGCGGCGGCGAACGCCGCCGGCTGGAAATCACCCGCGCGCTGGTGACGGATCCGGCGCTCATCCTCCTCGACGAGCCGTTCAGCGGCGTGGATCCGCTGGCGGTCTACGACGTGCAGCAGATCATCCGCGACCTCAAGCAGCGCGGCTTGGGCATCCTGATCACCGACCACAACGTGCGCGAGACGCTCTCGGTCGTGGACCGGGCCTACGTCATCTATTCGGGCGAGGTGCTCACCGAGGGCACCCGCGAATTCCTGATCAACGACCCGCAGGCGCGGGAGAAGTACCTGGGCAAGGAATTCAGCATGTGACGGGACCGATTTTAGTCGAAAACCACCAACAGAAGGGAGCCGGAATGGATATCCAGATCACAGGACGCAACGTGACGGTGAACGAAGGCCTGCGGGAATACGTGGACGGTCGGTTGGGACCGGTTTTGGAAGCCTTCCCGCGGATCGAAAGCGCCCACGCGATCCTCTCGCACGAGAAATACCGCTTCACGGCGGAATTCGTCGTGCAGGGCCGCGACAAACTGCGCGAAGTGGCGCAGGAAACGACGGACGACCTGTACGCGGCGATCGACGCCGCGGCGGTCAAGATCGACAAGCAGCTGCGCCGGTCGCGCGAGAAGATGATCGAGAAGCATCACGATCGCCAGCGCCTGGCCGACGTGGAGCCGCCCGCGGTCTGAGCGCCGGCGCGGGGAGCCGGCCCGGCCGGCTCCCGCCCCCGGAAACGCACGCCATGTGGAGAATCGCCGAAAGCCCCCGGATCACGGTCGCCGACTTCTTTGAAGCCGGCCGCCAAGCGCTGCAGCTGGATTGGGCGGCCAATCCGGACGCCGCCGTCGGGCGCGAGATCACGGAGGTGGCGCTGAACCGCCCCGGCCTGGCGCTGGCGGGGTTCATGCGCTACTTCGCCTATCGCCGCATCCAGGTGCTGGGGCTGGCGGAAATGACCTATCTGGGCAGCCTGCCCGCGGCCGAACGGATCCAGCGCCTGAAAACCCTGGCGCACGTCCCCGGCATCGTGATGTCGCGCGGCCGGCGCCTGCCCGGCTACTTCCAGAAGGTGTTCGCGGACCTGCGCGTGCCGGTCATGCGCACGCATCTGGTCACCGGCCATTTCATGAACGCGGGCACCGTGCTGATGCAGAACCTGACCAGCCCGCGCATCCGCGTGCCCGGCACCATGATCGAAATCGACGGCGTCGGCGTGCTCCTGGAGGGCGAACCCGGCATCGGCAAAAGCGAAATCGCCCTGGCCCTCATCAAGCGCGGCCACAGCCTCGTGGCCGACGACACCACCGTGCTGACCCGCGACAGCACCGGGACCATCCAGGGCTCCGCCGTGCCCATCACGCGCGAGCACATGGAAATCCGCGGGCTGGGCATCATCCACGTGCCCGGGCTCTTCGGCGTGGCCTCCATGCGCGACGGCATGCGCCTGGACCTCATCATCCGCATGCAGAAGGCCGCCGTCGGCGCGGACGACATCGACCGCACCGGCCTCGACGCGCAGTTCCGCGACGTCCTCGGCGTGCCCGTGCCGCTGATCGCCGTCCCCGTGGCCGCCGGCCGCGATTTGACGAACGTGGTCGAAGTGGCCGCGCTCAACCAGCGCATGAAGCAAATGGGCCGCGACGCCGCGCGCGAGCTGGACGAAAAGCTCAAAGTGGCCCTGGCCCGGAAGGATTGACCGGTGGACTCCGACAAAAAAACGACGACGGCCTCCGCCCCGGCGGTGGCGCGCGACGTGACGGTCCTGAACCGCTACGGCATCCATGCGCGGCCCGCCGCGCTGCTGGTGAAGGCCGCGACCGGCTTCGCGTGCGAAATCCTGCTCGAGAAAAACGGGGTCAAGGTCAATGCGAAGAGCATCATGGGCCTGCTGACGCTCGAGGGCAACCACGGCGCCAAGCTGAAAATCCACGCGACCGGGCCCGATGCGGCGGCCGCCGTCGCCGCCCTGGCGGACCTGTTCGAACGGAAGTTCTTCGAGGACTGAGGCAGCGGCCATGGAAGTCCGGCGGGAGCTCGAGATGCGGGGAACCGGAGCTTCCCCCGGCATCGTCGCCGGGCCCGTCCTGCTGCTGAAGGCGGACGACGAACCGCTGCCGGAATACGCCGTGGCCGCCGAGGACGTGCCGCGCGAAATGCTGCGCCTCGAAGCCGCCCTGATCGAGACCCGCCGCCAGCTCCACGACGTCCAGCGGCGCGTCGGCGAAGCCCTCGGGGGCGAAAGCGCCGGCATCTTCGAGGCGCACCTCCAGGTGGTGGACGATCCCAGCTTCGTGGACGAGATCTACCGCGACGTCCGCGAAAACCGCAAGAACGTCGAAAAGGCTTTGTTCGAAGTGGCCGAGCGCTACGCCCGCACGCTGCGGCAAATGGACGACGACTATCTCCGCGAGCGGGCCACCGACATCCGCGACGTGACCCGCCGCATCCTGCGCAACCTGGCGGGCGGCGGCGGCGAATGGCTCGCGGGCCTGGAAACCCCGCGCATCCTCGTTGCGCGCGACGTCGCCCCGTCCGAAATGGCCGCGTTCGACCGCCGCAAGGTGCTCGGCGTGGTGACGGAGCAGGGCAGCCCCACCTCGCACGCGGCCATCATGGCACGCGCGATGGACCTGCCGGCCGTCGTGGGGGTGCGCGGCGCGACCGCCCGGATGGCGGACGGCGACCGCCTCGTTCTCGACGGCGTCCGCGGCGTCCTCGTGGTGCATCCGTCGCCGGCGCGCGAGGAAGACTACGGCCGGATCGCCCGCAGCCGCGCGATCATCCAGAAGCGCCTCGGCGCGCTGCGCGACGAACCGGCGGTCACGCGCGACGGCCACGCCGTGGATTTGGCCGCGAACATCGAAATGCCCGCGGACGTGGAGGCCGCCCGGGCGCGCGGCGCCCGCGGCGTCGGGCTGTTCCGCAGCGAGTACCTGTTCATGGGCGGCGGCGGCGAACCGAGCGAAGAGCGCCAGTACGAGGCCTATGCCGACGTCGCCCGCAAGACTTTCCCCGAAGCGGCCATCATCCGCACCCTGGACCTCGGCGGCGACAAAGTGGCGGCGGCGGGCAAGCTGGCGCCGGAAGCCAATCCGTTCCTCGGCTGGCGGGCCATCCGCCTGTGCCTGGACCGGCCGTCGCTCTTCAAGGCCCAGTTGCGGGCCCTGCTGCGGGCCTCCGCGCTCAATCCCAAGCTGCGCATCCTCTATCCCATGATCTGCCGCGCGGCCGAAGTGGACCAGGCCAACGCCGTGCTCGCGGAGTGCAAGGCCGAACTGGCCGCGGAAGGCCGGGATTTCAACCCGGACGTCGACGTCGGCGCGATGATCGAAATTCCTTCCGCCGCGCTGACGGCGGACCGGATCGCCCCGAAAGTGAAGTTCTTCAGCATCGGGACCAACGATCTGGTGCAGTACACCTTGGCGGTGGACCGCGGCAACGAACGCGTGGCGTCCCTTTACGAGCCGACCCATCCGGCCGTGCTCGAATTGATTCGCCGGACCGTCGAGGCCGGCCAGCGCCACGGCATCTGGACGGGGGTGTGCGGCGAGACGGCCGGCAATCCCGTGCTCGTGCCGTTGCTGCTGGGGCTGGGCGTGACCGAGCTCAGCGCCAGTCCCGGCGCCGTGCCGCTGGTCAAGGACGTCGTCCGCCGCTTGCGGTGGACGGACGCGCAGGAACTGGCCGCCGCCGCCCTGACCCGCGCCACCGGGGCCGAAGTCTTGGCGCTGTGCCGCGACCTCGTCCGCCGGATCGCGCCGGAAATACTTGAATTGGCCGAGTAATCGGGTAGATTCTGCCCGTTTCAACATCAGCAACCCCCAGGAGCCGTCCATGTCCAAAAACACCGTGTTCACCTCCGAATCCGTTTCCGAGGGCCATCCCGACAAGCTGTGCGATGCCGTTTCGGATGCGGTTCTCGACGCCTGCCTCGCGCAGGATCCCAAGAGCCGCGTGGCCTGCGAAACCCTCGCCAAGACGGGCATGGTCGTCGTCGCCGGCGAAATCACCACCAAGGCGATCGTCAACTACGCCGACGTCGCCCGCAAAGCCGTCTGCGAAATCGGCTACAACCACCAGGAAGCCGGCTTCAACGGCAACATCTGCGCCGTGCTCGTCGCCATCGAAAGCCAGTCGCCGGACATCGCCCAGGGCGTGAACGCCGCCAAGGCCGCGGGCAAGGCCACGGCCGAGCAGGGCGCCGGCGACCAGGGCATGATGTTCGGCTACGCCTGCGACGAAACCCCCGAATTGATGCCGATGCCGATCATTTTGGCCCACCGGATCATGCGCAAGCTGACCGACCTGCGCAAAGCCGGCAAGATGCCCTGGGTGCGCCCGGATTCCAAGAGCCAGGTGTCCGTCGAATACGATGCCTCCGGCAAGCCCGTGCGCGTGGACACCGTCGTGGTTTCCACCCAGCACGCCCCGCACGTCTCCAACCAGCAGATCCGCAAGGAAATCATCGAGAAGGTCATTCGGACGTCGGTGCCGGCCAAGCTGCTGGACAAGCGCACGACGTACCACGTGAACCCGACCGGCCGGTTCGTCGTCGGCGGCCCGCAGGGCGACTGCGGCGTCACCGGCCGCAAGATCATCGTGGACACCTACGGCGGCATGGGCCGCCACGGCGGCGGCGCGTTTTCGGGCAAGGATCCGTCCAAGGTGGACCGCAGCGCGGCCTACATGGCCCGCTACGTCGCCAAGAACATCGTCGCGGCCAAGCTGGCCAAGCGTTGCGAAGTGCAGCTGGCCTACGCCATCGGCTATCCCGACCCGGTCTCCGTCCACGTCGATACCTTCGGCACCGGCACGGTCTCCGACGACCGGATCGCCAAGGCCGTCCGCGCCGTCTTCGGCCTCAAGCCCGCCGAGATCGTCAAGCAGCTCGACCTGCTGCGGCCGATCTATTCGCTGACCAACCAGTACGGCCATTTCGGCCGCAAAAAAGGCGACAAGAACTTCAAGTTCTTCACGTGGGAGCAGACCGACAAAGCCTCCGCGCTCGTCAAGGCGCTGGCCAAGTAACACCCGGTCCAAGTCGATCGCGAAGGGCGCCGTTTCCGCGGCGCCCTTTTCGCGTTTGGACGGCGGGGCGTTCCGCCAATTTTCGTATTCGGCCGAATGCAGGTTGATTTCCGATAAAGGGGGGACTACAAGGAGTCCATGAAGAAAGGGCTCCTTTATTTGGCGGTTCTGGCGTGCGGGCTGGGGGGCGCGCCCTCCGTCGCGCAGGCCCTGACCACGCAGGCGGCGGGCGAAACCTTCACGTGGAACGTCAACGATTCCACGGAAGTCCTGGAATTGAACCGATTCACGTCGGGCGATATCGTGGAAATCCATTGCGCCACGGAATTCACGCAGGGCAAGCGGATCACGGTGGAG
>RZYG01000010.1 GCA_009930415.1 Spartobacteria bacterium | reverse complement strand
AGTCGCGGACCGTGACAGTGGAGCGGCCGGCGACCAAATCAGGCGATTCCGATCCACTAGTAGTTGCAACTACTAGACTCTAGTATTTGCAACTACTAGTTTGGGCGGGGCGTGAAAAAAGGGGGGGGCGCGTCGGGGGGGGGCGGCGGTCAGGCCCAGGGATTTTTCCGCGCGGCGAGGCGGGCGGCCCAGTCGAGGGCGGCGATCATGCTCGCGGGGTTGGCTTTGTTTTTTCCGGCCAGATCGAACGCGGTGCCGTGGTCGGGGCTGGTGCGGACGAACGGCAGGCCGAGGGTGAGGTTCACGCCGCATTCGAACGACAGCATTTTCATGGGGCCGAGGCCCTGGTCGTGGTACATGGCGACGACGCCGTCGTATTGGCCGGCGAGGTGCTGGTGGAAAATGGCGTCGGCGGGGATCGGGCCGGCGACGTTCCAGCCGCGGCGCCGGCACCGGGCGAGGGCCGGCGCGATGACCGTGCGCTCTTCGTCGCCCAGCGCGCCGCCGTCGCCGGCGTGGGGGTTGAGTCCGCACACGCCGATGCGCGCGCGCCGGAAGCCCAGCCACGGCAGCGCGCGGGCCAGCATCTCGACGGCTTCGACGACGGCATCGGCGGTGAGGGCGTCGGCGACCTTGCGCAGCGGCAGGTGGCGGGTGGCGAGGACGACGCGGATCTGGTCGCCGAAAAGCATCATGGCGTAGCGGTGGACGCCGGCGAGGCGCGCCAGCAGCTCGGTGTGGCCGGGTTCGCGGATGCCGGCTTTCTGGAAGGCCTCTTTGCAGATCGGGGCGGTGACGACGGCGGCGAGGCGGCCGTTGAGCGCGGCGGCCGCGGCGGAGAGGATATAGGCATAGGCGGCGCGGGCGGCGTCGGCGCGGACCTGGCCGGGGCGGGGAACCGGCGGCGGCGCCATGTCGGGATCCCACGTGCAGCGGCGGGGCAGCGGCCGCGAAAGATCGGGCGTCTCGGGCGGCGGCGTCCGGCCGATTTGGCGCGCGGCGCGCTCCCAGACTTCGCGGTGGCCGATCAGCACGAGGCGGCGGTGCGCGGGTTGCGGGCGCAGCGCGGCGCGCAGCGCCACTTCCGGGCCGATGCCGTTGGGGTCGCCGGCGGTGATTCCGATGGCGAGGGTTTTCACGGGAGCCTCAGTCGAACAGCGCGTGGTCGAAAGTCCGGACGTAGTACTTGGCGCGGAGGCTGTCGATCCAGGTCCGGTTGAGCCGCGCGAATTCGGCGGCCCGCAGCTGTTTTTCGAGCTCGGCGGCGACTTCTTCGAGCGGCCGGGCGCGGGCGGGTTCGCGCCCGACGAGCCGGACGAGATAGCGGATGCCGCCGACCTCGACGGGCGGGGACAGGCCGCCGGGTTCCAGCGCGGCCACGGCGGCGCGAATCGTTTCGTGCAGGCTGGCGACGTCGATGAATTCGCCGTCGTCCTGGACCGCGACGTCCGCCGGCACGGCGGTCTCGTCGCCGGTGCGCAGGCGATCGAGCCCGGCGGCGTCCGCGCCGGCCGGCAGGACGTAGGTGCGCAGCCGCACGCGTTCGGGCAGGGCGTAGGCGGATTGGTTTGCCTCGTAGGCGCGCTGGAGATCGAGCGGCGTGACGAGGATTTTGGCGGACACTTCTTTCTGGCGCATGATCTGCACCACGAGCTGGTCCTTCATCTGCTTGTGCCATTCGGCGTAGGTCAGGCGCTGCTCGGCGAGGGCTTCCAGGAACGCGGTCCGGTCGTTGCCGAACTGGTCGTGGATGACGGAATTGACGTGGTCCTCGACGGCGCGGTCGGGCAACGCGCCGCCCTGCGCTTCGAAGTCGAGCAGCACGAGTTCGGCTTCGACGAGCGTGTCGCGCACGGCGGCGAACCGTTCGAGGAGTTTTTCTTCCAGCTCCCGTCCGGCATACTGGGCGGCGAGGCGCTCGTGGGCGGCCGGCATGGCCGCCAGGACGTCGCCGACGGTGATGACTTTGCCGTTGACGAGCGCGGCGTAGCTGTCGAGCAGCAGGCCGGCGTCCGGAAGACCGGCCGCGCCGCAGGCGCTCGCGCAAAGCCCAGCGGCCAGGAGAAGCGGGAATCGATTCATGGGCGGCATGATAGGACAAGCGGGCGAGCGGATGCAAGGATGCGGATTGAAATGCCCCGCGGATTGCCGTAGGGTCGCGGGCCATGAGCAGATGCTTCGTCATGCGGATCGCGCTGGCCGGCGGCCTCGCCGGCGCCGCGGCGGCCGCGGCGCGCGACGTGCCCGTATACCGCGAATACACCGTGCCGATTTCCTTTGCCGACGAGGCGGATCTGGCCTTCGTCGCGGCGGGCGGCCCTGCGCCGGATCTCGCCGCGCGGCGCGAGCTGCGCGACGCCCGGTCCCGGGAAGCCCTCTTGGGCCGGGAAACGCTGCTGGATTTGGGATTGGGGATTTCCGCCGGCCCCGCGCCGGTGCCGGGCAAGCTGACGCCGCCGACCCTCCCGGACGCCGCCGGCGGCACCCAGCCGGAGCGCAACCGGAATTGGCTGGTCGCGAGCTTGACCCTGCCGACGCTGGGCCAAACGGCGAGCAATGCGGCCGCCACGGCCATGGCGCGCGACAACAGGGAGTCGTCCCGCGGCTGGCTGGTGGACGAGGTCACCAAGAACGCCGCCGGTCCGGAATCGCCTGCGGAGCCCTGGATGCAGCAGCAGGGGGATCCGGATCCTTACGTGCCCGGTCCGGACTCCGCCGCGCCGGCCACGGTCGAAGCGAAAACCCTGTCCCCCCGTTCGGCGCCGATGGCGGAGGCCGCCGTCAAGCGCCGTGCGCCGGAATGGAGTCCGCTGGCCGGTCCGGAACCCCGGCGGGTCGAGGCAACCTGGCCGGCGCGCACCGATCTGGGCGGACGCGAACCGGATCGGGACGCGTCCGGCGGAAGCGGCGGCAGCCTTAGCCGGACCCGCCAGATCATCGCCGACTACGTCGGCTCGGCGCGGCCCGATTTCGCCGCCATGCGCGCTTCTTTGGTGCAGGCCGATCCCAACACGACCATCGGCGGCCTGGCGCCCGCGACCGATCGTTCCGTCGACTTGTCGACGAGCCGGTTCGGCCTTTCTTCCCGCGAATCCACCCCGGCGGTGCCGGGTGCGGCCTGGCAGGGCGCCTGGCGGGCCGGAAGCGGAGGAGAATCCAGGCCGTATCAGACTGAACCCGTTGCCGCGCCTATCGTTCCGTCGGAAGCCGCGCCGCGTCCTGCCGTCTCCAGCGGGGGGTACAAACCGGCCTGGTACTAGGCCTTTCCCGCCGTTCCAGGCCGGCAAATCGGTCCATTTCGCCGTTTTCAGGCGTTCCCGAGCTTGACGAAGCCCGTTTTTCCGAACAAACTTTGAAGAGTGGAGCCCGTAGACGCATGTCCGGCGCTTCCTGAAGGAACGATACATGAAGCAGACAATCTGGGGTTTGGTGATGGCGACGGGGAAGGCCGAGCAGATCTCGTCGGAGATCGAGACGGCGTTTCTCTACCTGAACGACCGCCCCGTGCTGGCCTATTCCCTGGAGGCGTTCAACCAGTGTCCGGACATCGACGGCATCGTGGTGGTGGTCAGCCGGGATCGCGCGGAGAGCGTGTTGGGCATGGTCCAGATGTTTGGCTTCGCGAAGATCCGCAAGATCGTCGTCGGCGGCGCGAAGCGGGCGGCTTCGATGGCGGCGGGGCTGGAGCACGTGGACGAGGACGTCGAATGGGTCTGCGTGCACGACGCGTCGCGGCCCATGCTGAAACCCGAGCTGATTTCGGAAACGATCAAATGCGCGCGGCGCCACGGTTCCGGCGTCGCCGCGGCCGAACTCCCCGATGCCGTCGTCGCGGCCAAGAAAGGCACGTTCGAAAAGCGCCTCGACGGCGCCGAGCGTTTGTGGGCCGCGATCTCGCCGCAGACGTGGCCGCGCGCCGCGCTGGTCAAGGCCTATCCCCGGGCCGCCAAGAACCGCCAGAACTACGACGACGATCTGGAGGCCATGTTGGCGGCGAAAATCGTGCCGCGGCTGGTGCCGGTCGCGGCGCCGTCGCTGCGCATCCGCTCGGCGGACGATCTGGCGCCGGTGCTCGCGCTCATGAAGTGACCGGCGCGGCCCGGAAAAATCCGTCCCAAAAAAACGTCGAATAGTATTGCATTTCCGCGCGGTCTGGGGCATAAACGCGCACCAGATTGGGAACGGAAGCGAAAAACCCATCTCGAAAAGAAACAGAAAGACAAGGAGTACTGGTTATGGCGAAGGCGATGACGAAGAGTCAGATTGTGGCCGCGGTGGCGGAAAAGGCCGAGATCAGCAAGAAGCAGGCCGGCATTGCGTTGGAAGCCCTTTCGGCTCTGGCGTACAAGAACGCGAAGAACGGCTTCACCGTTCCCGGCTTGGGCAAGCTCGTCCTGGTCAACCGCAAGGCGCGCATGGGCCGCAATCCCGCGACCGGCGAGACGATCCAGATCAAGGCCAAGAAGGTCGTGAAGTTCCGCGTGGCCAAGGCCGCGAAGGACGCGATCCTCGGCGCCAAGTAATTCATCCGCGGATGAATGCCGACCGCGGCCGCAAGGCCGCGGTTTTTTCGTGCCCCGGCGCGGCGCGCGAAACACTTTCGCGCGCCGCCCAAAACCGCTAGGGTGCCGCGCATGGAAATCTTGGCCCTGGAATTTTCGACGGAGCGCGGGAGCCTGGCGCTGTTCGCGGACGGCGTGCCCGTCGCGGCCGCGGCGGTGGACGCCGGCCATCGCCGCAGCCAGGAACTGTTCGCGGCCGCGGCGGACCTGCTGGCCGGCGCAGGCCGGACGTTCGCCGGTCTCGGCGCGTTCGCGGTGGGCCGCGGGCCGGGCGCCTACACGGGGCTGCGCGTCAGCCTGACGGCGGCCAACGGCTGGGCGCTGCCGGAGAACAAACCCGTGTGGACGGTTTCCAGCGGCGCGGCGCTCGCCGCGGAACTCTTCGCGGAACGGCCCGAACTCGCGCAGGTCGTCGCGTGGGGCGACGCGCGGCGCGGGATGATCTGGGCCGGGCGGTTCGCGCGCGACGCGCAACGCGTCGTGCGCCAAACGGGCGACTGGCGATTGTGGCCGGCGGACGCGTGCGGCCGCGAATGGCCGGAGGCGCACTGGATCGCACCGGACCGCGCGCCCCGGGCGGAATGGGTGGGGCGGTTGTTCTTCGCCGGCGGCGCCGGCGAAGAGCGCCAACCGATCTATCTGCATCCCGCGGTCGTCGCCGCGCCGCGCTTCGGCGCCGACGGCCAGCCGCTGCCGCCGGCCTGACCCCTTCCGGCTCCTTCCGCGGTATCGATGATCGTTTGCCGTCTATGGTAGTTGCAACCATTATAGTATCCGGCCGGCCATTTGCCCGGGTCGTTGCAACCCTGATAGGGTTTGGCCGGCCGTGCGCCCGGCGTTGGCCGTCGCTTCTCGGTTCTTGAAGTGGCGGGGGCGTTCGGGATACAGTACGGTTTCTTTGGAAAGGACTGGACGATGCAACGGACCATGCTGAAATCGAAAATCCACCGCGCGACGGTGACGGGGCTCGAACTCGATTACGAGGGGAGCATCGCCATCGATCCGATCCTGATGGAAGCGGCAGATCTCTTGGCGGGCGAGCAGGTCCACGTCCTGAATCTGCAAAACGGCGAACGGTTCATCACCTACGTCATCCGCGGCAAGCGCGGCACGGGGCAGATGATGCTCAACGGACCGGCGGCCCGCTTGGCCTACAAGGGCGACACGATCATCGTCATCGCCTACGCGGAGATGGACGACGCGGAGGCCCAGACGTTCAAGGCGACCGTGGTGAAGGTCGACGCGAAGAACCGGATCGTCAAGGTCCTGAAGAAATAACGGGGACGAAACCCATGGGCCTGTTGATCCGCGGCGGCGAAGTGGTGACGGGACGCGGCCGCTGCGCCGCGGACGTGTGGTGCGAGGGGGAGACGATTTCGAAGGTCGAGCGGGGAATCGCGCCGCCGCCGGGGGCGACGGTGGTCGAGGCCGCCGGCAAGCTGGTCTTTCCGGGCTTCATCGATCCGCACGTGCATGCCTATCTGCCGCTGGCGCACGTGACGGCGAAGTCGGACTACGCGAACTGCACGCGCGCGGCGCTGCTGGGCGGGACGACGTGCCTCATGGATTTCGCGGGGGCGGGGCGGGAAAAGGATTTCGACGAAGCCTGGGCGGCGTGGGAAGCGCAGATCGCGGGCAAGGCGTCGTGCGACGTGGGGTTGCACCTGATGGTGCGACGGTTCGACGCCGAGCTCCAAAAGCAGTTGGAACGGCTGGTGGCCAAGGGTCTGAAGTCGCTGAAGATCTACCTGGCCTACAAGCCGGCGCTGGCGATCGGCGACGAGGACCTGTTCCGGGTGCTGGCGTTCGCGGCGGCGCACGACCTGGTGGTGATGGCGCACTGCGAGAACGCGGAGCTGATTCCGGCGCTGCAGCAGAAGCTGCTCGCGGAAGGCAAGACGGGACCCGAGTGGCATGAACCGAGTCGCCCGCCGATGGTGGAGGCGGAAGGCGTCTGCAAGTTTCTGACCTTCGCGGCCGCGGCGGGCGCCAAGGCCTACGTCGTGCACCTGAGCTGCGCGGAGGCCCTGACGATGGCCGACCGGTTCCGCGGCAAGCTGAAGCACCTGTACGTCGAAACGATGATCCAGTACCTGACGCTGGACAAGTCGTACGCCGAGCGGCCGGATTTCGAAGGCGCGAAGTGGATCCTCTCGCCGCCGCTGCGCGAAAAATCCGACCAGGCCGCGCTGTGGGCGGGACTGGCGGACGGCCGCATCGACACGCTGGGCACGGACCACTGTCCGTTCGATTTCAACGGCCAGAAGACGCTGGGCCGCGGCGATTTCACGAAGATCCCCAACGGCCTCGCGGGCGTGGAGGAGCGCGTGGCGCTGGCCTACACGGCGGGCGTGGTCGGCGGAAAGATTTCGCTCGAGCGCTTCGTGGAAGTGGCGGCGGAAAATCCCGCGAAGATCTTCGGCCTGTGGGGCCGCAAGGGCACGGTCGCGCCGGGCTTCGACGCGGACCTCGTGGTGTGGGACCCGCACGCGAAGCGGACGATTTCGCAGAAAACCCAAAGCCTGGACGTCGATTACAACCCGTACGAGGGCTTCGAGGTGGTCGGCGCGCCGGAAGTCGTGACCGTGCGCGGGGAGATCATGGTGCGCGGAGGGAAGTTCGTGGGGACGCCCGGTCAAGGACGGTTGCTGACATGACGGGGCGAAGCCGAATATTCAATATTCAATATTCAATGTCCAATTTTCAAGTTGGGCGGAGATCGGGTTTTTCCACAACGTGGAAAAGCCTGATTTTTCTGTGTGCGGCGGTTTGCGCGCCGGCGTGGGCGGATGAGCCGGCGCCGTGGATCGCGGAAGCCGATTGGGGCCCGCTGGCGTCGTGGCTGGCGGATGCGGACGGCGCCGACCGGTTCCGCGCGGCGGGGCCGTTCTGGGAGCACGCGGAAAGTTCAGACGGGAAACAACTGATGGCCTTGCCGCGGCCGCTGTGGGCGCGGGCGGTCGATCCGGAAGCGGACCGGGATTCGTGGGATTTCTGCTGGCCGCTGGCGTCGGGCAAGACGTTCGGGAAGGAACAATCCTGGCGGGTGGGGCTGGCGTGGTTCCTCGACGACGACCGGGAAGACCCGGCTTCGCGCCACCGTTTCTGGCTGCTGCCGCTGTGGTTCCACGGGCGGGCCGCGGATGGCGCGGGCTACGCGGCGCTGTTTCCGCTGGGCGGGGAAATCCGGAATTTCCTCTTCAAGGACCGCATTCGGTTCGCGCTGTGGCCGCTGTGGGTGGAGACGCAGGTGAGCGACGTGCGCACCGTCAACGTGCTCTGGCCGATCTACTCCCGTTCGACTTCGCCGGACGGCCATCTGGAACGATTCCGGATTTTTCCGCTGTATACCCGCACGAAAAGCGTCCGGCAGTCCGAAAAAACGGCCATCCTGTGGCCGCTGTGGAACCACGCGCGCTACGTGCATCCCAAAGCGAACGGCACGGCGTGGGTGCTGTTCCCGCTGGCCGGGCGGATCGATCTGAACAGCCAGAAAGGCTGGATGTTCCTGCCGCCGTTCTTCCAGTTCGTCCGCGGCGAGCAGCTGAATCGGACGTATTGCCCGTGGCCGTTCTTCCAGCGCGAGACCGGCGTGCGGGAGAAGCTCTACGTCTGGCCGCTCTACGGATTCCGCCAGGACGGGCCGCTGGAGCGGCGGTTCTGGCTCTGGCCGCTCGTCCGCCGCGAGGTCAACGATTTCGCGCATCGGAAACGGACGCGCTGGATGCTGACGCCGCTGTGGACCTGCGCGACGGAAACGGCGCTGCCGCCGGCGGCCGGCGGCAAGGCGTTCCCGTTCGGAGCGAAACCGGCACCGGCCGCGGCCGCGGCGCCCACGAACGAGCCGCCGGTGGTGGCGCGCCGGATGAAGCTGTGGCCGCTGTTTTCGCGCCAATGGGACGCGGAGACGGACGTCTCCCGCACGCGGCTGCTGGACCTGTGGCCGGCGGGCCGTCCACCGGCGGTGGAACGCAGCTGGGCGCCGCTCTGGACGCTGCTGGACGTGCGCGCGACCGGCGAAAACCGCGACGTCGACGCGCTGTGGGGGCTCTACCGAGGCGCGCGGCGCGCGGATGGCGCCCAGGCGACGACGCTCTTCCCGCTGTGGCGGCACGAGCGGACGGGGGGCGACGCGGCCCGCCGCTGGTCGGTGCTGAAAGGATTGCTTGCCTACGACCGAACGGCTACTAATCGGCAAGTGCGCTTCCTTTGGCTGGGCCGGGTGCGGCTGGCGCCGCCGGCCGCGCCGGACGCCGACAACGAATGATCACGCGCGAACAACAGTTTTTCGAGCCGCCGGCGAACGCGATCGTCGCGCTCGGGCGGCGCGTGATCCTGGCGTGCCAGGGCAGCGGCCGCGCGCTGCTGCTGCTGGGCGGGGCGATCCTGCAGGTGCCGTACGCGTTCTCCCGGAAAAACCGCGCGGACGTGATGCAGCAATGCTACGTCGTGGGGATCAAGAGCCTGGGCGTGGTGTCGGTGGTGGGGCTGTTCACGGGGATGATCCTGGCGCTGCAGCTGGGGCTGGCGCTGCGGATCTTCAGCCAGGAAGGCCAGATCGGCACGCTGGTGTGCAACGCCATGCTGCGCGAAATGGGCCCGTTCATGACGGGGCTGGTGATCGCGGCGAGCGTGGGCTCGGCCATCGCGGCGCAACTGGGCACGATGACGGTGTCGGAGGAGGTCGCCGCGCTGGACGTGATGGGGATCGATCCGCGGCGCTACCTGATGATGCCGCGCCTGGTGGCGCTGGCGGTGATGACGCCGATGCTGACGGCCTACATGGATCTGATCGGGCTGTTCGGCGGCTCGGTGGTGGGTGCGACGATGCTGGGCGTGTCCTACGAAGCGTACTACGACATCGCCTTCCGCTATACCCACAACAAGGACCTGTGGGTGGGGCTGCTGAAGGCGTTCATCTTCGGGCTGATCGTGACCTGCGTGGCGTGCTACCAGGGCTTCACCACCCGCGAAGGCGCGGTGGGCGTGGGGCGCGCGACGCGCCGCACCGTGATCGTGTCGTTCCTGCTGATTCTGACGCTGGGTTACTTCGTGACGAGGCTGTTCTACAAATGATCCGCTTCGAACACGTGACCAAGCGCTTCGGGCGCAAGACGGTGCTGGACGACGCCAGCTACGAGATCGCGAAGGGCGAGACCTTCGTGATCGTGGGGCTCTCGGGCGCGGGCAAGAGCGTGAGCCTCCGGCACATGATCCGGCTGCTGACGCCGGAACGCGGCCGGGTGTGGGTGGGCGACGATTGCGTCAGCGAGGCGGACGGCGCCCGGCTCGAGAAGATCCTGCGGCGCTTCGGCGTGCTGTTCCAGGGCTCGGCGCTGCTGCAATGGCTGAACGTGGAGGACAACGTCTGCCTGCCGCTGCGGCAGACGACGAACCGGCCCGATGCGGAAATCCGCCAAATCGCGGCGGAGAAACTCGCGCTGGTCGGGCTGGAAGGGGCCGGCGACAAGTTCCCGGCGGACATCTCCGGCGGCATGCGCAAGCGCGTGGGGCTGGCGCGGGCCATCGCCACCCAGCCGGAAATCATTTTATACGACGAGCCCACCTCCGGGCTGGACCCGCTGATTTCGCGCCAGATCGACCTGCTGATCGACGACCTGCGGCGGCGGCTGGGCGTGACGAGCGTGGTCGTGACGCACGATCTCTACAGCGCGCTGGGCATCGGCTCGCGCGTGGCGATGCTCCACGAGGGCCGGTTCGTGGTCTGCGCCCCGCCCGCGGAATTCGTTGCATCGGAACATCCGGTCGTGAGAGACTTCTTGCGGGCCCAGGGCATCGCCGGCCTGGAAGACGTCCGAAAGGCGTTTGGAAAATGAAGTTCAAGAAACAAGTGGCCATCGAAGCGACCGTCGGGATTTTCGCCTTCCTGATCATCGCGGTGCTCTTTGCGCTGACGACGTATCTCAGCGAGGAAATGCTGTTCCGGGAATACGAGTATCTGGACGTCGTCTTCGAATCGGTAAGCGGCTTGCGGGTGGGCGACGAAGTGAGCGCGCGCGGGGTGACGATCGGCAAGGTCAAGGGGCTTTGGTTGGAGTCCGACGGCGTGCATCTGCGGGCGCGGCTGGACGTGCCGGTGGAACTCCACGAAGGCTATCGGATCGAAGTGGCGACCGGCTCGGTGCTCGGCGGGCGCTTCCTGCGCGTGGATCTCGGCGATCCGGCCGCGCCGGGCGTCCCGCTGGATCCGGAGGCCCCGCTGGCGGGATGCGTGTCGGCGGAACTGATG
This sequence comes from Spartobacteria bacterium, assembly GCA_009930415.1. Lineage (GTDB taxonomy): Bacteria > Verrucomicrobiota > Kiritimatiellia > CAIQIC01 > Lenti-01 > Lenti-01. The sequence goes on along the minus strand of RZYG01000010.1, from coordinate 19,971 downwards.
GATACGGCCACGAAAACGGTGCAGGACATCCAGGCCGCGCTCAACGACGGCGTGCTGGCGGACCTGAAGGCCGCCATGGCGCAGATCCGCAAGATCGCCGAAAGCCTCGGCGAAGGCAACGGCACCCTCAGCCGCCTGCTGAACGACGAGCAGCTCTACGGCGACGTCCAGCAGATCGCCGCCAATGCCCGGACCATCAGCGACGCGCTCGCGAAGGGCGAGGGCACCATCGGCAAGCTCGTGATGGACGACGAGGTCTACGGGCAGTTGCGGCAGATCGCCGCGAATCTCGGCGACGTCAGCGCCCGCCTGGCCCAAGGCGAGGGGACCATGGGCCGGCTGCTGAGCGAGGACGACCAGGTGTATCGCGATCTGGCCGCCGCCATCGCCGAAGTGCGGACGATCGCCGAATCCGTCGGCCGCGGCGAGGGCACCCTGGGCAAGCTGCTGGCCGACGACGGCGTCTATCGCGAGTTCGAAGCCCTGTTGCGCGAAGGCCGCGCCACGGTGGACGACATGCGCGAGACCTCGCCGGTCACTACCTTCACCAGCATTTTCTTCGGGGCGTTTTGACGTCCGAAAGCGGAGACACGACATGAAGACACGCGGACGGAACGGGTGGACGGCGCTGCTGATCGCCGCCTTGGTCATGGCGACGGTGCCGGCGGCGCCGGCGCGCGCGGAGTCGGGCGACGACTCCATGGGCGCGGCGATCACCGTGGGGCTGATGGCCACGGTCCTCGTGGTGTACGGCTTGGTGGCGCTGCGGTCCGACGTGGACCGCTACACGCAGGCCGACGTCGAAAAAGCCATTGCCCGCGCGGCGCGGAAGGCCGAGGAATCGCCGCTGGTCTTGCAGGCGGTGGCCGCGCCCATCGGGGCCGACGGAAGCGGTGCGGCAACCGAAGTGGCCGGCGCGACCGTCGGTTGGCGCGTTCGTTTCTAGGGCCGGGCGCGTGGACGAACGCAGCCGGATCGAACGGGCGCTGGCGGACGCCTTCGCCGGCCATCCGGAAGGAGAGCTCATCCGCGCCGCGCGCTATGCGACGCTGGGCGGGGGGCATCGCTGGCGGGGCCGCCTGGCCTTGCGGGCCGGGGACATGTTCCGCGCGGACGCCGCCGACGGGGCCTTGCCGCTGGCGGCGGCGGTCGAAATGATGCACGCGGCCTCGCTCGTGCTCGACGATTTGCCTTCGATGGACAACGCGGCGACGCGCCGGGGCAAAGCCTGCGTCCATCTCGTGTTTCCGGATTGGGCGGTGGATCTGCTGCCGGCGTTCCTGGTCAACCGGGCCTATCGGGCCGTCGCGGACGCGGCCGCCGCCCCGGCGGACTGCCGGGCGCGCGCGCTGCGGCTGCTGGGGGAGCTCGGCGGCGATCTGGCCGCCGGCCAGGAAATGGATCTGGCGCTGGCGCGGAAAAAAGCATCCGAGACGGAACTGCTGGACTGCTATGCGCGCAAGAGCGGGGCGCTGTTCGCGGCGGCGCTGGCCGGCGGCGCCCTGCTGTGCGGCGCGGACGACGCCGCCGCCGCCGCGCTGCGCGCGGCCGGCCTCCGCCTGGGCCAGGCCTATCAATTGCTCGACGACGTCGCCGACGGGCCGGAAGAGGACAGCGCCTACCGGGAGGCCGGGCGCACCACCGCCTATTCGCTGTTCGGACCCGCGCGCGCCCGCGAACGCGCGGAAGCGCTGTCGGCGGAAGCCGCGCGCGAACTCGACCGGTTCGGCCTCGCGGCCGATCCGTTGCGCGCGCTGCTGGACGAGATGCGCGGGCGCTGAGTTCAGGCGCCGGCGGCGCGCGCCAGGCGTTCGCCCCATGCGCGCGCCCGTTCCCGTTCGCCGCGCTTGAGCGGGCCGGTCATGCCGGCCACGCCGAAGCGCTTGCCGCGGGCCAGCGGGGCATAGCCGGCCTTCTTCAGGGCCCGCAAGATGGTCCCCGTGGCGCCGCCGGGCGAAAACCACATGCGCGTTTCGAACGCCGCGCCGCGGCCGCGGCCGGGCGGCAGGGTTTCCAACCACGCGCGCAAGGCGGGATGCGACAGATCCGGCGGCGCGGCGAAGGATGCCGCTTTCTTGCGGATGGTTTCGCGGATGTCGTCCGTCGGCAGACGAAACGCGAACAGCGGCGCGCCGGCCACGATCAAGTCCGCGCCGGCCGCGATGCTCGGCGTCGCCTCGGCGGTGGACAGCGCCCGGGCTTCCGGGCCGAGTCCTTCCGCGATGGCCTGCGCGATGGCGGCCGTGTTGCCCCACAACGATTCATAAACCACGATGGCATTCATGGGCGTTCCTCCACGCCGGTCATTCTACGGGGGGGCGACGTGCGGAGCAAGCGGTTCCGGCCAGCCGGAAAAATGGTGCTCGGGGGGGGACTCGAACCCCCACGGGTTGCCCCACATGCCCCTCAAACATGCGTGTCTGCCATTCCACCACCCGAGCACCGGGAGAGGGAAAGACCTCGTGGTCGATCGGGCGCAGAAGATACGTGTTCGGTTTCCCGCCCGCAAGCGTTTTCGGCGGGGCGGGCGTTTTATTCGCCGGCGGGGGCGTCGGCAGCGGCGTTTTCGTCCGCCGCCGCGCGCTCGATGGGACACCGGATGCCGGTGGCGGCCTGGAGGAGCACTTCGGTTGGCCGGGGGGCCTGTCCGGGCAGCGCGAGGGTCAGCCGCACGGATGCGGGCAGGCCGGGTTTGGTTTCGCCCTGGGGCGGCGGCCAAACCGGATGCGCGACCTCCTCGGACAGGATCTCGACGATCAGGGAAAAGGATCCGGTGAACAGGACGTTCGTGACGGGGGCGTCGGCGAACGGGCCGGAGCAGGGGGCGGAGATGCGCCGCCATTCGCGTTGCGCGCCGCGGGTCGGCGCGATTTCGTAGGTGACCTGCTCGATATCGTAGCCCAGCGGCCCGGGAACGGGAACGTAGAACGACAAAACGGTTTCCGGTTGGCCGACTTCCGTGGAAACGGACAGTTGCAGGGGCGGCACGTCTTCGACCGGCGGGGCGAAGGCGCAGGCCAGTTCGCGGGAGAGGGTGCGCAGGGCGGCACGGGCGGCAAAGGGACCGCGGAGCCGTCCGGATTGGCCTTCGCCGGCGGCAAACAGGCCGTGGAGCAGCGCGCCCAGGATGGCGGCGACCAAGGCGCCGAGGGCCAACGCCAGGAGCAATTCGACGAACGTGAAGCCCGCCGGGCGGGGGCGGATGCGCGCAGGGGTCCGGCTCATGGGGCCCGGGCCGGAATCAACCGGCCTTTGCCAGCATCAGGAAGAAGAACACGAGCGCCAGCAGGGCGACGACGCCGACGGCGGCCAGCGCGAAGTACCAGATGCCGCGCCGTTCCTTGGGGGGAGCGCCGAAGGGGGAGATGCTGGCGAAATCCTGCGGGGCGGACATCGCGCCGGTGGCGACTTCCGCGTTGGCGTCGGTGTAGCGGGCGCCGGAACTGGCCAATTCGGGGGCGTCGAAGAGAAATTCGATGGAGCCGAGCTGGATCAAGTCCTTGTGGTGCAAAGCGGATTCCTTGACGTCGCGGGAGTTGACGCGGGTGCCGTTGGTGGAATCGAGATCCTGCAGGACGCAGGAATCGCCGCTGCGCAGGATGCGGCAGTGGTGGCTGGAAATCGTCGGGTGGTCCAGCAAAATCACGTTGTCGGCTTTGCGGCCGATCGTGATCTCGCCCTGTTCGATGGGATATTCGCGTCCCTTGAAGTCGCCGGACATGCCGCTGAGTTTGGCCATGGAATCGTCTCCGTCTATGGGCTGGAACCGTTGATAAGGGTGTCATCCTGCCTCCGGCTGGGGCGAAAATCAATCCCAAATAATTCCGGGAAAGGCCCGGTTTTCAGTTGACGCCGGGGGGCCGGTAAAGCATTATTTGCGCACGGTAAACAGAGGCCCATGGCGGGCCGCGCGGTCAAACGGAATCGCCGCCTGCGGGCAAGGAGACAAAATAATGAAGAAGATCTTTGCGTTTTTGATGGTGGGCTTGATGCTGGCCGCCACGGCCGCCACGGCCGCTCCGGCCAAGAAGTCCGGAAGCGACAAATCCCAGCCGTCGGGCCCCGTGACCCACGTCCAGCTGGCGGAATTGCTCGTCAAGGCGCTGGGCCTCGTCTCCTACCTGCCGGTCGCCCCCTCGGCCCAGCAAACGTTCGACCTGCTGATGCAGAACGGCATCGCCCCGGAGGCCGGCTGGCTGCTGGACGCGGTGGTGACCAAGGCGGATCTGGCGCGCGTGCTCGTCCAGGCGCTCGGCATGGGCGGCGAGGTGGAAAACCCGGCCGATCCGCAGTCGTGGATCGACACCCTCAAGGCCGCCGGCATTTCGCTGGATCGGCTCAGCGAAGCCATCCAGTCGGTCGAAACCCTGCCTGACGGCATGGGGCAGGACGTGCGGCTGCAATCCACCGACCCGCTGGTCTACAACGTGAACTTCACGCCGGGCGGCACGGTCCAGTACTCCGTCGATCTGGAAACGGCCACGCGGATTTTCAGCGAACTGGAAGCGATCCGCGGCGAATTCCGCCCGATCTCCCCGACCCCCTATTGAACCGCAGCCGACCTGAGGAAAGTCCACCCATGAGGAACACCGAAATGAAATCGATTCGAATTTTCACCGTTGCGGCGTGCTTGGCCGCGCTGGCGGTCTCGGCTATTGCGGAAGAGCCCTTCCACATGAACAACCGGTTGCGCATCGGGTACGACGACAACGTCTACCAGGCCGGCGAGGCCACCGCGGCCGACGGCTCGACGGTCGCGCACGAGGAAACTGACAGCTTCCGCATCCTCGAGGAAGTGGAGCTGCTGCTGAACCTGAACATGCCGCGAACCTACCTGGGCCTGCGCTATCGCCCGACGTTCGCGTGGTTCTCGGACCGCGAAGACGACGATGCGGATCTCTGGCACGACCTGGACCTCAACTTCGTCCAGCGCTTCTCGCCGGCCTTGGCCCTGTCCTTCAACGACACGCTGCGCTACAGCCAGTTGCCCGAGCTGCAGGACGAAAACTTCGTCGTGCGCCAGGACGACGACAACTACTACAATTCCGCGTTGGCGACGCTGTCCTACAACGTCCGGCCGGAGACGCGCATCGACGTGTCGGGGCGCCACATCCTGCTGCGCTACACCGAAGACTCGCACGAAAACGACAACTACTACAGCGTGGTCGGCGGTCTGACGCTGCGCCAGCAGCTGGCCAGCCGCACGACGCTCATGGGCGACCTGCGCTACCAGTCCCTGGTCTACGACGAAGCGGAAGACGCCTACAACCGCGACGCCGATTCGATGTTCGCCGGTCTCGGCGCGGAGCAGACCTTCAACCCGAAGATGATCGGCAGCGTGCGCGCGGGCGTGGAACAGCGCAAGTACGACAACGACGAGTACGACGACAACACCCAGCCCTACGGCGAAATGTCGATGACCTTCCTGCCGTCGCCGGCCACCCGCCTCACGGCCGCGGCTTCCTACTCCATCTACGAATCGGACGTCTCGTATTACCTCAGCCAGAACCGGACCTATTTCTCCCTGAGCGTCGCGCACGATTTCACGGCGAAGCTGAGCTTCTACGCCAGCGGCGCCTATGCCATCAACGAGTACGAGGCGGATTACTCGCTCGACGCCGGCGCGGTCGATGCCGACGAAACGTCGATCCTGCTCAGCGCGCGGCTGTCCTACCGGATCAACCGGATCAACTGGATCGAGACCGGCGTGCAGTACGTCGAACTGGACAGCGATCTGGTGAACCGCGAAAGCTACGACCGGCTCCGCTGGGACATCATCGGCTGGAAGATCCAGCTGTTCTAGTCCGGCAGGACGGGGGAGGCGACCGGCGACGGCCGCCTTTTCCCTGTTCCGGACAAGCCAGCCAGGCGGGGCGGTCCAGCCCCGCCCGGCCTTTCAGGACGAAACCCCATGGCAGAAGAATCCCAGACCACGGCCCTCCATTTCCTCGACTATTGGCGCGTCATCCGCGACCGCAAGGAGGTCATCCTGGCGGTCGCGCTGCTCACCATCGTGACGGGCACGGCCTACACGCTGATGATGCCCAAGAAGTTCACCGCGACCACCCAGCTCGAGGTCCGCGAAGACGCCATGGACGTGGACCCCTTCTTCGAGCGCCAGGCCAGCCGCATGGGCTACAATCCCTTCTTCCTGATGACGCAGGAAAAGATCATGAAGTCCCGGCCGGTGCTGACGGCGGTCATCCGGAACCTGAATCTCCAGAAAATCTGGGGCGCGCAGCTCAACGAGGACAAGTCGGCGATCGCGCCGGAACTGGCCCTGCAGATCCTGTCGCGCAGCCTGCGCGTGGAACAGGACCGCGACACGACCCTGATGAACATCGGCGTCACCACCGAGGACGCCAAGCTCTCCGCGGAAATCGCCAACGAGATCGCCAACGTCTATCGGGATCGCCGGCTGATCGCCAAGCGCCGCGAGATCCAGCACGCCATCGACGCGATGAGCAACGAGGTGCGCAAGCAGCAGGAGCGGGTGGAAGAGGCCGAAGCCGAGCTGGAGCGCATCCGCCAGGAGCAAGGCATCGCGCTGATCGGCCGCGGCCAGATGGGCATCCGCGTGGAGGCCACGCGCCTGAACATGCTGGAGAGCGAGCGGAGCGCCGCCCGCGTCGAAATGCTCGTGCGCAAGGCGCGCCTGGACCAGCTGGCCGGGTTGAAAGGCGACCGGCTGATGGATGCCGCCGCCTACATCGTCCAGGACCCCACCTTGATGGGCATCCGCCAGCAGCTGATCGACAGCGAGGTGAGCCTGCAGCTCATGATCCAGAACGGCGTGATGGGCGAGAACCATCCCGACGTCCTGCGTCTCAAGGGCGCCGTGGACGAACTGCGCCGCCAGTTGGCGTCGGCCTTGGAAGGCCTGCAGGCCGGCATCAAGGCCGACTACGAAGTCGCCCGCCAGAAATACGAAGCCCTGGACGAGGAGCTGGCCAAGATCAAGACTTCGGACATCGTTTCCGAAGGCGAAAACTACCTGCCGTTCGACCGGGCGGAGCGGAACGTCGCCATCCAGCGCGACATCCTGACGGCGTTGCGCGCGCGCATCACGCAGACGGGCATCGAAGTGGAAGTGCCCCGCACGGCCGTGGAAATCATCGAGGAGGCCGAGCCGCCGTCCCGTCCGTCGTCCCCGCTGGTCGTGCTCAACATCTTCTTGAGCGTGGTCCTGGGCCTGATGGCCGGAACCGGCCTGGCGTTCTTCGTGGAATACCTCGACGTGTCCATCAAGACGGTGGACGAGGTCGAGAAGTTCCTCGGCCTGCCGGTGCTGGCGGTCATTCCGCAGCAGTCGCGGCCGCTGACGGAAGCCGGCCAGTCGAGCGGCCAGGGCGAAGCCTACCGCGCGCTGCGCACCAGCCTCGCGCTGCTGGCCCGCGAGGGCAAGCAGAAGATCTTCACCGTCATCAGCGGCGGCGTGGGCGAAGGCAAGTCCACCACGCTCTTCAATCTGGCCTACGTGTGCGCGGAGCAGGGCAGCAAGGTGCTGATCGTCGACTCCGACCTGCGCCGCCCCGTGCAGCACAAGATGGTCGGCCTGGCCAACCGGGTCGGCATGGTCAACGTGCTGACCGACGAGCTCAAGATCGAAGACGTCGTCCAGGAAACCGGCGTGCCGAACCTGTGGCTGATGCCCAGCGGCCGGCTGCGCCGGGGCTCTTTGGGCATCATGAACAATGCGCGCCTGCGCGCCATGCTGGATGCGCTCAAGGACCGCTACGACTTCATCCTGCTGGATTCCCCGCCGATCCTCGGCGTGACGGACGCGGCCATTCTGGCCAGCGAGGCCGACGGCGTCCTGCTGGTGGTGCAGTACCGGAAATACCCCAAGATCATTTCCCTGCGCGCCAAGCGCATGATCGAAAACGCCGGCGGCCACCTCATGGGCGCCGTGCTCAACAACATCAACATCATGCGCGACGACTACTATTATTACTACCACTATACGACCAAGAAGTATTATGGTAGCACGAAGCACGAAAAAGAGGACGAGACGCCGGAAGCCTGACATGAATGTTGCCCGCCGAAACCTTGGTTGCCTGGCCGCCGGATGGATGGTCGGCCTGTGTCTGGTCCTGTCCGCGGGCTGCGCTTCGTCGTCTTCCCAGAAAGTCTATGACCGCTATGCGCAGCTGGTCGCGCAGCGGAGCCAGGCGGCCGCGCCTGCGGCTTCGGCGGCCCAGCCCGCGCCGCAAGCCCCGGCCGCGGCCCGGCCCGCGTCCCCGAAACCGGCCCCGGCCGCCAAGCCGCCGACCCGTCCGGAAACGCCGGCGGCGTCCCGGCCCGCCGCGCCCGAGCGGCCGGCTCCTGCGCCGGCCCCGGCCCCGGTCCAGATCGTGGCTCCGAAGCCGGTTGCCCCCCCTCCGGCCCGGCCGGCAGCGGCGGCGGCTCCCGCTCCGGAAGAAATCCCGGCGCTCGCGGATGCCGGCTATCAGCTGAAAGTCGGCGACGGCGTTCAGATCTTCCTGCGCGGCATTCCCGGCGGCGAGGTCATCGAGGACGTCATCGACGAAGCCGGCATGATCACCTTGCCGTTCATCAACGAAATCTTGGCGGCGGGTTCGTCGGCGTCTGAGCTGGAACGCAACATCCGCCAGACCTACCTGGACCAGGACATCTATCGCAACATCACCGTGAACGTGGTGGTGCCCACGCGCTTCTATTTCATCCAGGGCGAAGTGCGCGCGCCGGGCCGGTTCCAGATCATGTCGGCCACGCGGGTATCCCAGGCCATCGCCGCTTCGGGCGGCTATACGGAATTCGCCAGCGGCAAGGTCGTGGTCAAGCGCAAGGGCAAGATCGTCAAGGAAATCAAAAATGCCCGCCGGCTGGAACGCTCGCCCGAGGACGACCTCCTGCTGGAGCCGGACGACGTCGTCGAAGTGCTGCGGAGTTGGTTCTAGCGGAGACCGGCTCGCATGTCGCGCCCGGAGGAATGGGGGGCGGAGCGCTCGTCGGCGCCGCGACGGATCTACGACGGATTGGCGCTGGTTTTGTTGATGTGGCCCGCCACCGCGGGCATGTGGCTGCTGGGGTCCACCCGCACCTGGGGCTTCGCGCCGGGCTTGGCGATTTCGTTTCTCGGTTCGCTGCTGGTGCTGGCCCGTCCGCTGGTATTCCGCGCGGTGCCGCGCGGGTTCGCGCCGGCGGGATTCTGGATTTTCGTTGCGCTGGCGGTCTACGTGGCGGGGCGCGTGCCGGCCGCGGCGGTGCCGTATGCGGCGCGGTGGGAAGCCTTGCGCTGGGTCTGCCTGGCGGCGGCGGCGTGGTCCTGGACGCAAACGGCTTTTCGTTCCCGCCGCTGGCAGGGGCTGCTCTTCGTGCTCCTGCTTTCGGTCGCGTTCCAGTGCCTCTACGCGACGATGCAGCACGTGAACGGCTCGCGGATGGTGCTGTGGGCCGTGCGCCCCGAACAATACGGCCTGCGCGCCAGCGGCACGTATCTGTGTCCCAACCATTTCGCCAACGTCCTGGCGATGCTGCTGCCGGTCGCGGCCGCGTTGCTGTTCCTGCCGGAAGCCGGATTCCCCTTGCGCCTGATGGCCCTGTATTTCCTGGCGGCGGCCGCGGCGCCGCTCTATTGGTCGCTCAGCCGCAGCGCCTGGCTCGGCACGCTGGCGGGTCTGGGCGCGACCGCCCTGCTGCTGGCGTTGCGGCGCAGCCGCGCCTGGTTCCTGGCCGCGCTGGCGGGCCTGCCGTTGCTGGCCGCGGCGGGCGGATGGTTCGCCTGGCAAACGTTGCCGGGCGTGCAGCTCCGCGTGCGGCAGGTGCTCGAAAAAAAGGAAGAATCGGGCGGCATCCGCATGCCGATGTGGAAAGATGCGCCGGCGATGATCCGCGACCGGCCGGTCGCCGGCTTCGGCGGCGGTTCGTTCGTATGGACCTATCCGGCCTATCAGCGGCGGCCCAAGCACCATCTCACCTACGATTTCCTGCACAACGAATATCTGCAGATGCAGGTGGAATACGGGACCCTCGGTTCCGGCCTGTTGCTGGCCGGCTTGCTGTGGGGCGGGGCCGGCGCGGTGCTGGGCATCGCGCGGACGCGCAACCGCGCCGGCGCGGTGCTGTTGGCCGGCGCGGCGGGTGCGGCCGCGGCCGGCCTGGTCCATGCGCTGTTCGACTTCAATTTCCACGTCTTTCCGAATCCGCACGTGCTGGTGTGGGTCGTCGGCGTCGCCTGGGGCGTCTGGGCCACGGGAGAACCCGCCGCGCCGTCCGTCCCGGGGCGGCGCCGGTGGCTGCGCCGCGCCGGCACCGTCGGCGCGGCGGCGGTTTGCGCGGCGGGCGCCTGGCTGGCCGTGGCCGGCGGGCTGGGCTATTTCTGGAATCTGAAAGGCGAATTGGCGCGCCAGCGGTTGGATTGGGACGAGGCGATCGCCCATTACGAGAAAGCCATCCGCTGGGATCGCGGGAATTGGCAACCGCATCTGGGTTTGGGCCAGTTGCACTCGGCGCGGGCCACCTGGCTGCGCAATCCCGATCCGGAAACGGAGCGCGCGGCCAAGGCGAGCGGGGCGGCCGCGGCCGAGGCCAGCCTCCTGCGCGCGCAAGAGCTGAATCCCTGCGACATGGCCGTCGTGCTGATGCTGGCCCGGGTCCACAACCTCCGCGGCGACTCCGCAGCCGCGCTGGCGGAATATCGCCGCGCCGCCGCGGCCCGGCCCCGCCACGTGTTCTATCGCGAGCAGGTCGGCATCCAGTTGCGCCGCATGGGGCGCGACCCGGAAGCCTTGGAGACCTTCCGGAAAAATCTGGAAGACCGCGTGGGCGGCGAGATCAGCCGGCTGAACGTCCGCCAGCTGGAGCGCAAGCTCGCGCGCGAAGCGGCGGCGGCTCCGCCCGCGCCTTGAGGCCTTACGCCCCCCACCGCGGGCAGGCGCGGAGGAACGGGCAGGTCTTGCACGGGGCGTCGTCCGCCGCGCAATCGAAGTTCGCCCCGTCGCCGGCGGCGTTGGCTTCCGGATTCTCGAGCGGAAAGAGCATTTCGTCCGCCGAATCGCGGATGAAATCGCGCAGCGTCTCGAAGTCGTCGGCCGAGTAGGCGAACGATTCGCGCCGGTCGAGGACCGGATTGTAGGCGATGGCTTCGATCTCGTCCGGCGCGGCCGTCCAGCGGTCCAGCGCCAGGAGGGCGTAGATGCCCAGTTGCGTGCGGTGCTCGGCCGGATCCGCCGTGCCCGTCTTCCAGTCGTACACGAGCACCTGGCCGCCGCGCCGGACCACGAGATCGGGCACGGCGTAGACCTTCAGGCCGTCGAGCGTGAAATGGGCGCGGCGTTCCACCGCCAGCAGGTCGTCGTCGGGCAGGCCCCGGAGATCGCGCCAGACGTCGGAAGCAAGGAAGCGGCGGATGGCCTGGGCCGTCCGGTCCACGACGGCTTTCCACTCCTCGGGCGGGACGTCGAGCCGGTATTCATGCTCGAACAGGCCCGGCACGTGGACCGGATCCGCGCGGTAGGCGCCCGCGCGCGATTCGCGGAATTCGCGCCGCATGATCTCGAGCTGACGGGCTTCGACGGCCGCCGCGAGCTCGCCGGCGGAGTCGTGGCGGGCGTTTTTCAGGAGGAATTCGATGGCCTGGTGGGCGTGGTGGCCGGCCCACTGCTGGCGGGTGCTCAGGCGCTTGAGGAGATAGAGTTCGCGCGGCCGGGCGGGCGCGGCCGGATCCCAGCCGCCCCAGGACGCGTAGTAGGCGAAGTAGTAGCGCTTGAGGCAGCTCTGGAAAACCTGGTGCCGGGCATGCGACCAGGAAAACTCGTTGGCCAAGGCGCTCATGGAGTCGCGGATTTTCCGAGGCGGCTTTCGATGTCGCGGCGCCAGAGCTGGGCGAGGCCGCCGGCGGCCGTTTCGCGGTAGGCCGCCTGCAAATCCCGGCCGGTCGCGTTCATGACTTCGATCACGTCGTCGAAGCTGACGAGGTGGCGGCCGTCGGTCAGCAGCGTGAACGCCGCGCATTCGAGCGCGCGCAGCGCGGCGTTCATGTTGCGCTCGATGCAGGGGATCTGCACGTAGCCCTCGATGGGGTCGCAGGTCAGGCCGAGATTGTGTTCCATGGCCATTTCGGCGGCGTATTCGATCTGGTTGAGGGTGGCGCCGGATAGCTGGGCGGCGGCCGCCGCAGCCATCGAGCAGGCCGAGCCGATCTCCGCCTGGCAGCCCGCTTCCGCGCCGGAGACCGTGGCGTTGGCGCGGATGGAAGCGCCGAACAGGCCGGCCGTGGCGAGCGCTTCGAGGATCCGGCGGCGGGGCGTGCGCTTGGCGGTTTTGAAATGGTAGAGCACGGCCGGCAGCACGCCGGCGGCGCCGCACGAGGGGGCCGTCACCACCTGCATCCCCGCGCCGTTTTCCTCGGCCACGGCCAGCGCGTACGCCGCCACGAGGCCCACGTCGCGCGCCCAGCCCTTGAGCTGGCGGGCGCGGTGCCACGTCGTGCCCGCGCGCCGCGCCAGTTCCAGCGTGCCGGGCAGGATGATCTGCTTGCTGGCGAGGCCGCGCCGGATGGTTTCGGCCATCGCGTCCCACACGTCGCCCAGGCGCGGCCACAGCTCGGGCTCGACGTTTTCCGCCAGCTGCCAGAACGCCAGGTCGTTGGCCCGGCAATAGGCCATCGCTTCCGCGACGTTCGCGACGGGGTAGGCCGCCGGCGGCGCGCCGGGAATCGGCGTGCCGTCGGCTTCGCGCAGGTTGCCGCCGCCGATGCTGCAGACCGTCCATTCCTTCAGGAGCTGGCCCGTGGCGGCGAACGCCTCGAACTTCAGCGTGTTGGGATGCGGCAGGTCGCCGGCCTGCGGAGCGAAGACCACGTCGACCGGGATGGGCTGCAAGGTGCGGACCAGCGTGCGGTCCGTCCAGTGCCCGCGCCCGGTCGCCGCGAGGCTGCCGTAGAGCGTCGCGCGGATCCGCGCGGGCGTCTCGGGCAGCGCCTGCAAAAAGCGCCGCGCGGCGCGCTGCGGGCCGACGCTGTGGGTGCTCGACGGACCCGCGCCGATGGCATAGACCTCGAAAATCGATTGCAGCTTGCCGCTCATGGCGCCTCGGCCGCGCGGCGGGGAAACGCGCGGCGGACCGCGTCGAGATAAACCGCCAGCGCCAGCCAGATCAGCGCGCCGTTGCGCACCAGGTTCCAGCCGTCGGACACCGCCGCGTCCGCGCGCGTGGAGAAGCAGCCGCACGAGGCTTCGATGCCGCGCACCAGATTGAGGGAAATCGCGATCGTGAAGACCGCCAGCATGGCCGCGATGATCGCCGCGCCGGCCGCGCGCAGCCGCGCCGGGGCCGTCAGCACGGCCAAGCCGCAGACCAGTTCGATCCAGGGCAAGACGATCGCGACGAGATTGACGAATTCGCCCGGCAGGATCCGGTAGCGGTTCACGGCCAGCGCGAAGGCGGCCGGGTCGCGGATCTTCGCGACGCACGCCCCGAGGAAAATCGCGGCGACCCCGAGGCGCGCCAGCCAGATGAAAACGGGACGGACGCGGCTCATGGCGCGTCTCCCGCGCGCGTCGCGCCGCCGTATTGGACCCACTCCGCGTAGCCGCCCGGATAGACCGTCAAGTCGCGGAAGCCCAGCTCGCGCAGTTTCACGGCCAGTTCGAGCGCATCGGTGCAATCCGCCCCGCCGCAATAGACCAGAATCGGCGTCTCCGGCCGCAGCCGCGCCGCGTGCGCGCCCAGTTGCCGCTCGACGTCCTCCAGCGGCAGATTGAACGCGCCCGGCAGGTGCCCCGCCGCGTACTGTTCCGGAATGCGCGCGTCGAACGTGATCCCGTCCGCCGCGCCCACCCGCGCCCGCGCGCCTTCCAGGAACGTCACCGGCACGCCGGCGCGGAAAGCCAGATTCTCGACGTGACGTCCCCAATCGCCTACCCACGGCAACCGCGTCGCCGCCGGGCGCACGAGGTTGACGGCGATCCCCAGCGTCGCGGCGACGGCCAACAGGGCGGCGCCGGCACCGGCCAGCCGGAACCCTTCGCCGCGCCGAATCGCCATCGCTTCGGTCGTCATGGCGGGGTCGGCGTCGCCGCCGGCGCGACGACGTAGGCCGCCACCGGGATGGACAGCTCGGGTTGGTCGGCCGGATCGATCTTGACGAAAACGGTGCCGTTGACGCTGCCTTCCGGCAGCGCCGGATCGATCGTCAGCTCGAACTTCTGCGTCGCGCCGTCCGCGCCGGCTTCCGGCTCCAGTTGCTTCAGCAGCAGGCCGGGATGGTCCGTGCGGAGGCCGACGATCTGGATGGGGCCGCGCGCGGAAATGACTTCGCAGACCCGGCTCCGGGCGTCGGCCGGACCGATCCGACCGAAGAACAAAGCGGACGGCTGGGCCCGCAGCGGCTGGAGCGCCGTGCCCTTCAGCTGCAGCATCAACGTGGGCGTGTCCGGATCGTTGCTCTGCACGGTGATCGATTTCTGCTGGTAGCCGTTGCGGCCGCGCAGGTCGAGCCGGGCCCCGATGGTGGCCTCCCCGCCGGGCGGTATCACGTTCTGCGACGGCTTCACCGCCGTGCACCCGCACGAGGCATGCACGTTGCGGATTTCCAGCGACAGCGTGCCCGCGTTGCGGATCGGAAAGCTGTGCTCCACGAATTCCGAATTGTTGCGCTCGCCGAAGTCGAAAATCGGCTCGTCGCAGACGATGCGCGGCTTGAGCGCGGCCGTGTCCGCGGCCGGCTCCTGGGCCAGAGCGGGCAAAGCGGAAAGCGCGAACAGGGCGAAAACGGGCAAAACGATGGTTTTCATGCTGGCCATCCTAGCGCACGCCGCCGCCGGTTTCAAGGGGCGAGGGGACCCGGCCGGCGCAGGCGCAAGGATGCAAGACGGATTTCGGGCTCTGAATCGTAGGGGCCGAGCTTGCTCGGACCCCGGGTTGGGAGAAATTTGGGAACAGCTGCGGTCTCAGCAAGCTGAGCCCCTACAAGCGAGGGCCGAATCTACCGTGAAGAATCCGGTCATGCGCCCGGCCGGCGCGGAGTCCTACAACTCGATTTGCAGTCCGTCGTAGGCCGGGGAAATCCCCGCGGGCAGGAGCGCTTCGGCCTGCGCGTGCGAGACCTCGTGGCACAGGTGCAGGACCAGCGCGCGCCGCGCGCCGATCCGCCGCAGCGTCGCCGCCGCCTCGTCCAGATTCATGTGCGTGGGGTGGGGGCGGATGCGCAAGGCGTCGATCGCCGCCAGATCCACCCCCCGGCAGAGGTCCAGCGTGGCCGGCGGCAGTCGCTTGCAATCCGGAATCGCGGCGAAGGATTTTCCGCCGCATTCGAACTTCCAGCCGATCATGTCGGCCCGGCCGTGTTCGGCGGGCAGCGGCGTCAGGCGCACGCCGCGGAATTCGAACGGGGCGCCCGTCGCCGTGCGCAGGTCGATGCGCGCCAGCGAGGTGCCCGGGATCGGCGGCCGGTCGAGATAGTCGAAGATCTTGCGCAAGGTCCGTTCCGTGCCGGGCGACGCCCACACCGGCATGGGCTCCGGCATGCGGTTCGTGAACGGCCGCAGGTCGTCGAACCCGAAGACGTGGTCCGCGTGGTCGTGGGTCATCAGTACGGCGTCGATCCGCCGCACGCCCGCGGCGAGGCATTGGCTGCGCAGGTCCGGGGGCGTATCGATCAGCAGCGCGGCGGCGGGCGTTTCGACGTAGATCGCCGTGCGGAAGCGCCGGTCGCGCGGGTCGGCCGAGCGGCAGACCGCGCAGTCGCACCCCGGCATGGGTACGCCGTAGGAGGTTCCGGTTCCCAGAAACGTCACGCGCATGGCGGCCAATCTCCCACGTTCCCGGGGCCGGCGCAAAGTTTTTACGTTCCACGTAAAACCGCGCGAAAGTTTTTACGTTCTACGTAAAATCCGCTTCGACCGGTTCGCCCACCGGCGCGTCGAGCCAGCGCTCGGCTTCCGCGCACGCGCGGAAAGCCGCCACCTGGCGGTTGGCCTGCGGCGCGGTTTCGCGCAGCGCTTCGTACAGGCGGCCCAGCCCGAAGTACAGGTCCTGCGGCGCCACGAGGGCGAATTTGGAAGGCTGATCCGGGCGGTCCATGCTGGCCGCGAAACCAGCGAGGGCTTTCAGATCGTCGGTCTGGACGTCCGCGAGGCCATCGACGCCGGAGACGTCGAAGAGTTCGTCGAATCCGGCCCACTCCGGGCGCTGCCCCAATTCCCGCTGATAGGCGAACAATTCCCGTTGGCCGATCGTTCCCGTCGCTTTCGCGACGATGCGGCGCTTTTCGAGGTCGGCATGATGCACGATGGGCATGCGCGATTCATAGCGCAATGATCTGCCGCGAATCAAATTAGAATACGGTTAGGTCGCGGGGAAATGGTCCCGCAGCCGGGGCGGCTTCGGCAACGCGCGCAGGGCGCGGATGATCTCCAAGTCGGCCTTGGAGAACGGGAAATCGTCGAACCGGTCGCGCGTGGTCCAGGCATGGCCGGAACATTCGAGATGGCGCGGCCGGCCGGACCGGATGCGCGCGAAATGGGCGTGCAGCTCGATGGTGAAATGGCTGTAGGCGTGGTGCACGGTGACGAGATGCGCGCCGACTTCGATGTCGAGGCCCATTTCCTCCTTCAGCTCGCGCGCGATGCACTCCGGCATCGTTTCACCCGCGGCGATCTTGCCGCCGGGGAATTCCCACAGGCCCGCCAGCATGCCTTTTTCGGGATTGCGCTGGGCGATCAGGATCTGGTTCTTGGCGTTGAGAATGACGGCGGCGCCGACGACTTTGTGGGGCACTTTCATTTTCTTCTTCTTGTTCGGGAATGCTTCGGGAGTCTTGGATTTCGCGGCGCGGCAGACGCCGCGCAAGGGACATTCGGGACAACGGGGAGCTCGCGGGGTGCAGATCAGCGCGCCCAGCTCCATCCAGGCTTCGTTGGTCGCGGCGGGTTTGTCCCGCAGGAGGAGGGCGTCGGCGAGGCCTTGGAGTTTCTTTTTCGTGGCGGGCAGGCCGACGTCGTCGGGCAGCGCCAGCAGGCGGGAAAACACGCGGATCACGTTGCCGTCGAGAACGGCGAGGGGGTGTCCGAACGCGAACGAGGCGACGGCGGCGACGGTATAGGGCCCGAGGCCGGGGAGGGCGGCGAGGGCGTCCGGATCGGCGGGGAGCTGTCCGCCGTGGTCGCGGACGAGAGTCTGCGCCGTTTTGTGGATCTGGCGGGCGCGGGTGTAGTAGCCG
This sequence comes from Spartobacteria bacterium, assembly GCA_009930415.1. GTDB lineage: Bacteria > Verrucomicrobiota > Kiritimatiellia > CAIQIC01 > Lenti-01 > Lenti-01. The sequence goes on along the minus strand of RZYG01000010.1, from coordinate 2,786 downwards.
AGGCCTTCCCAGCGCTTGAGGACGTCCTGCAACGGCGCGGCCGCAAGCGCCGCCGGATCGGGAAACCGGGCCAGAAACCGTTGGAAGTAGGGCACGACGGTGTCCACCCGGGTCTGCTGGAGCATGATTTCCGAGATCCAGACCGCGTACGGCCGGCGCGGTTCCGCGCGCCACGGCAGGTCGCGCGCGTGCCGCGCGAACCACGGCAGCAACTTCCGCCGCACCGCGGCGCGGAGGGAACGCAGAGTCTTGGGCGAAATCGCGGACATGGAAGGCGCGGGGGAGTGAAAAAGGGGTTAAGAGCCCGGATCGTCCGGCGTTTCGGGAACGGAGCGGGCCCGGGCGATCATGTGTTTTACGGAGGGGGCGGCGTTGATGTCCAAGAGCCGGATGTTGGGATGGTTCCGTTCGAACACTCGGAATATCTCGTCGGCGAAGGCCGGCCCGATCGAATCGACTCCGGCAAAATCGAAAATCACGATGTGGAACCGGTCGATGCGGACCAGCAGGCGCTTGGCCTGGGAGCGGGAAATCAATTGCTCAAGGCCTTGGCGGGCCAGGCGCACCGGGACCACGGTCTTGTTGAACCCATAGTCGTTTTTCTCGGAGGCGAAGAACTCGAAGACTTCCTGGCTGGTGCGCGGGCTGGCGTTGGCCAGCCGCATGAAGACGGCTGTGCCGGCGGCCGGCATCTCGCTTCGCGCGATCCAGTCTTCTTCCTCGCCGAACTTGTGGGTGTAGTGGACGTCCCCGGATACGATGCCGAAATCGTCCAGCATGCGGGAGGTGAAAAAGATGCCCTCTCCGGTATGCCGCCGGGGATCGGTGGTGAGCTTGCCTTTTGCCAATTCCAAAACCGCGTGGCGTTCGTCCTCCAGATGGCAGGCTTCCTTGATCTTCCGGAAGATGCCCACTCCGTTGTCCCGCAGAACGAGGGCGGTCCGGGCGGCGTCCCGCTCGACTTCGATGGCGAGTTCCGTCCCGTTGGAGTGGTCGATGGCGTTGTTGATCATCTCGCTCGCGGCGTATTCCCAAATGCCCCGCACGTTCGGCGGAAGATCGCCGAGAAGCGTGCCCAGATGGTTTCTCCAGACCGCGTCTTCTTGAAGCCCTTGGAGGGGGAGGGTGAAGGATTCGCGGCGGAGGGAGGGCAGCGAATAGCGGCTGCGGCTGGTGCGGCCTTCCAAGGAAAGGACGCCTTGAGCCACCAGTTCGCGCAGGAACCGGTTGACGGCTTGGCGGGAAATATCGAACTGCCGGGCCGTGTGCCGGGCGATGTCCCGAGGATGGGTGCCCACCTCTCGCAGAATAAAGGCCTCGATTTCTTTGCCGTGCCGGGTTCGCTTGGTCATGACTCTTACCTTGCCGAAAAATTGTCCAATTCGCGAATATTGTCAATATAAATGAGATATATTGTCAATATTATAGGGCCTATTGGAATTATATGTTATCATAAACATAAGCGCCGCAGATAAATAACTGACAACATAATATTATATCAAATGCGGGAAGTTGGCTTCCCGTGGTGCGGAGCTCCCGCCCCGCGCGCCTCCTGCACGCGACAGAGGCGCGTGCCACGAAGAACTCGAACAGCCGCCCGGCTCACCGCGCCGGGCGGCAATGAGGCCGGCGGCCTAGCGGATTTTTTTCCCGAAAGCGGAGGCCAAGTCCACTGGTCATCTGTAGCCAGAGCGTCGATCTCCATGTTCAACCACAAATGAACGCGAATGGACGTCGATCAACCACCTCCACCGCGCTCCCGACCTTCTGGAGGGTCGGCCTCCGTGCCGACCGGAAACGAGCTTGACGGCCGCGGTCCAAGAATGTACGTTAACGCGTACATTCACAGGAGGTGACGCATGACCACGATAGCAGCAACGGCGGCGCGAAAGGATTTTTTCGATTTGGTCAAGGGGGCGGCGGAGGGCCATAGAACGTATCGCATCCAGCATCGGCGCGGGGCGGCCGTCTTGATGTCGGAAACGGATTACGAAGGCCTGCTGGAAACCTTGGAACTGTTGTCCCGGCCCGGATTCCGCCGCCGCCTGAATGCGTCCGTCAAGCAGATGCGGTCCGGCGACACGGTTCCGATGGAGGCCCTGTTCGGAACCGCAAAATGACCCCCTGCGAAATCCGGTTCACCAAAGAAGCCGTCAAGGATTTCCATAAGCTGACGCCTCGGCTGCGGGAGAAGCTTCGGGAAATCCTGGTGAATGCGATCGCGCCCGATCCGCAATGCGGCAAGCGTCTGGTGGGGGATTTGGCGGGATTTTTCTCGGTCCGGCTGTCGTTCAAGGATCGCATCGTCTATTCCCTCGACGAAAAGAAGAGAATCGTCTTTGTCCATCGCGTGCGGACCCATTACGGGCAATAAAAGCAAACTGCCGCAGGGGAGATGGTGGCCGAAGACCTTGGCAGGAAAATCGGTTTTCGGGCCCGTTGTGTCTGCGTGCGGCGGCTCTCCGCCGCCTTGAATGTTGCGACCCGAGATCGGGATCCATCCGAGGTTCAGCCCCAGATGAACGCGGATGGACGTCGATCAACCACCTCCACCGCGCTCCCGGCTTTCTGGAGGGTCGGCCTCCGTGCCGACCGGACCGGAAAGACTTACTTGAAGTGCGGCAACTCGCCGTCGCTTTGGTCCATGCGAACCCCCCAAACATCAATTCATAGGACTGACCCCTTTTCGTCCCTTGCGGACGATCCCGCCAGCCGCGGCCGCCCCGCGGCACCCCCGGACTCTGCCCCGATTACTTTTTCAAAAAATCACTTGCCTCGTAGAAGGC
>RZYG01000382.1 GCA_009930415.1 Spartobacteria bacterium | reverse complement strand
GTGCTGGCCGGCCACCTGTTCATCCTCGAAACGCCCCTCTTCCGGGTGCGCAACAAAAAGGAAACGCGCTACTGCTATTCCGAGGAAGAGCGCGACGCGGCCATCTCCTCTTTGCGCGGCTCCGAGACCACCCGCTTCAAGGGCCTCGGCGAGATTTCGCCGGACGAATTCGTGCATTTCATCGGCCCGCAGATGCGCCTGACCCCCGTGCAGGTCGCGCACGAAAAGGAACACAAAATCCCCGCGATTTTGCGGTTCTACATGGGCCGCAACACCCCCGAGCGGCGCCAGTTCATCATGGACCACCTCCGCGTCGCCGCGGAAGACTGAGCCGCCCCCGCCAAAAAGCCCGGGCAAGCGCCCGGGCCGTTCCGCGCTTTTCCGCGCTCAGAAATTCCGGGCGTAGAGCTTGTCGAACCGCGGCAACTTGCTGTCCGGCGCGGGGCGCGCATAGGCGGCGTCTTCCGTCACCCGGAAGATCTGGATCTGGCCGATGGGACGGGGCGAATCGCGCCCGACGATCTCGCCGGTCGCCGGCGAGATCAGCGGCTCTTCGTCCGCGGAGACGTAGAGCACCAGGCCGGGCACCAGCCCCGCGCCGAGGCCGCGGTCGAGCGAGACCGATTCCTGGCCGCGCTGGCGGGTGATCCGGCATTCGAACGGCAGCTTCGCGGCGCGGCGCGCCATGTCGGCCTGGATCGTGCGGCTCCAGCCGGCGATCAGGGCCGGATCGAGCGAGGCCGGCGCGACGTGCGACGCGATCTGCTCCTTGCGCGCCGCGTCCAACACGGCCACCCGCACGAAAACCTGCCCGTTTTCGTTCGTTTCGATGGCCCCGTTGATCCGGAAGGTGAACGCCGGCAACGCGCGCGCGCCTTCGAAGTATTCGATGCCGGGCGTGGTCTCGAGCATCTGGACCAGTTCGGCGTGGTACAGCCCCGCCACGACCGTGTCGCCCTTGAACGGCGGGCAGACCACGGCATGGTTCAGCGCGGGCGGCGGGGCCGCCTCCGCCGCTCCCGCCCCGGCCGCCGCGAGCCCGCAGACCAGTCCGACGATCGCCCCCAGTCCCTTGCGCAAGTCCGCCATGGTCCTCATCCTTTCCGGGTTGCCTAGAACGCCGCGTTGACGATCGGGAAGAACGTCACCGGGCCGCTTTCGACGACGTTGATCAGGCCGAGCTGGAGGCCGCGCAGCGACACGGTCCGGTTGATCAGGCCGATCTGGAGCCCCTCCACGTCGTCCGCACCGTTGAAGACGCCGAGTTGGAAGCCGCTCAGGTCGTGTTTGACCGTGTTGAACAGCAGCCCCGCCTGCACGCCGGTCACGGACCCCATCGTGCTGAACAGGCCGACGCTCACGCCGACGAATTCCGCATCGACCCAGTTGCCCACGTTGAGCTGGATGGCCGTCATCCGCGCCGCGTGGCTGAACAGGCCGGCATCGAGGCCGGTCACGTCGTCGTTTTCGCTCAGCGCCAGGTTCAGGCGCAAGCCCGTCACCCGGGTTTCCGGGCGGAAGAGCTGCGCGCTTTCCCCGGCGAAACCGATCTGCAGCGGCGTGACGTCGAGGGCCAGCGCCGGCGCCGCCAGCA
>RZYG01000381.1 GCA_009930415.1 Spartobacteria bacterium | reverse complement strand
ATGGCCGATCGGCGTCGGCGCAGGTTGCCGGTGGATTCCGGGAGAAGATCTGGAGGGAGTATTTACCCATGGAGACGGTAGCGGTCGGCGGCTCGCCGGCGGCTTCGAGGACGTCGGCGCCGACGTCGCGGAAATCGGAGGCGTAGCGGGTGGAATCGCCGTTGAAATGGCGGTGCCACGTGCCGGCGGATGGGAATTGGATGGCGTAGTCGTTGCGGTCGAAATCGACGCTGGAGAAATTGGCGACGCCAACGACGTCGTCGGTTGGGCCGCCTTGGTCCCAGCGGACGAAGGCGACGACCTTGTTGTCGTGGTCGAGGTGGTGGACGTGGACGCCGGCGCCCTTCAGGCCGGGCGTGGCGCCATCGCGGTTGCGGCGCAAACGGATGAGGTCGGCATAGGCGCGGACGATGCCGGCATGGGAGTTGGTGCGGTCCCAGCGCAGGGGGACGTCGTCGTGGAAGGCCTGGGTTTCGAACGCTTCCTGGCCCTGGAAGATCATGGGGATGCCGGGAGTGGTCAGAACGAGGGCGGCGCCGAGCAGGGCGCGCTTGCGGGCCCAGATGCTCTCGGGATCTTCGGGATGGATCATGGTCGGGACGCGGCTGCGGTCGTCGTTGAGCTTGCCGACGTAGTCGTGGGCTTCGGTGAAGACGACGCGCTGGAAGCCGGGCCAGTCGGAGAGCGAGCCGGCGACGGTGGCCATGTCGCGCTCGGGGTCGAAGGGGGTGGCGAGTTGGTTGAACAGCGCCCAGCAGTGGCCGATGTCCCACTGGGCGTCGAACCGCAGGTCGCGCTCGAAGGCGCTGTCTTCGGCGATGCGGAAGACGTTCGGCCGGGTTTCCGCGAGTTCCGCGTTGACGTCCCGCAGGAGTTCCGCGCCCAGCTCGTTGGGGCCCTGGTCGGTGTGGATCACGTTGTAGACGGAATCCCACCGGAAGCCATCGACATGGTATTCATCGGTGAACATCCGGATCTGGTCGCGGATGAAGGCGCGGACCTCGGGGCGGCCGAAGTCGGGGCGGGTGGTGCCCCACGGCGTGTAGGCGCGGCTGTCGTTGTAGAAATAGATGCCGCCGAAGCCGTTTTCGCTCCAGCCGTCGAACTGCCACAAATCGAGGTCGGTCGGCCCGTAGTGATTGTGGACGACGTCGGCGAAGACGGCCAGGCCGCGGTCGTGCGCGGCGCGGACGAAGCGTTTGAGGGCGTCGGGGCCGCCGTAGTCGGTTTCGATGGCGAAGAGATCGGACGGATTGTAGCCCCAGCTCCGGCCGCCGGGGAATTCATTGACGGGCATGAGCTGGATGGCAGTGACGCCCATGTCGCGGAGATGGTCCAGGCGCGGAATGGCGTCGTCGAAGGTGGCAGGCGGATCTTTGCCGGCGAACGTGCCGACGTGGAGCTGGTAAATCACGATATCGTTGCGGGCGATTTCGGGCGCGCGGTCGTTGCCCCAGTCGAAGGCGGCGGGATCGTAGACGACGGAATCGCCGTTGGAGTGGGTGACCTGGCGGGCGCGCGGATCGCGTTTCCAGATCGTGCCGTTGAAGACGTACTTGTAGCGCTGGCCGGGGCGAGCGCCGGGGACGTCGAGCG
>RZYG01000380.1 GCA_009930415.1 Spartobacteria bacterium | reverse complement strand
TCGCCCGCCGGCAGGCGCGCGATGAAATCCTTCTGGAAGAAGAAAAACCCGCCGTTGATGTAGTCGTTGTGAAGCTTTTCCTTCTCGCGGAAGGCGACGACCTGGCCTTCCGGCCCCAGTTCCATCATGCCGAAACGGGATGGCGGATGGACGGCCGTCATGGTGCCGATCTTGCCGTGGGTGCGGTGGAAAGCCAGTTCCGCGTTCAGATCGACGTCGCTGAGGCCGTCGCCGTAGGTCAGGCCGAAGAGCGGCGCATCGACGTACTTCGCCGCGCGCTGGATGCGCTGGGCGGTCAGGCTGTGTTCGCCGGTTTCGGCCAGCACGATGTCCCACTCGCCCGCCGGACCGGTTTCGTACTCGACCTTGCCGCCCGCGTGCAGGTGCACGGACGAAGTGCGCTCGCGCACGTTGAGGAAATATTCCTTGATGATTTCGCCCTTGTAGCCAAGGCACACGATGAATTTCCGGAAGCCGAACCGGCTGTAGTACTGCATCAGGTGCAGCAAGATCGGCTTGCCGCCGATGGTGACCATCGGTTTCGGAATCTCGCGGGTTTCCTCCATGAGACGCGTGCCGCGGCCGCCGGCGAGAATCATGATCGGGATGTCTTGGTTCTGCATGTTCGGCTCCCTTCAGGTCGCGGCTTCGTAGGCCGCGATTTCGGCGTCCAGAAAATTCCGCGCGGCGGCGGCATCCGGCGCTTCCAGCATTGCCCGATACCCCGCGGCGGTGCGCCGCACGGTCGTTTCGAAATTCCATTTCGGCCGCCAGCCGAGGCACGCGGCGGCTTTGTCGATGGCCAGTTGCAGCAGATGCGCCTCGTGGGGATTGGCGGGATTGGGCGCGGCTTCCCAGCCAACGCCGACGCCCCAGGCTTGGCAAAAAAGCTCGGCCAGATCTCCCACGGTGCGCGCGCTGGCCGGATCGGGGCCGAAATTCCAGCTCTCGGCGACGGCGTTGCCTTGCTCCAAGAGGGTCTGGCCCAGCCGCAGATAGCCGCCCAGCGGCTCCAGCACGTGCTGCCACGGCCGCACGGCGCGCGGATTGCGCACGGACAGCTTCCGGCCCGCGCGGATCGCCCGCACGGCGTCGGGCACGATGCGGTCCGCCGCCCAATCGCCCGGACCGATCACGTTGCCGGCCCGCGCGGTGGCCAGGTGGATCTGGCCGCCCGGCGCGAAAAACGCGGCGCGATAAGATGCGGCCACCAGTTCTTCGCAGCCCTTCGAGGCGCTGTAGGGATCGTGGCCGCCCAGCGGGTCGTCCTCGCGGTAGGCATAATCCTCTTCGCGATTTTCGTAGCACTTGTCGCTCGTCACCACCACCACGGCGCAAGGCCGGTCGGCCCGGCGCACGGCATCCAGCACGTTCGCCGCGCCGCGCACGTTGACGTCGAACGTCTCGACGGGATCGGCGTACGACCGGCGCACCAGCGCTTGCGCGGCCAGATGAAACACGACTTGCGGCGCGAAATCGCGCGCCAGCGCCGCCATGCGCTCCGCATCGCGGATGTCCGCCGTCTCGTGGCGGAACAGTTGCGCCAGCTTGGCGCGCACGAAGGGCCCGTCGGCGCTTTCGGGTTCGAGGCCGACGCC
>RZYG01000379.1 GCA_009930415.1 Spartobacteria bacterium | reverse complement strand
GTGCACGTCGAAGACGGCGCCTGGATCTTCCCGGAAATGTGCTACGGCTCGCCCAACTTCATGAAGTGGATCGAGCCGCCGCTCTACAACGTCGCCGCCGGCGCCACCAACCGCTACGACAGCACGCAGGCCGACCTGGAAACCCCCGGTTTCGCGCTCAAGTTCTTCAGCTACGCCCCGCTGATGGCCGGCGCCAACTGGTGCATCACCGCCGAGCAGATCCGGCGCGACCAGGGCGGCGACGTGGCCGCGTGGAAAATCCAGGCGCCCTACGACTGGAACGGGACCTGGAATGCGCCGAACGACGTCGAGCTGGCCTGGCACATCTACCTCGCCGGCCTCGACTCCGGCTTCAACTACTACGGCGGCCTCGGCAACGACGACGAAAACAAACCCGGTCTCGCCACCAAGCGCGCCATCGACAAGCTGCAATCCTTTATGAGCACGCGGATGGACCTGGACCAGACCCCGCCCACCGTCCTCAAGCCCCAGCGCTTCCCCTACAATCCCGGCGGCTACACGTTCGGCTGGTTCAACTACATCCCCGGCGGCGACACGCGCTACCTGAAGAAGATGCCCTCCGAATTCTACGTCTGGACCCACGCCTACGACCTCAACGGCATCGCCGACGGCGACGTCGTCCTCAAGGTCCGCCTCGACAACGACGGCGTCAATTCGCTCGCCAGCACCCACAACGAGACCTATGCGGGCGGCGGCGACGTCGGCGGCTGGATCTCCGTGCCGATGACCAAGCGCGTCCTGAAAAAGACCCGCACCGAGCTGAACACGGCGGCGGCCAACGGCGAAATCGACTACTTCGTCTACGATCCCGCCTTCTGGCCCAGCCCCCAGGTCGCCGACTACTATTTCGTCCGGGTCACCGACGCCAACGTGCCCGGCTTCCGCGGCAAGCTGCTGGACTACTACATCGAGGCCACCGATGGCCGGGGCAACGTCCACAAGTCCGACATCGAGCACGTCTGGGTCGAGCACGACGGGGGCCAGAGCTCCATCTCGCCCTCGGCCACCTTCGATCCGGCCGCGCCCTCCGACTGCGCGCCGATCACCGTCAACTTCAACGCCGCGACATCCCCGCTGGCGACGGCCGCCACGGTGAACGTGACCTATCACTTCTCCACGAATAGCGGCGACTGGCTGGCCACCTCGATGACGAGGACCGACACCAACACCTTCACCTTCACGTTCCCCACCAATATGATCCCCGACAACGCCCCTCAGCTCGAGGTGGCCTTCACGGACGGCGAAAACTGGGCCAACAACGGCGGCGCCAACTGGAAGGTCGCCATCCGCGACTGCGACGCGCCCGAAAACGGCGTGCTGTTCGCGCCCGCGGCGCCCGACGGCTGCGATCCGGTGACCATCCGCTACTATCCGACTGGCCGCGCCCTGGCCACTGCCACGAGCGTCTTCATCCACGTCGGCCGCAACGGCTGGCAGGACGCGATCTCCCCCGATCCGGCCATGACGAACGCCGGCACCTACTGGGAATACGTCTACGTCATGCCGACGAACACCACGATCATCGACGTGGTCTTCAACAACGGCGCGGGCGTCTGGGACAACAACGGCGGCGCCGAC
>RZYG01000378.1 GCA_009930415.1 Spartobacteria bacterium | reverse complement strand
GCGCGCAACCTCGCCGCGAGCTGGCCGTGGGCCGTGAAGCTGCTCTACGCCAATCCGCTGGCGCCCATCCTCAACGGCTACCGCGCCGCGCTGCTGCCCGGCTCTGCCGCCGGGTTTCCGCCCGCCGCCTGGGTCGGGTTCGCCCTCGCGCCCCTGACGCTGCTGCTCGGCGCGGCCGTCTTCCGCCGCCTCCAGAAGAATTTCGCGGACCTGCTGTGACATGAGCAACGCCATCGAAGCCGTCAACCTCGGGAAATGCTACGTCAAGCGCGGCACGGGCCTGCCCACGCTGTTCAACGCCGTCACCGGCGGTTTCCGCGGCAAGAACGAGCCCTTCTGGTGCCTGCGCGGCGCCCACTTCGAAATTCCCGCCGGGCGCACCATCGGTGTCATCGGCCCCAACGGCTCCGGCAAGAGTTCGCTGCTGGGCCTGACCGCCGGCACGATCGCGCCCACCGAGGGCCAGGTGCGCACCCACGGCCGCATCTCCTCGCTGCTCGAACTCGGCGCCGGCTTCCATTCCGAGCTCAGCGGGCGCGAGAACGTGTTTCTCAACGCCGCGCTGCTGGGCATTCCCCGCGAAACCGTCCGGAAGAAATTCGACCGCATCGTCGATTTCGCCGAGCTGCGCGATTTCATCGACATGCCCGTCAAGCACTACTCCAGCGGCATGTACGTCCGCCTCGGATTCGCCGTCGCCGTCGAGGTCGATCCCGACATCCTGCTGATCGACGAAGTGCTCGCCGTGGGCGACATTTCCTTCCAGCTCAAGTGTCTCGACCGCATCCGCGACTTCCAGAAACGCGGCAAGACCATCCTGTTCGTGTCGCATGCCCTGCAGACCGTCGAGGAATTCTGCCACGAAGCGTTCCTGATCCACCATGGCCGGCTGGTCGAGCGCGGCGACCCCGGCGACGTCATCCTGAAGTACGTCCGCTCCTACATGGGCGAGGGCGGCGGCGTCTTCACTCAGGAATACGGCACGCGCGAGGTCGAGTTGGGCGCCATCCGCCTGCTCGACGCCGCCGGCCGGGATGCGGCGACCTTCGCGTCCGGCGAAGCCCTGACCATCGAGATTCCCTACGTCGCCCCGCGCCGCATTGAAAAGCCCGTGTTCGGGTTTTCGATCAAGACCGCCAACGGCATGTACGTCTACGGCTCCAACACCCAGACGGCGGGCGTTGGGATCCCCTTCGTCGAAGGGGCCGGCACCGTGAAGCTCCAGTTCGCCCCGTTGCAGCTCATGCACGGCAACTACTTTCTCTCGCTCTCCGTCCACTCGTGGGACCACCTGGTGCAGTACCACCGCCGCGAAGACTGGATTCCCTTCGCCGTCCGCAACGCCGTCGGCGACCTCGGCCTCTGCCGCCTCGACGCGCGGTGGCTGCCGTAGCATCCGCAAAGTTTTCACGTGCTACGTAAAACCGCGCGAAAGTTTTTACGTTCTACGTAAAAATCCGGAAAACTTTTTACGTGCTACGTAAAACTACGCCCGCCGCGCCGCGGCGAGCAGTTCGGCGGCGTGGCGCAGGGCCACGCTGGTGGATTCGCGGCCGCCGAGCATGCGCGCCAGCTCGTCCACCCGCGCCGCTTCGTCCAGC
>RZYG01000127.1 GCA_009930415.1 Spartobacteria bacterium | reverse complement strand
TGCCGCCAGAACGCGAGGTGGTTGTCCTTGATCAGGATGGCGTCGTGCAGGCCGATGCGGTGGTTGGTGCCGCCGCCGCATTTGACGGCGTATTTGTCCAGCCGCCGCAGGCCGGGCACGGTCTTGCGGGTGTCGAGGATCAACGTGCCGTAGTCGGCCACGATCCGCACGAGGCATTCGGTGGCCGTGGCGATGCCCGTCATGCGCTGCGCCAGATTGAGCGCCGTCCGTTCCGCCGTCAGCAGGGCCCGCGCCGGGCCCGCCACGCGCAGCAGCGCCGTCCCCGGCCCCACCGGCTCCCCGTCGGAGCCCAGGAGTTCGCACTTCAGGCGGGAATCGGCCTGGCGGAAGACTTCGGCCGCGATGCCCAGGCCGGCCGGCACGACTTCGTGCCGCGCCACGATGCGGGCGCTGGCCGTGGCGTCCGCGTCTACCAGCGCCAAGGTCGTCGCGTCGCCCGACCCGACGTCTTCGGCCAGCGCGCGCGCGATCAGTTCGCGGATTTCAGGATCCTGTTCCAGCGGCAACACGTCTTCGCTCATGTCCATCTCTCCTGCGTTCACTCGACCAACCGTCGCGCCTGCCGGAACGACACCGCTTCGAATCCGTCGCTCAGCTTGCGGTTTTCGCCGGCATAGATCACCAAGGACCGGCCAGCGGAGCCGGCCACGGAGCGGAAGCGCCGCAATCCCTTGAGCATGTCCATGGAGAACGTGGCCGCCGACTTGATTTCCGCGGCATGGAGGGTGCGGCCTTCGATGGCCATCAAATCGACTTCGTTGCCGTTGCTGTCGCGAAAAAAGTACAGTTCGGGAGCCTGGCCGCGGTTGGTTTGCGCCTTCAGGCATTCGCCCACCGCCAGATTTTCGAAGATGGCGCCGACCAGCGGATCGCGCAGGACCTGTTCGGGCTTGCGAATTCCCAGCAAATAGCAGAGGAGCCCGACGTCGGTGAAGTAGTACTTGGGCGATTTGACGGCCCGTTTCCCGAAGTTTTCGAAAAACGGCGGCAATTTGAACAGGATAAAGGACGCTTCCAGGATGGACAGCCAATTCCGGATGGTTTTTGCGTCCACGCCCACGTCGTTGGCCAGGGAACTGGCATCGAACAATTGTCCCGTGCGGCCCGCCATCAGTTTCATGGTTTTTTCAAAAGTCGCGGCATCCTTGAGATGGATCAATTGGCGCACGTCGCGCTCGACGTAGGTCTGATAGTAATTGGCATAGGCGACGCTCGGCCGAAGATCCTCGGCATGGATCCGCGGCAAAAATCCCCGGAAGGCGCACTCGGCAAATCCGCCCAGGCTTTGGCCGGCTGTCTCGATCTCGGCCAGCGACAGGGGCAGCAAGGTCAAAATGGCGGTGCGGCCCGCCAACGACTGGCCGATGGCTTCCCGGACGCGCAACTGATGCGATCCGGTCAGCACGAACCGGCCGTTCAGGTGTTCCTGATCAACGATGTCCTGGATATAGCTGAGCAAATCCGGCACCCGCTGGATTTCATCGAGGATGACGCGGCCCGGATATTGCGCCAGAAAAGCCCGGGGGTCCCGTTGGGCGAATTCGCGGACGTCCGGCAACTCCAGATTGCAATAGGCATAGCCGGACAACGTCATTTTGGCCAAGGTGGTCTTGCCCGCCTGACGCGGGCCCAACAAGGTCACAACCGGATACTCGCGCGTCAGCGCAACGAGTTCCTTTGCCATTTCCCGCGCGATCATGGAATCAACCTAATCCATGCATTATGGGACATCAAGTCCCAATATGCATAATTATGCCTTCACCGTTTTCGCCGCCCGCCGGGGCGGCCCGGACCCGGGTGATACGCGATTTTCTTGCGTTTCTTGACCTGGACGGTGCCCTTGAAGGGGTTTTCGGCCTGTTTCAGCTCGTAGATCTGGTCGCGCAGGATCGCGGCGCGCTCGAATTCCATGGCCTCGGCCGCCTCGGCCATCTCGCGCTCCATCTCGGCGAGGACGCGGACCACGTCGTAGTCCTCCCCCGCCTCCCGCACGACGAATTCCTCGGTCTCGCGCGCTTTTTCGGCCTGGACCAGGCTCTCGCTGATGGCTTTTTCGATCTTCCGCGGGGTAATGCCGTTGGCGCGGTTGTATTCCTCCTGGACGCGGCGGCGCTCCTGCGTCAGGTCGATCATGCGCCGCATGGAATCGGTGATTTGGTCGGCGTAGAGGATCACGCGGCCCTGGAGATGCCGCGCGGCGCGGCCGGCCGTCTGGATCAGCGACGTTTCGCTGCGCAGGAAGCCTTCCTTGTCCGCGTCCAGCACGGCCACCAGCGCCACTTCGGGCAGGTCGAGGCCTTCGCGCAGCAAGTTGATGCCGATCAGGCAGTCGAAATCGGCCTTGCGCAGGCCCTTCAGGATCGCCACGCGGTCCAACGCCGTGATGTCGGAATGCAGGTATTTGCAGCGGATGCCGATGTTCTGGAGATAGGCCGAAAGATCCTCCGCCGTTTTCTTCGTCAGCGTCGTCACCAGGACCCGGTCTTTGTTCTCTGCGCACTGGCGGACTTCCTCGATGAGGTCGTCGATCTGGTCCTTCAAGGGGCGCACTTCCACGACGGGATCGAGGATGCCGGTCGGGCGGATGACCTGCCGCACGGATTCGCCGGCCATGCGGGCTTCCAGCGGCCCCGGCGTGGCGGACGTAAACAGCATTTGTCCGGTGACCGACAGGAATTCGTCGAAGTCCATCGGCCGGTTGTCGAGGGCCGACGGCAGGCGGAAGCCGTGCTCCACCAGCGTGCGCTTGCGGGCCTGGTCGCCGTTGAACATGCCGCGGATCTGCGAGAGCGTCACGTGCGATTCGTCCACGATCGTCAGGAACTCCGGCGGGAAGAAATCGATCAGCGTGTAGGGCCGGGACCCGCGCGGCCGGCCGGAAAGCGGGCCGGAATAATTCTCGATGCCGCTGCAAAAACCCACTTCGCGGATCATTTCCAGGTCGTAGGTCACCCGCATGCGCAGGCGCTGGGCTTCGAGCAATTTGTTCTGCCCCTCCAGTTCCGCCACGCGCGCTTCCATTTCCGCGCGGATCCGCTCGCTGGCGGGCAGCAGCTTTTCGGCGGGCATCACGAAATGCTTGGCCGGCGAAATGGTCGTGTGGTCGAAGGTCTGGAGCGTTTTGCCCGTCAGCGGATCGATCCGCCGGAGGCTTTCGATGCGGTCGCCGAAAAACTCGACGCGGACGCCGTCGCGGCTGTAGCCCGGAAAGATATCCAGAACGTCCCCGCGCGCGCGGAACGTGCCCGGCAGCGTCGAGACGTCGTTGCGGGCGTACTGCACGTCCACCAGCTTGCGCATGATCTCCTCGCGGGGAAATTCGGCGCCCGCGCGCAGGGTGATCAGCATGTGGCGGTAGTCTTCGGGCGAGCCCAGGCCGTAGATGCACGAGACCGACGCCACGATGATCACGTCTTCGCGGTTGATCAGCGCGTCCGTCGCCGCCAGGCGCAGGCGCTCGATCTCCTCGTTGATGCTGGCGTCCTTCTCGATGTAGGTGTCCGTCTGCGGAATGTAGGCTTCGGGCTGGTAGTAGTCGTAGTAGCTGACGAAGTACTCCACGGCGTTGCGCGGGAAGAACTCCTTCAGCTCGGCGTAGAGCTGCGCGGCGAGGGTTTTGTTGTGGGAAATGACGAGCGTCGGCCGGCCCAGTTGCGCGATCACGTTGGCCATCGTGAAGGTCTTGCCCGAGCCCGTCACGCCTTCCAGCGTGCGATAGCGCGCGCCGGCGCGGAAGCTCTGCACCAGCGCGGCGATGGCCTCGGGCTGGTCGCCCGTCGGCCGGTAGTCCGAGACCAGTTCAAACGAGGCCATGGATCCTCGAATAACGAAAGCCGGAATCAACTACGAAAGGCGCGAAATGCACGAAAATCGGATCCGGAATCCTTTTCGCGTCTTTCGCGTGTTTCGCAGTTTGCATCGGCTGTTCAGCCCCAGCGTTCCTTCAGGACCGATTCGCCCAGCGGGCGGCGGGAGCGGACGCGCGGATTGGGTTCGACGTCGGGAAAGCCCAGCGGGGTCATGCCGAGGATTTCGACGCCGTCGGGCAGATTCAGGATTTCGCGGGCGGCGGCCGGATCGAACGCGCCGATCCAGCAGGTGCCCAGGCCCAGTTCGGCGGCAGCGAGCTGCAGGTGGTCCATGGCCAGCGCGCCGTCCACCATGGCGTAATTCTTGCCGTCGAACGAACGGGTCCAGGCCTCGCCGGGCAGAATGCAGACGGCGATCACGACGGGGGCTTTCCAAAACCACTCGCGGGCATAGGCCGCGCCGAGCGCCCGCCGGCCGGTCTCGCTGCGGACCACGATGAACCGCCACGGCTGCTTGTTGACGGCCGACGGCGCCAGCCGCGCCGCTTCCAGCACGGTCTGCAGGAGGTCCTCCGGCACGTCGTCGGACTTGTAGGCCCGCACGCTGCGCCGTTTTTCCGCCAACTCCAAAAACGCCGTCTTTTGCATCGCCTTACCTCTTGTTCAGGTCCGCCTGCCCGCTGAAATCGCCCGGTTGCAGGGGATCGGTGGAGTAGCCGTCGAGGCGCACGGTGCAGGCCGATCCGGAAATCTCGCCGGATGCGATCAGGTGCGCCGCGGGGAATTTCGCGGTGGAACCGACGTTCGCCACGGCGGAAAACAGGCTGCCGTTCACGGTGCCGCTCAGGGTTTCGGCGCCCCAGAGACCGACGATGCGGGCCGTGCCGTTGGTCACGTAGACGTTGACGAGGCCGTCGTCGCAGACGGTGGCGGTGGTTGTCAGGCCGTTCGTGGAGACTCCGGGCACGAAACACAGGTTGTAGTTGCCGCCGTAGTTGCCGTCCACGGTCTTCGAGCTGCCGCCGCCCCCTCCGCCGCTGTCGTAGTTCGCGATCGCCAGCGCCCCGCCGATGGCGAGGCCGCCGCCGACGATGATCGCGGCCGGCAGCAGGTATTTCGATTTGCCGGACTTGGCCGGAGCCGGCGCGGGAGCCGGCGCGGCCGCGGCGGCCGGGGTCGCCCGTTGCCGGGCCTGCTGCGCCACGGCGCTGGCGGCGGGAATCGCTTCCGGCGCCACCCCGGATTCCACCAGCTTGACGGTCTGCCAATCGGTCTCCCGCGTCTCGCCGTCGGCGTTCTCCGCCTGGATGTAGTAGAACATCTGCGCGCCGGGGCCCATCATGTGGCCGGGGATGGAGGCATACCACGTCCCCGCCCCCGAGCTCGTCATCGCGGACCGGAACGGCGTCATGCCCCGCGAGGAGGCGTAGAACAGCGCCACCGACTCCACCGGCGCCGCGGCGTCGCGGACCGTGGCCCGCACGCCCAGCGGCTGGCCCTTTTCCGCCACTTTGATCGGATCGTGCACGATGGCCGGCACGCCGAACCCCGGCGTGGCCAGCAATACCAACGCCAAGGCCGCGGAAATCGTTTTCAGTCTGAAATCCATGTTTCCTCCAATTCTACCGCAAGGGGAGAAATCCATCGCAGATTTTCCGCGCCATGGAAAACATTTTCCGCGGCGCCGAATCCGCCTCACCACCGGTAGTTCACGGTGTAGGTCAAAACCGTCTCGCCGTCCGCCGGCACCGGCGCGCGGAATTCAATCGTGTGGGAATCGATTTTCTCGTACGGCAGGCTGCTGGCCGCGATCTTCCAGTTCGCGCAGCGGACCAGCGGCTCGACCACGCGGATTTCCACGGCATCTTTCTCTTTGCGGTTGCGCAGCTTGATCTCGAACGATTCGGTCATCGTCTTGCGGGTGGTGTCCACCTGGAAATCCATGCGTTTGCGTTCGCCGACGAGATCGAAGGCGCTGCCCATGTCGAGCTTCAGCAGCTCGTTCCTGGGCAGGTGGTCCAATTGGTTCTCGCCGGTGAACTCGCGGCGGCCGTCCACGTCGGTGCGGTACAGCCGCATGCGGCCCTTCGGCAGCGGCACGCCCAGACCGTTGGTTTCGCTGTTGGAAATCTCGATGCGCACGCCGACTTTCTTCTCCGTCGTGGTGCCGTAGTCCGGATCCATCTGGACGCCGCCGTAATAGCCGAACCCGACCAGCGGGTTGTAGACGTAATAGCGCTGTCCCTTCACGCCCGGGGCGCGCAGGAATTCCACCTGCTTCAGCTCGTTGTTCCGCACCCGCACCGGCCGCGGCAGGGTGTAGAGATGGAATTCGTCGAAGGCGCGTTCTTCGGGCAGGGCCTCTTCAGGAATGGCCGCGGCGAAAGCCACGTTCCGCGCGAGCCGGCGCCGCACCGGCGGCTGCACCTTCTGCACGTCGCCGGCGATCAGCTTGACCGATGCGTCCACGAAGTCCTTGCCGGTGCCGTTGCGCAGGGAAATCCAGCCGGTGAAATCGAATACGTCGCCGCCCTCGGCGGGCATGACGAGGTTGTAGGTGGCCTCCCAGCTCATCCCGGCCGTGACGTAGGCGACTTCGATCGGACACGCCCCCGCCCGTTTCGAAGCCAGTTGCCACACGAGGGAGGGCTTCAGGAACGCATGGGGATCGATGCCCTCGAACACGGGCTGGCCCGGCAGGGAAAACCGCACCGCGCCGTCTTCCTCCACGATGGGCTGCTCGGAGCCGCCGCCGGGCACGTAGCCGCTGCGGACCAGCTTGCCGACGTGCTCCTGGATCGTGCCGTCCTCGCGCTTTTCCTCGAACCGCAGGGTTTTGCCCTCCATCTGGTACAGAAGCAGCCCTTCCGTCAGCGGATCATTCACGAAGCTCTGCTCGAGGATCTGCACGCCGAAGGGCTCGGCGGAAAGCTCGCGCAGCATGACGGAATCCGGTTCGAGCTGCCGCGACATGTCCGTCACGCGCACTTCGGAGACGCCTTCCGCGAGGGCCAGCGTCCGATCTTCCTTTACGGTCGCGAAACCGTCGTTGTAGATCGTGACCTGCGGCCCGGCCGCGAGCGCCGCCAGCGGAAGCAATCCAACGAGCAGGGCGATTCTTTTCATGATGGACCTCCAGCCTTTCATCGTGGCCATCCTAGCTCCGGGAGTGCCGCTTGATCAATTCAATCCCGGCGGCTTGGGCCAAGCCGCCCTACCCGCGCAAACCGGTTCCAAAGGGAGGGCGCGCTGGCCCAGCGCGCCGCGACGGTCTCCGCGCCCGCCCTACGGATAAGCGCCGGGGTGGTCCAGCCCGAGGGTTTCGGGCAGGCCGAAGATCAGGTTCATGTTCTGCAAGGCGCTGCCGGCCTGGCCTTTCATGAGGTTGTCGATGTGCGAGACGACGCGCAGGCGGCGCGTGCGTTCGTCGACGTCGACGGTCAGGTTGCAGTAGTTGGACCCGCGCACGTGGGCCGTGCCCACGACGGCCTTGGAATCGTAGAGCCGCACGAAGGGATTGTGCTTGTGGAACTCGGCGTAGGCCTCGCGCACCTGCGCCAGGCCGATTCCGTCGCGCAGCGTGCCGTAGAGGCAGCTCAGGATGCCGCGGCAGACGGGCACCACCTGCGCGGTGAAGGTCACCGGCACGGGTTCGCCCGCGAGGCCGCCGAGCATGCGCTCGACTTCCATCACGTGCTGGTGGCCGCTCAGCCGGTAGGCCTGCATGTTTTCGTAGCGGGCCGGATAATGGTGGATCGGCGTGGCCTTCTTGCCGGCGCCCGACACGCCCGTCTTGCAGTCGCAGATGAGGCTCTTGAAATCCACCAGCTTGGCCGCCGCCGCCGGCGCCAGGCCGACCAGGCAGCTCACCGCGAAGCACCCGGGATTGCCGACCAGGCGCTGGTTCTTCGAATAGGCCTTGCGGTTCAGCTCGGGCAGGCCGTAGACGGTCTGCGGCAGCAGTTCCGGCGTCTTGTGGACCGG
>RZYG01000377.1 GCA_009930415.1 Spartobacteria bacterium | reverse complement strand
CTGGACATGTCCGGCTCCGTCACCAACTCCATCAAGGGCGTGCTGGCGCGGTTGTAGTCGATCTCCGAGGAGTTTTCCAGGTGCGTGATCTTCGCGGCGTCCTCTTCCTGGTGGATGTGGTTCACCCGGATGGTCTTCTTGTGGCCGCCGACCTCGATCTCCACGGACCCGCCGACGCACAGCGGCGCCGCCTGCTGGGTGATCTGGAAGTTCTTGGGCATGTCCGGATAGAAGTAGTTCTTCCGGTCAAACGTGCTCCGCAGCGAAATCGCCGAGCCGATCATCAGGCCGACCTTGACGGTCTTGCGGATGGCCTCGCGGTTCATCGTCGGCAGCGCCCCCGGCAGTCCGAGGCACACCGGGCAGACGGCGACGTTCGGCGTGCCTTCCTCGTGCGCCGGACACGCGCAGAACATCTTCGTGCGCGTCTTCAGCTGCACGTGCACTTCCAGGCCGATGGAAGGAACATAGTCGCTCATGGCCGGCCTCCTTGGGGATCCGCCGGACGCTTCCGGTGCCACTCCGTCGCGTGCTGGTAGGCCGCGCCGACCGTCAGCGCCAGATCTTCCCGGAACGCCGGTCCGACGACGTGCAGACCCGCCGGCAGGCCCGCCGCGGTGAAGCCGCAGGGCACGCTCAGGCCGCAGATGCCGGCCAGGTTCACGTTGACCGTGAAAATATCGCCCAGGTACATCTGCACCGGGTCGGCCGTCTTCTCGCCCACGCGGAACGCCGGCGTCGGCGTCACCGGGCCCAGGATCGCGTCGCATTGCGCGAACGCCCGCTCGAAATCGCCGCGGATCAGCGTGCGCACCTTCTGCGCGCGCAGGTAGTAGGCGTCGTGGAAACCGCTGCTGAGCACGTACGTGCCCAGGATCACGCGGCGCTTCACTTCGGCGCCGAAGCCCCGCGCGCGGGTCTGCTCGTACATCTCCTGCAGGTCGCCCGCTTCCGCGCGAAACCCGTAGCGCACGCCATCGTAGCGCGCCAGGTTCGCCGAAGCCTCCGCCGGCGCCAAAATGTAGTAGCACGCGATGCCGTACCGCGAATGCGGCAGCTCCACGTCCACGATCTCCGCGCCCAGCGCGCGGCACTGGTCCACCGCCGCCCGCGTCAGTTTCTCGATCTCCGGATCGAGGCCCTCCACGAAGTATTCCTTCGGCAGACCCAGCTTGAGCCCTTTCAGGTCTTGCGCGGCGCGCACGGCCGGCAAGACGTCCTCCACCGGCCGCGGCGACGTCGTCGAATCGCGCGGATCGAGCCCCGCGATGAGCTGGTAGACCGCCGCCGCGTCCTCGACGCTGCGGGAAATCGGCCCCACCTGGTCCAGGGAGGAAGCGAACGCGGTGCAGCCGTAGCGCGGCACCCGCCCGTAGGTCGGCTTGAAGCCCGTCACGCCGCAAAACGCCGCCGGCTGGCGGATGCTGCCGCCGGTGTCCGACGCCAGCGCCGCCGGCGCGAGGCGCGCGGCCACCGCCGCCGCCGAGCCGCCGCTCGAGCCGCCCGGCACCCGCGCCACGTCCCACGGATTCCGCGTCGGGCCGTAGGCGCTCGTTTCCGTGCTGCCGCCCATCGCGAATTCGTCGGTGTTCGTGCGCGACACGAAGACGCA
>RZYG01000376.1 GCA_009930415.1 Spartobacteria bacterium | reverse complement strand
ACGGTGCTGGAGGCCAAGCTCGGTACGGCCCGGTTCGCCGCGATGGTGGCGGTGGTGGCGTTGGTTTCGAACCTGGCCCAGTATCTGGCCGGCGGCGCCGGGTTCGGCGGCATGAGCGGCGTCATCTACGGACTGTTCGGCTATCTCTGGGTCCGCGGCAAGCGGGATTTCCGCTTCGGCGTGTTCCTTTCGCCGCTGACGGCCGGGCTGTTGATGGTGTTCCTCGCGCTCGGGATCTTCGGCCTGCTGGGGCCCACGGCCAACGCCGCCCATTTCTCGGGCCTGCTCGTCGGCGGAGCCCTGGGGTGGCTGGCGGCGAAAAACCCGAGAGTTTAGACAGGATGACAGGATTTTCAGGATTTACAGGATGGCAGCCTGGGGGAATTTTAGCAGGAAAACAGGAAATAGCAGGAAAACAGGAAAAGCGCGCTCTGTGAACCTCCGCGAATCTCTGTGAGAGAGGCTCTAGAAAAACAAGAATTTAGAAAGGATGAGGCTCTTGCAAAACGAACCCGGACGACACCCGCCCCAAGGCGAAGTCTTCGACGGAGGTCGTCCCTCCAGGGGTGGAAACAAACCGTTTGGGCGGTTTTCTGGAGGGTCGGGCTCCGTCCCGACCGTTTTGGCCAGAGTTTTGCAAGAGGCACAGTTTGCAGGATTTTCAGGATTAAACAGGATGTAGAACCGAGCGCCCATGCTTACCGTCTCCACTTGCAGATTCCCCTGGCTGCAATCCTGTAAATCCTACCCATCCTGTCATCCTGTCTAGTCCGGACGGGTTCTCGTCAAGAGATAGGACTGTTGATTTTATTCCCGAACTTCTATACTTCCACCCGCAATGAAATCCAAACCCATCCAGATCCTCCCCTCCATCCTCTCCGCGCGGATGGGGCATCTGGCCGAGGACTGCCGCCGCGCCATGGACGCGGGGGCGGACGGGTTGCACGTGGACGTCATGGACGGGCATTTCGTGCCGAACCTGACGATGGGGCCGGACGTGCTGCGCGCCGTGCGCGCAGCCGTGCCCCAAGCCTACCTGAACGTGCATCTGATGGTCATGCGCCCCGACCTCTACGCTCCGAAATTCATCGAAGCCGGCGCGGATACGGTGCTGATCCACGCGGAATCGCCCTGCGACCTGCGAGCGACGCTGGCGGCCATCCGCGCCGCCGGCAAGCGGGCGGGCCTGACGCTGAATCCCGAAACGCCGGTCGCAGCGCTGCAAGGATTCGAAGACCTGCTGGACGAAGTGCTGGTGATGACGGTGCACCCGGGCTTCGGCGGGCAGGCCTTCATCGAGGCCGGCGTGCCGAAGATCGCCGAAGTGGCCCGGCGGCTGCCGGCGGTCGACATCTCGGTGGACGGGGGCATCAACGCGGAAACCGGCGCGCGGTGCGCGGCGGCGGGCGCGAACGTGCTGCTGGCGGGTTCGTTCCTCTTCCAGGCCGCGGACATGCGCGACGCCATCGCCGACCTGCGCTGGAAGATCGAATCGGCCCGCAAGGCCGTCGGCTGAAGCCGGCATCCGAAAACAGTCGAAAACTTTCAACTACGAAATGCGCGAATGACACGAAAGAGCAGCCCAACAAATAATGGCCCGGCTCGGCGGGGACGCCT
>RZYG01000126.1 GCA_009930415.1 Spartobacteria bacterium | reverse complement strand
CGTGCCGGCGGACTACGACGGGGACGGTGCGACCGATATCGCGGTCTACCGCCCGTCCAACGGAACGTGGTACGTGCTCTACAGCGGCGGCGGCAGCCGGACGACGAAACTGGGCTGGGCCGGCACGATCCCGGTGCCGGGCGATTACGACGGCGACGGCAAGGCTGATCTCGCCGTGCTCAGCCGCGCCACCTCGAAATGGTGCATCAACTACAGCGGCGGCGGCAGCCTGATCCAGGAGTTCGGCTACAAGACCATGACGCCGGTGGCGGCGGATTACGATGGCGACGGCTCGACCGACATCGCCATGTACCATCAGGCCAGTGGCAACTGGTACGTGCGTCAGTCCTCGGATGGCCAGCAGGTGAAGATCATGTTTGGTGGGCCGGAGCAGGTTCCGGTGCTGCTCTACCCGCTGATCCACTTCTGGTTCGGCATGCCGTAAGCGGCTGACGACCTGCGGGTCCACAAGCCTTCCCTCGGCGCGAAGCCGAGGGAAGGCTTTTTTTGCGCACGGAGGATTCCCTCCAGATGCGCAAACGGGCCGTTTGGTCGGTTTTGATGCGCCCGATGCGCCCCACAATAAAAAATATCGCTTGCATGAGCTTTCCTTTGCGGGTTGAATGAACCACTTAATGAACCGTTGGGTAATTTTGCGGGCGGCACCGTTGTTTCAGCGGCGTCTGCATGCAAAAGGAAATGGACGCAATGAAACGACTGATCCTCTTGGCGCTGGCATTTTTTGCGGCAGCGACGAGTCAAGGCTGGGAAGTAAAGTGGTTTGCGGATAACGGCTTCGTGCGCCCCGACGGGGTCACGCCGATCTTTGCCAACGATACCGGTGCCAATACCGTGCAACTGCTGTTTTCGACCAACAACGCCACCTTGGGGCAGCGCCATGCGGATTGGATTGCCGGTTCTGGCGGTTCCGTCAATCCCCGAAGCGACCACGTGGTCTTGGCCACCGCGGTTGTCACGCCGACCTTTTTCGGATTTGCCTCCCCCGACGGCGTATTTGAACTCAATTACAGCAATGCGCTGTTCCGCTCTGGCTACGTGTTTGTGCGCGTATTCAACGTGGGCAGCGACGATCCAGCCAATCTGGCGGCTTTTGCCAACTATTATGAATCCCCGTTGGTGCCGACGTTCGATGGCAGGCAAGACCTGCCGGTCAATTCAGGATCTGCCAATCTGGATCCTTTCACGACGGACATATTGGATTATCCCGGTACGCCGGCCCCGATCGAACCGCAAATCGTGGCCATTGGATTCAGTCCGGATCATTTTCCCCAAGTGCAATTGATTTCGGAACCCGGAATTTCCTATGCGTTGCAGTACACGACGAATATCCTCCGCCGGCCACAGATCTGGGCAAATGCCGCCAGCCAAACGGGCACCGGTGGCCTGGTGACGCTCACGGACGGCAATGCCACGGACCCCAAAAGGTTCTATCGGGTTGTCGTTCCCTAGCCTTGACCCTCCGTGATCACGCCGCGCCGGGCCCATGCTCGTTCGGCGAGCCGCTTGCAAAACCTCATAACCGGTCGGGACGGAGACCGCCTCTTTGGAAAACCGCCATTACGGTCTGTATTCTCTTTGGAGGGGCAACCGCCGTGTTGCTTGGTGGCCTTTTGCAAGCGGCTTAGGAATATGTTTTGGGAGGGTTGACATGTGGGGCCCATTTTGGTTTTATTCCAACCGTAGACAGGTCAATTAGATGAAAAAAAACGCATCTTCGCGCAGATTTGCGGTCGCGGTTGCGCTCTTGTTGTGGAGTGCGGCCAGCGCCTTGGCGCTCGAATTCCGCGACGTGGAAGTACAGGTTGAGCCGAACGGCTCCATTCGCATTCCCTTTGCGGATCTGGAGGCTGCGGCCGTCGAACCCAGCGATGATATCGTCATCGGCGGCATCGTCCGCCGGCCGTCGGGCACGCCCGGGGTTGGACAAGTTCTCTTCCATGCCGACGCTTTCGAGTACGTGGCGCCGCCGGATTTTGAAGGCGCCACGGCTTTTGAATTTAGCGCGCGCAGCGGAGAAACCATGGCCATTGGAAAAGTCGTGGTGCAGATCGGCGCAACGGCAAACAAACCGGAAAAATGATTTTAAAAAGAGCAGGACTGAGGTTGAAAATGACAAATACAGTGAAAAATTGGTTGGTGGGCGCGGTTGCCGCGCTGGCGTTGCTGGGTGTCGCCGTCGTTCCTGCGGGCGCAGTGACGATCGTGGGTCAATACGAGATGAATCTGGACTTGAATGGCGATGGCAGCGTCGATCCGGCGACCCTGATCCTGCCGGCCTACGCCACGCCCACGACCCCGGGCAATGTCTTGGTGGTTCGTAGCCTGCAGCAGTCCGGCACGACGCTTCGTCCCGGCCCCGATTCGGGCGACGTCCAAATCGCGGCTCCCGATGAATGGACCTACAACGCGACCATTGATTGCCTGAATTGCCAGGTGGATCAGTTCTGGTATGAAATCGGCGAATATCCCGCCGGCGGGCCTTTCAACGTGCCGCCCATCGACGTCAAGTTCAACCGGGTGATGGTCCAGTTTCCCAACACGCCGCCCGTGGCCGAGGACGACGTCTACGTCACCGACGAGGACATAGCGGTTTCCGGCAACGTGCTGACCAACGATTTCGATTGCGGGGGCGGCTTGACGGCCGCGGTGACGGTGGGTCCTGCCGTTGGCACGTTGGTTTTGAATTCGAATGGTTCCTTTACCTATACGCCCCCCGCGAACTATTGCGGCGAGGTGACTTTTGAATACGCCGCCAGCGACGATCCCGACAATTGCGACGCCGAGAGCGACACGGCCGTGGTGACCATCACGGTCAATCCCGTCAACGATGCCCCGACCTTGGCGGGTCTGGCCCCGATCAGCATCATGGAAGACGCGCCTTGCTCCCTCATCGATTTGTCCGCCGGCGCGGCCGACGTCGATGACCTGAATGGTTGCGACTGCGACTGGCCGGAAACCGAGCCCACGACGTTCACCTTCGAAATCGTCGCGCAGCCGACGCGCGGCACGTTGTCGGAAACGGCTGTCGCCGGCGTATACGAGTACTGTCCCAACGAAAACAACGAGTGCGACGATTCCTTCCAGGTCCGCGTGACGGACGACTGCGGCCTTGCTTCCGCACCCATCACGGTCGAGATCGACATGATTCCGCAAAACGACTGCCCGTCGCTGGTCGGCCCCGTCTTCAACTATGAGCATACCTTCCTCACTTCCGGATGGGAACCGGACGGCATCCAAATCCAAAAAGTTACCTGGACTGAAGAACAAATTCTCGGCAATTTCTATGATGTGGACATGGATCCCTCGCTCGTGTGCGAGAATCTAGACAGCCTTTTCTACGTTGTGGACGCCCATTCGGAACGCAACGGCTCTCTGCAGGGGGTCGAAGCCGGCATCGATTTGGCCACTGGTTCCGTCAGCGTTTCCGTGCCTGAGGATCCCCTGAATCCAACCCTGAACCCGGTCTGCTTGGGCCAGAAAAACGACGTCAACGTGTTTCTGCTGGTTTACGACGAGCGCTCGCTGCTGCCGATCTACATGAACACCTGCCCCAACAAGGGCGAAATGCTGCTGCGCATCCGGTTTGAAAATGACACGTGGGACAATTCCGACCTCGTTTGCCCGACGGCCGGATTTGAGTTCGCCACGGACGAAGATCTGCCCCTGACGATTACCGATGTCCAGATCCTGGCCCCCATGCAGGCCATGAATCCGGATGCGGGTTGCAACGAAATCCTCAACATCGCCCTCTGGCAGAACAGCCTGAACTGGACCGAAACCCAGTTTGGCGGCACGGCTTCCTTGGATGGTTCCACGCTGGTCTATACGCCGCCGGAAAACTTCCCCGGGCAGTGCGGAATGGAGCGCGACAGCTTCCCGATCTGGATCGCTTCCGAACACGGCGACCTGATCCAATGCACGGTCTACGTCGACGTGACGGCCGTCAACGATGAACCCGTCGCGGCCGACGACTTCGTCGAGACGTGCGAGGATGTGATCGCGCCTATCGCGATCGCGGATCTGCTGGCCAACGATTCTGACCCCGATTGGGGCGAGGGCATCGCGGCTTTCACCGGTCCGGCGGCGCCGGAATTCACCGTCGCGGGCCCGGGCGAACTGCTGCCCGAAAGCATCGGCGGCTACGCCATGACCCCGTTCGATGTCCAGGCCCAGATCAATGAATTTGCGCCCTTCAGCAACCAGACGGTCTTCGTCCCCGGCGGAATTTGCGGCAACCAGCTCGACATCGGCGGCCGCCAGCCGGCCTATCGCGTGCCGAACGATCCCTTGCAGCCCGTCATCGTTCTGAGCATGGACTATTGGAATTCCGACATCTGGGGAACCGGATACCAAGGCCCGGTCTATCACTACAATTACTCGAGTACGGCTACGGATCCTGAATTGCAGGATGAAGAAATCGTCATGAATCTGCCGGTCGGCACGCGGGCCTTCTCGTTCTACGTGCAACCGGGTGATTATTATGAAGAAACGACCAATTTGATCGTCTACGCCTACGACAACGTCGGCGGAACGTACATGCAGAACGTCGTCGTGCAGGGCACGGTAGAAGGAGCCGGCGCCCGCGGGATTGCCGTGAGCACCACCGACCCCAACAAGTACCTGACGCGCGTTGTGGTGTACGGATCGGCTTATTCCGAACTGCCGACCGGCGAGGAGTATTCCGGCCTCGCGGTGGGCGATTTCGCCATCGCCATGGGCGGTTACGGCTTCGTTCAGAACGTCGGCGGGGCGCTGGCGCCGCAGAACGGCGAACTGATCATCGACAGCTACGTCGATCCGCAGCTGGGCGATTCGGTCATTACCTCGCTCCAGTATCGCCCGTACGAAAACTTCTACGGCGAGGATTCCTTCAGCTATACCTTCCGGGTCAACAATCCGGACGGCAGTGAGGATTGGGGCACGGGCATCGTGAACGTGCAGGTCAATCCCGTCAGCGACCTCGCGCCCGTCGCCTCGGACGACGAATTCACGGGTTGGGAAGACGTTCCGCTGGCGATCGCCGTGGAAGACCTGCTGGCGAACGACACGGACGGCGGCGACAGCGACCTCGGCGTGGTTGCCGGCATGATGCCGGAAACCCTCTGCCTCGTCGGCGTGGATGCCACCAGCGCCCAGGGCGGAACCGTTGAGCTCATCGACGGCGAAATCGTCTATACCCCGGCCGAAAACTTCTACGGCGAAGACACGTTCACCTACGTGGTGACGGATCAGGCCGATGAAAATTGCGAAGGCGTTTCGGACTGCAACGACGGCAACGAAGTCGCGGCCGAAGCGACGGGCACCGTCCGCATCTGCGTCATGCCGGAAAACGATCCGGCCATCGTGCAGGACGACGTGTTCCAGACGCCGATGAACGTCACGCTTGAAAACAACGTGCTGGCCAACGATTGGGACGTCGAGGTCGATGCCGGACAAAGCACTTGGACGGCCATCCTGCATCCGCTGGAGAAGGTGTCCCACGGCGAGTTGAGCTTCTATGCGGACGGCTCCTTCATCTACAAGCCCTACACGAACTGGTACGGCACCGATGGGTTCTCGTATTACGTGGTCGATGGCGGCCAAACCAGCCCGTGCGGCGATAGCCAGCCCAACGTGTCCGAGCCTGTGCGGGTGGAAATCCTGGTGGGACGTGAAAACATCTGCCCCATCGCCTTCCCGCGCGTGGCGGTGACGGACGAAGACCGCCCGCTGACCATCACCCTCTCGGGCAACGACGTGGAAGAATACGGCTTCATCAGCCGCGTGGTGATCGGTCAAGAACCGGCCAACGGGACGCTGCGCATTCCGGACGGTGGACTCGGCAACAACGTGCCCGCCATCTATACCCCGAACGCCAACTTCTGCGGCGCGGATTCCTTCACCTATGCCGTCATGGACAACAATGGCTGCCAGAGCCCGTTCGTGACCGTTGAAATCGCCGTCAACGGCGTGAACGATGCGCCGGTGGCCGTGGACGACGAAGCGACGGTGCTGGAAAACCAGTCGATTGAAGTCTATCCCATGGCCAACGACACGGATGTCGATGACGGCACGGCTTGCGGTTCTGCCATTGCGCGCATGACGATGGCCGAAGACCCCATGCACGGCACGGCCATCCTGCGCAACGGCAAGGTGACCTACACGCCGAACCAGTACTTCGTGGGCGAAGACCAGATCACCTACCAGGTCTTCGATGCCGCCGGGGCTTCCGACTTCGGCACGATCAACGTCACGGTGCAGCGCAACGAGCTGCCGATCGCCACCGAGGCGACCTTCAGCACGATCGAAGACAAAGCGCTGACCGGTCAGTTGAGCGGCTTCAGCTCGGAAGGCCTGCCGTTGCGCTATGACGTGGTTTCCGCTCCGGCCAACGGCACCGTGTTCCTCACCGGGCGCGGCCAATTCCGCTACATGCCGGTCCAAGACTACTACAACAGCCGCCAGGGCGAAGCCATTGCGGCGCTGGATGCCTTCACCTTCACGGTCACGGATACCTTCGGGACCAGCGTGGAAGCCACGGTCGAGATCGCCGTCGTTGCCGACAACGATGCGCCGATCGCCAATGCCCAGAACCCCGAAACCCTGCAAAACAAGCCGGTGGACGTGATCCTGGCGGGTTCGGACGTCGATGGCGACCCCCTGAACTTCACCATCGTCGAGCAGCCGGTCAACGGCACGCTGACCCCGGTGAACGAGACCACCTGGACCTACCAGCCCAACCTCGGCTTCTGGGGCGACGACCCGTTCACCTTCCGCGTTGACGACGGCACGGAGGCTTCCGACGTCGCCACGGTCACCGTCACGGTCGTGCCGGTGGATCTGGTCTACGGCGATTGGGACGACGATGGCCTGGCCGACCTCGCCACCTACCAGGGCGTGGGCGGCCGCTGGAACGTTCTCCAGAGCGCAGGCGGAGTCGAAGTCAAGAGCTTCGGTTCGGAATCGATGGTGCCCGTGCCGGCGGACTACGACGGCGACGGCATGCTCGACCACGCGCTCTATCAGCGCTCCTCCGGCAATTGGTACATCCTGTACAGTTCCGGCGGCTCGTGGAAGTTCATGTTCAAGTCCAACACCAACATGGTGCCGCTGCCCGGCGACTACGACGGCGACGGTGCCGCCGATCTGGCCCTGTTCCATCAGGCCACCGCCCATTGGTACGTCCTCGGCAGCACGGAAGGCTATTCCGACGTGCAGTTCGGCAGCAAAACCGATATCCCCGTGCCGGCGGACTACGACGGCGACGGCGTCACCGACATCGCCGTCTATCGGCCCTCCAGCGGCAATTGGTACATCATCTACAGCGGCGGCGGCAGCCGGGTGAAACAGCTGGGCTGGGCGGGCACGGTTCCCGTGCCGGCGGACTACGACGGCGACGGCAAGGCCGACCTTGCGGTGCTGAGCCGCGCCTCCTCGAAGTGGTGCATCGGCTACAGCGGCGGCGGTAGCCTGATCAAGGAGTTCGGCTACAAGACCATGACCCCGGTCGCCGCGGATTACGATGGCGACGGCAAGGCCGACATCGCCATGTACCATGCCGCCTCGGGCGCCTGGTATATCCTCCAGACTTCCAACGGCGCACAGCGGAAGATCGTGCACGGCGGCCCGAACCAGATGCCCGTGCTGCTCTACCCGCTGATCCACTCCTGGTTCGGCATGCCGTAAGCGGCTGACGACCTGCGGGTCCACAAGCCTTCCCTTGGCGCGAAGCCGAGGGAAGGCTTTTTTTGCGCACGGAGGATTCCCTCCAGATGCGCAAACAGGCCGTTTCCTGAGTTCAACGTAAGCGTCCGAAGGTAAGCGTCCGAAGAGCTACCGCACTGTTGCAGTGCGGGCGGTCAACCATTCGGCGGGGGTGTAGAGCGGGGCGGTCTGGTTGGTCATGGTGGGCAGGC
>RZYG01000009.1 GCA_009930415.1 Spartobacteria bacterium | reverse complement strand
GCCGTTGGCTTGCGGTAGGGCATTTCGGCCATGGCGTTGCTGAGTCTCCAGGACGTTTCCGTACGGTTCGGCGGGCCGTGGCTGCTGGACGGCGCGATGCTCAACGTCGAGCGCGGCGAGCGGGTCTGCCTGCTGGGGCGCAACGGCGAGGGCAAATCCACGCTGCTGAAAATCGCGGCCGGACTGATTCCGCCGGACGCCGGCGAGGTGGTGCGCGCGCGGGATCTCGCCGTGGCGATGATGCCGCAGGTCGTGCCGGATGATCTGGCCGGAACGGTGCTGGACGTCGTGCGCCGGGGCGCGCGGCCGGAATGGGATGCGAGCCGCCGCGATCTCCAGGCCCGCAAGACGGTCTCGCTGATGGAACTGGATCCGGAGGCCGACTGCGCGGCGCTCTCCGGCGGCATGAAGCGGCGCGTGCTGTTGGCGCAGGCGCTGGCGGCGGAGCCGGACCTCCTGCTGCTGGACGAACCGACGAACCACCTCGACGTGGAGTCCATCGAGTGGCTGGAAACGTTCCTGCTGCGCTTTCCGGGGGCGATCCTGTTCGTGACGCACGACCGGGCGTTTTTGCGGAAACTGGCCACGCGCATCGTGGAACTGGACCGCGGCCAGCTGCGGTCGTGGGCGTGCGACTACGACCGGTATCTCGAGCGCAAGGCGGCGGCGTTGGCGGACGAAGAACGGCAGAACGCCGTCTTCGACAAGAAGCTGGCCCAGGAAGAAGCTTGGCTGCGGCGCGGCGTGAAGGCGCGGCGCACGCGCAACGAGGGCCGCGTGCGCGAGCTGCTGAAATTGCGTACCGAACGCGCCGCACGGCGGGACCTCGGCGGCCCGGTCAAGGCCGCGCTGCAGGAGGCCGACCGCTCGGGCTACAAGGTCGTTGTCGCGAAGGGGCTGGGACGGCAATACGACGGCTGCTGGCTGTTCCGCGGGCTGGACTTGACCATTTGCCGGGGCGACAAGGTGGGCATCTTGGGCCCCAACGGGTGCGGCAAATCCACGTTGATCCGGACGTTGCTGGGGCAGGAAGCGCCGGACGAAGGGACGGTGGCGCACGGGACGAAGCTGGAAATCGCCTATTTCGACCAGTTGCGCGCGGAACTGGACGAGGAGAAGACGGTCTTCGACAACGTGGCCGACGGCAACGAGAGCGTGACGGTGGACGGCCGGCGCAAGCACGTGATCGGCTATCTGGAAGAATTCCTGTTTACGCCGGAGCGGGCGCGGAGCCCGGTCAAGGTGTTGTCGGGCGGGGAGCGCAGCCGGCTGCTGCTGGCGCGGCTGTTCGCGCGCCCGGCGAACGTCTTGGTGCTCGACGAGCCGACGAACGATCTGGATCTGGAAACGCTGGAGCTGATCGAAGACCTGCTGGTGGAGTATTCCGGCACGGTGCTGCTGGTGAGCCACGACCGCCAATTCCTCAATGAGGTGGTCACCAGCACGCTGGCGTTCGAGGGGGACGGCGCGGTCAACGAATATCCGGGCGGCTACGACGATTGGCTGGCGCAGCGCAAAGCGGTTGCGTCCGCGCCGGAGCCTGCGGAACGCGCCGAGCCGGCCGCGGCCAAGCCGCGGAAGCTCGGCAACAAGGAGCGCAAGGAACTGCAGGAAATTCCGGGTCAAATCTCGGCACTGGAAGCCGAGCTGGACGAGCTGCACCGGCTCATGGCAGAGCCCGGTTTTTATAAAAAACCGTCGGCCGCCGTCCAGGCAGCGACATCCCGCACCTTGTCGATTCCGCCGGAACTGGATCGGCTTTTCGCCCGCTGGGCGGAATTGGATTGCTCCCCGGGATCCTAATTGTATTCCCGTTTACATTAATTATTTAACATATAATTAATGCAATTTGGGTTGCCCGGTGCTAGAATTTTCTTCGTTGGACTGGGCGCAAGTTGCGAAACGCGCCTGCTCTGGCCGAGGAGTACGTCATGAAAAGCATTTCCTGCGGTTTGGGGATTCTGGTGTTGGCTTGCGGTCTCGCCTGGAGTGAAACCGTTCCTGTCTACGACGTCGGCGTGGAGCCGGACAGCGCGAACAAGAAAGTGACGGTCACCTATCGCATGGCGGAAACCAACGGCGGGGTGGCGAACGTCGCGGTGGACATTTCCTCCGATGCGGGGGACACGTGGGCGGTGCCGGCGAACACGTTCTATCCCGGCAGCGACGTCGGGCCGGGAATCCCGGCGGACGGCAGTCTGCGGCAGTTCGTCTGGGATGCCCGCGCCGATTGGAACGACCAATATTCGACGCAGATGCTCGTCCGCATCAACGCCACGGCCGCCGAAGCCCAGGGCGGAATCTTCTACGTGTCGGGCTCGCAGCTGTTCCGCATGAACCTGGACGGCAGCGCCAATACGCTCGTGTCCGACGGCCTGCCGAAATCCTGTTTCCTGACGACGGATGAAACCCGCAATCGGCTGTTGTTCTCGACGTGGTATTCCGGATCGGCGGTCTGGACGTACAACACGGTGCAGGGCGGAGCCGCCAGCTCGTTCCTCAACGGGCCGGGGTACAGCGGCGGGCAGGGGATCGCCTATGATCCGGCGACGGCGACCATTTTTGCCGGACTGTACTACAACGGCCTGTATGCCTACAACGAGAGCAGCGCCCAGGGCTGGCAGCGGATCGTGTCGGCCTCCGCGCTGTCGCCGATGATCGGCCAGCGCGGGCAGATCGAAGTCGATCCCGCCCACCGGCACGTCTATTTCCGGTCGGCCTACAACGGCACCTGCGACCAGTGCCGCTGGATCTGGCGCGTGGACTACACGGGGAGCAACCTGACCCAGATCGTCCGGGCCAACGGCGGCGACGCGATGACCCTCGATCTGGCAAACGGGAAGATTTATTTCTCCGACGATCCGAACAACTCGACGATCTACCGCTGCAATCTCGACGGCAGCGGACTGGAAACGGTCCTGACGATTCCCGCGCCGTACGTCTTCTGCGTCACCCTCAAATTGGACGTGGCCAACAACAAGATGTACATGTGCCTGATCGACAACTTCGTCACGTGGGAAAACCGGGCCATTGCCCGCGCGAATTTGGACGGCAGCGATTGCGAGATTCTCCGGGCGTACAGCGGAACCGGCGAAGGGTTCGCCTTCGGTCTGTTCCTGCGCTGAGGGCGGACATGAAAGCGGCGCAACCAGGACGCAGCGCGATCGGCGCCAGGAGCCGGCCATGAAACGGAGCGGGCTCCGGCTGGCCGCGGTGGCGCTGGTGGCGCTGGCGTGGGCGGGATGGGCCTCCGGCGTCCGGGGCCAGATCAGCCCCCTGTTCACGCTGGATACCCGCATCCTGGAGAACGCCGTTTCCGCGGTGTTTACGCTGGACACGCGCGATCCGGAGACGGGAACGGTCTCGGCTTTGTTCGCGCTGGACACGCGCGGCGACTTGCCGGGAACGTCGGCCCTGTTCACGCTGGACACGCGCGACCTGGATCGGTTCTACGTGCCCGAAAACCTGGCGCTCGTGGCCGAACAACCGACCGTGGCGCGGGCCACGTGGGATTGCAGCGGATCGCCGTTGGGTTTCCTGTTGGCCCGGCGCGCGCCGCAAGGCGAATGGGGCATCGCGTTTCTGTCGAACGGGACGCTGCGCTCCTGGGCGGACACGACCGTGTTGCCCGGCCAGTTCTACGAGTACCGGGTGGCGGCGACGTGGCCGGACGGCGTTTCGGACTACGGCGAGGTCGCCTGCATCCAGATGCCGTCGTTGCCGGCGGCGCCGCATGCGCTTTGCGCCAGCCTGGCGGAAGCCGGCGGAGTGTCGCTGGTCTGGCAGGATGCGTCGTTCAACGAAGATGGATTCGAAATCTGGCGCCGGACCGAGGCGGCCGACTGGAGCCTGCTCGCGCAAGTTTCGTCCAACGCCGGGAGCCATTTCGACGGGGCCGTGGCGCCGGGTGCGCGGTATGCCTACAAGGTGCGCGCGTTCAATGCGTGGGGCCATTCCGGATTCAGCTCGGAATCCAGCGTGGCGACTCCGGATTCCGATGGCGGGTGCGGCTATCTCTTGCACGTGGAATCCGCGGATCTCGCCCTCGACGGCGCGGCGGCGGCGACCAACGCCGTGAATCCGGCGGACAGCCGGGCGCTGCTGACCGGGCCGCTTTCCGCCTGGATCCGCAGTCCGCCGGGCAATGCCCATCCGGTCCGCGTGGTGCTGGGTTTCCGCGACGAACAAGGCGCAGCCGCGGGGACGCCCGTGGAGCTGGAGAATTTCTATCGCGTGCCGGGTTGTCCGGGCCAGTCCGTGGCGGCGGCGATTCCGGAAGCGTTCCGCGCGCCGGAATCCGGAACCAACGGGCTCTGGCTGGAACTGATCCTGGCCCAGCGCGACCCCGTGGAGGCGTTCACGACCGAACGCCATACCCAGGAGTCGCCGATGCGCAAGCGGCTGTTCGCCGTGGCCATTCGTCCCGCCGTCCCGGCTTCGCGGGTGCGCATCTTGGACGGTACCGGCGTCCCCGGTCGCAGCGTGGCGGTGCCGGTGGAAATGGTCTCGACGGGCGGCGAATTCCGGGTGGCGTTCTCGGTCGGATTCGGCAGCGGCGTGATCTGGACGGGAATCCAGGCCGGCGCCGACGCACCGCAGGTCTTGGCGCAAGCGGTACCGGATACGAACGGCGCGGTCGGCGTGATCCTGCAGGCGCCGGCCGAAAATCCGTTCGGCGCGGGCGCCAAGCACGTGGCGACCCTGCAGTTCCTGGCCGAAGAGGCCGGCGACCACGTCCTGCACGTCCAGGACGAACCCGTGGCGCGCGAAATCGATGGCCGCGCTTCCGGCATCCAGTGGGAAGACGGGCGGATCGCCGTCGCCGCGATGGCCTTCGAGGGCGACGTCTATCCGCGCCCGCATGGCGACGGGGCCGTGGACGACGAAGACGTCCATCTGGCCTTGTTGTTCGCGCTGGGGGTGGAAGTTCCGCTCGATGAACGGGAATTCCAGCGGGTGGATTGCGCGCCGCTCGAGACCTGCGGCGATGGCCGGATCGACATGGCCGACAAGGTCGCGATCCAGCGCTGCGCCAAGGGGCAGGAAGCGCTCCGGGAAGTCTGCGGTCCGACCCATTCCGCAACGGGCGGCGTGCGCGGGCCGGCGGCGGCGCCGCTGGGCACCGCGCCGCGGTCGCTGGCGCTCGTCGCGCCGGCCGAGGCGCTGCGCGGCCAGTCCTTCGCGGTCCAGCTCGAGTTCGACGCGCAGGGCGACGAACGGGCCTTGGCGCTCAGCCTGGCGTTCGATCCCGACGCCATCGCCTACCGGGGGCTCCAGCTCCGCGGCGCGGCCACCAACGGCGTCTTCCTGCCCAACGAGGAACAGGCGGCGGCCGGCGCGCTCGCGTTCGGCGTGACGTTGCCGGACGCCGAGGCCTTTGCCCCCGGCGCGCAAACGGTCGCCGAGATCGAATTCCAGGCGTTGGAAGGCAACGGTTCCGCCGAAGCGCTGCTGGCGTTCGCGGCGACGCCGGCCGAATGCCGCGTGGCGGGGGCGGATTCCGCATCCCTCCCGTGCGACTACTATGAAGCCGCGGTGCGGTTGTTCGATCCCGCGAGCGGTTCGGCGGCGGAGCCCCCGACGACCGGCTCGGCGGTGGCGTTGGCCACCAACCGCATCCGCGTGACGTGGACGTCCGTATCGTGGGCGACGGGCTATCGCGTGCGCCGGAAACTGGGGGACGAGACGGCCTGGACGCGCCTGGCCGATTTCGACGAAACCCGGACGGCCTTCGTGGACGAGGGCTTGCCGACGGATGCGCTCTGCCACTATCTGATCGCGTCGCTCAATCCCAACGGCGCCGAGTCCGCTTTCCTCCGCTTGGAAGCCCGGACGTGGTCGGCCTTGGAACACTGGCGCGATCGCTGGCTGGCGCAGGTGGAGAACGCCGGCTACGCGGCGGACGCCGCCGATCCGGACGCCGACGCCTTGCCGAACGGGCTGGAACGTCAACTGGGCACGGACCCGTTGCGGGCCGATGAAATTCCGTTCTTGTTGGCGGAGGAGGAACTGTTTCCGGGCCTTCGCTCGATGACCGTGACGTACTCCGTGCTGGACGGCGCGCCGGGTGGCGTGGGGTTCGATTTCACCGAGGACCTGTTGGCGCCGGCCGGATGGAATCGCGCCGGCATGGTCCCGGTTTCGCTCCGGCGCGAGGGTGCGGCCGCCGTCATCAAGCTGCGCTTGCCGCAAGAGATCGATCTCAACCGCCGGTTGTTCCTGCGGATGCGGGCCGAATAAGGCTGCCGGCCGCCGGGAACGGCCTTCCCGCTGTTTCGTCCTTCTCTCAACCGGGTGGTTTAGGATTGCCAGCGGATGCGGGAATCCTTTTGATGTCGGCATGAAATCCAACCGGTGGCAGGGAATTGTTCTTCTCGCGTTGTTCGGGGTGGTCGCGCTGCTGGTTTTCCATGCGCTGTGGAAGCCGGGAACGGTGCTGCTGAGCAGCGACGACAACGTGGGGCTGCTGCGCAACAGCCAGCGCATGCTGGAGAATTCCGTCGTGCATCCGTGGATCGGCGAGGCGCTGTGGGGCATGCCGGCGATGAGCATGGTGCGGCCGGGTTATTTCCTGCTGAAGGCCGTGTCGGCGGGGACGTTCATGAACCTGTACCACGGGCTGTGCCTGGCGCTGTCGGCGTGGCTGCTGGCACTCTATCTCAAGGACAGGGGCCTGCGCGTGGCGGCCTGCGTCTTCGGCGGTCTGGTGGCGTTTTGGGTGGGCACGAACCTGACGCTGACCTATGCGGGGCACGTGGGCAAATACGGGCTGATGCCGTTCCTGGCGCTGGCGGTTTTCGCGCTGGGCCGCTGGGGCGGCACGCGCAAGCCCGCATGGGGCGTCGTGGCCGGTGCGGCGGCCGGCGCGATGTTCCTGGAGCAGGCCGACGTGGCGCTGTTTTGCGCGCTGTTGTTGGCGCCGCTGGGCTTGTTCGAAGCCGCCCGCGCGGCCGGCGGATGGAAACCGGCGGCGCTGGCGAAGCAGGCTTGGGGCGCGGCGCTGGCGGCGGCGTTGCTGGCAGGCGGGGCCTCGCTGGCCGCCAAGGGGTCGGGCGTGACGGAAGCCACGGACACGCAGACTCCCGAAGAACGCTGGGCCTACGTCACCCAATGGAGCCAGCCACCCGGAGAGAGCCTGGATTTCATTGCGCCGGGTTGGACAGGCTGGCGCAGCGGCGACGAAAAGGGGCCCTACTGGGGCCAGATGGGCCGCAGCGAAGGCTACGAGCAGACGCGCCAGGGCTTCATGAATTTCAAGCTGGAGAACGTCTACGTGGGCGCGGTGCCGCTCCTGTTTGCGGTGCTCGGCTTGGCGGCGGCATTTCGGCGGCGGCGGGAAGATCCAGAGACGGCGGCGGCCGTGTTCGTCTGGGGCGGACTCTGTCTCGTGGCCCTGCTGCTGGCGTTCGGCAAGTTTTTCGTGCTCTACAAGCCGCTGAGTCTCCTGCCGGGCTTCGGCAGCATCCGCAATCCGAACAAGTTCATCCACTTCTTCCAGCTGGCGTGGGGCGTGCTGGCGGCGTTCGGGTTGGACGCCGCGCTGAAGCTGGAACCGCGCGCGGCGCGGAAGTGGATCTGGGGCGCCGGCATCTCCGCAGCCGTGTGCCTGCTGTCGGGCTTGGCGCTGTGGACGGATCTGGCGGCCGGCGCGGCACGGCTGGCGGCGGCAGGCTGGGGGCCGGCGGGCCGGGCCATCCAATGGAACAAGGCATTTGCCGTAACCTATGCGGGGGGGGCGTTTTTGCTTGGAGCGGGCATCCTGTGGCTGCTGGTGCGGGCAAAAAATACAGAGAACGGTCGGGACGGAGCCCGACCCTCCAGAAAACCGGGAACTGGAGGGACGACCTCCGTGTCGTCCGATGGATGGCGGCGTGTTGCGTGGGGCGCGTGGCTGCCGGCGCTGGTGGTCGTTTTCGATGCGGCCGTGATCCTGGCGCCGCACTACGTGCAGACGATGCCGGCCGGCTACGTGGCGGACAACGAACTGGTGCGCTATTTGAAGCGCGAGGTCGGGCCCAACCGCACGGCGATGGCCACCAAGGACGGATTCTATAATTTCTGGCTGACCTATCTGTTCCCATACCACGGCGTGCCGACGATCGAAGTCACCCAGTTGCCGCGCCCGCCGGCGGACTACGCCGCGTTCTGGAGTGCCGTGCGCGATCCGGTGCGCATGTGGAAGTTGGCGGCGGTGAGCCACGTGATGGCGCATGGCCCAGTGGCCGCGCAGTTGCTGGCGAATCCGGACTGGGCGCGACAACTGGAACTGGCCTGGGCCTACCAGCCCTACGACGACGGCCGCGGCGGCGTGGCCGTGCGCAGCGTGAAGCCTTCCCTGCAAGCGCCGGAAGTCGTGCTGAAAATGAAAGACGTGCCGCCGCGGGTGGCCGCGGTCCGGTCTTGGCGCACGGTTTCGGACGAGGAGGCGCTGAAAACGCTGGCCGCCCCGCACTTCATTCCCTACGAGTCCGTGCTGTTGACCCCCGGCAACGACGTCTGCGCGCCGCCGGCGGGCGATCCGGGTCCCATGCCGGAGATCGAAATCGAGGGGCTGATTCCGGGGCGCACCGTTTTCACCGTGAAAAACCATGGCCCGGTCGTCTTGCGCGTGGCGGAAAAATTCGATCCGAACTGGAAGGCGACCGTGAATGGACAACCGCGGCCGGTCGTGAGGGTCGATTACATGTTCCAAGGCGTCGCCATCGAGGAAGCCGGCACGCACCGGGTCGAACTGGCTTACCGGCCGTCGTCTTTGCCTATTCTCCTGCAATGGATTGGGATATTGGCCGGGCTGGGGGCGGCCGGCTGGTTGATCGCGACCGCCCGCCGGAAAGAGGTCGCGGCGTGAGCGGCGGTCCGTTCGTCGACGTGGTGATTCCGTTTCGGCGCTGGGATGCCTGGACGGCGGAAAGTACGCGCGCGGCGCTGGACATGGTGCCTCCTTGCCAAGGCGTCACGCTGGTGCCGGATGCACCGCTGGAAGCGGCGGATTGGATCGCGATCCGCCGGATGCCGGGGGCGGAGCGAGTACGCGAATTGCCCAGCGGCCCGGTGAATCCCGGGCGCAAGCGAAACGTGGCGATGGACAACAGCGCGGCGGACGTCTTCGGATTCGTGGATGCGGACGCCCGGGTATTTCCGGATTGGTTGGCGCAGGCGCTTCCGCTTTTCGCGGATGAAACGGTTGCCATCGTCGGCGGGCCCAACCTGACCCCGCCCGAGGACGACCTGCGGCAAAAGGCTTGCGGCGACGTGATGGCCAGTCCGCTGGGGATGGGGGCGGCCTATATCCGCCACGTGCCGGTGTCCGCCCGGGAAGTCGAGGAATTGCCGACCTGCAACATGCTGGCCCGGAATTTGCCGGGCTTGCGCTTTCGCCCCGAACTGGACACGTCGGAGGATATGGCCTTTTGCGGGTTGGCCCGCCGGATGGGCCGGCGCGTGCGGTACGATCCCGCCGTGCGGGTGTACCATCACCGGCGCCGCCTCGGCCGCGCGTTTGGACGGCAGTTCCGCGAGTACGGGCTCTATCAAGGCCGCCGCGCGAGCTGGAAATGGCTGTGGCGTGCCGCGCCGTTGGCCTTCGTTCTGTATTTGGCCGGTTTGGCCGGGGCGCTGCTCCTGTGGCCGGCCGGGTGGCGCATCTGGCTGCTTCCGTTGGGCGCCTATGCCCTGGTCATCGGCGGGGAAAGCCTGCGGCTGGCCCGGGGGCGGCCGCGCGGACTTCTCACGGCCCTCGCGTTTCCCTGCGCGCACGTTGCCTATGGCTGGGGCTATTTGCGCGGCGGGGCGGGACGATTTGGGGATCGGCCGTACGGCTGAACCCGCCCGATTTCCAACCCCGGAGATTGTTTTGTTCCCGTTCAATTTTCTATCGACGGCCCGGGCGGGTTTTGAGACAGTCAAATCCGTTGCCGCCCGCATGTGCGGCGTTGGATTCAACCTCAAGGACAGGTGCAGGATATGGCCAAGGTCAACGCGGAAGAACTGGATACACAACCCACCCTCCAAGCCGAATCCGCCGCGGCGGCCGCCGGAGACGTCGCGGAAGAGATCGTTGGCTTGACGGGAACGCGTCCGACGACCGACGCGAACGTCTGGATCCAGATCATCGGATCGGTGGTTTGCACCGTGCTGTTCTGCACGGCGCTCAACTTCGCCAACCGCATGTACAGCGCGGGGCTCCTGAAATACGTCAACGGCC
This sequence comes from Spartobacteria bacterium, assembly GCA_009930415.1. Classification (GTDB taxonomy): domain Bacteria; phylum Verrucomicrobiota; class Kiritimatiellia; order CAIQIC01; family Lenti-01; genus Lenti-01. The sequence continues at coordinate 20,956 of RZYG01000009.1, read as the reverse complement.
TGATCAACCAACGCGGGCCCATTCAATGGCTCGAACTGCTCTCCTTCTTCGTCATCGTGTTCTTCATCATCCAGAAGAACAAGATCCTCAAGACCCAGATCCAGCACATCTCGGACGACACGGCGCAGCTGACGGGCGTCAACATGGAGAGCGAAGAAGAGCTGCAAGGGCTGCGCAAACGGATCCAGGAAACGGGCGGCGACAAGAAGAGCATCCTGCTCAGCCGTCTGGACCGCGCCTTGGGCCTGTGGGTGGCCACGAAGGATCTGGGCCGCGTATCGGGCTGGATCAGCGCCGAGGCCACGCGCGACAACGGCATGTCGGACATGACCTTCACGATCGCGCGCCTCATGATCTGGGTGATTCCCATTCTGGGGTTCATCGGCACGGTGCAGGGACTGGGCGCGGCCGTCGGCGGGTTCGCCGACTTCCTGTCGGGGTCCGCGGAACTGTCGGCCATCAAAGGCGCCATCGCGCAGGTGACGATCAGCCTGGGCGTCGCCTTCGACACGACGTTCCTGGCGCTGATGCTGGTGACCTTGGTGCAGTTTCCGCTGACCTCGGTGATGCGTCGCGAGAGCTCGTTCATGGCGGAAGTGGACATCTATCTGGACGAACACTTCGTGCGCCGCCTGCCGTCGGCCGAGCAGCAGACGATCATGATCGAAAACCTCGAAGATTCGATCGAAGCCGCGTTCCGCCGCTACATCCCGGATCCGGATCGCTACGAGGAAGTCTTCACGGTGTCGATCGAAAAAGCCGGCGAAGAGCTGAAGAAGCAGTTCGACGAACTGACCCAGCGCTACGTCGACGTGCGCAAGGACGCCACGGACGACGAGGTCAAGGCCTTGGCCGCCGCGATGGAGCACGCGCACGCGCGGGCCGCGGAGATGGCCGACCAATACGCGGGCACCGCCCGGGACATCCAGGCCACGCTCGGCGCCAGCCTGCAGAAGGCCGCCGATTCGGCCGGGATCGTCGAGCAGCAGATCGCCACCATCGTGGAGCTCGGCGCGAAGATCCAGGAACTGCTCAAGGTGGAACAGGCGCTGGAACGCGCCATGGCGGGCATCGCCGGCGCGGACGATTTCCAGAAGTCGTTTACGCAGCTCCGCGAGCATCTGGCGACGACCGACGAATTCTGCCGCCGCCTGAGCAAGCCGCGGGTGATCACGTTGCACGAGGAAGTCGTTTCCTAGGGGCCCGGCGGACGGACGCGCGACCATGCGGAACGGTCTCCGAGTTTGGCTCATTCCCTTGGCTTGCGCGGCCGCGTTCGCGTGGGCGGCGGAGGCGGCGGGCCAGACCTTGTCCGTCCGCGCGCTGGCCGAAGGCTTGCAGGAACCGAGCGGGGCGGCGGTCCATCCCGTCACGGGCGACGTCTACGTGTCCGAACAAGGCAGCGGTCGCATCCTCGTCCTGAAAAACGGCCGGCCGGAACCGGCTCTGGCTCCGGGCTGGACGGTTTCGGCGGAACTGCCCCGCTGGGCGATTTCGGACGACATGCCCATGGACAAGTGGATGGAGCCCGTCCTCCACCGTCCCGGCGCGATTTCGATTTCCACCAACGGCACGCTGTTCGTGGCCGAACAGGTGCCCAACGGACGCATCCTTGAATTCCGGCCCGACGAACAGGGCCGGTACGCCGTCGCGCGCTGCGTGCCCGTGCCGTGGCTGGACCAGGAATTCATGTGGCGCGACCTGCTGGTCGATCCCGGCGACCGCCTGTACGTCGTCGGCGCCGACGAGATCGGCTCCGAGTTCATGAAGTTCGGTTCGGCCCTGATGCGCGAGACGGACGGGAACTGGTGGGTGATCGATTTCGGTCCTTTCGCCAATTTCAGCACGTTCGCGATTTCCGAGCGCCAAGACGTGATGCTGCTGGGCGACCGCGTCAAGGGCGATTTGTCCTGGTGGGAAGTGGATCGCCACATGATGCTGGGCGGCTCGCCGGCGGCCGCCGGCCGTTCGGAGCTGGCGAGCTTGGCGCTGTTCCCGGACGGCAGCTTCATCCTCGGCCTGCAGGATGCGCCCGGCAAGGCGAGCCTGCGGCGCATGGAACCCTTTACCGGCCAGCAGATGACCCTGACCGAAGAGCTGAAGTCCGTCGGCGACATCGCCATGGACCGGAAAAACGTCCGCTACGTCGTGACGGATCCCGCGGCCGGCCGGCTGCTTGAATGCAAGCCGAGCTCGGAAATGCGCATCAACGAAACGGTCATGCGCCAGATCGTCCGCTCGGCCGAAGGCATGATGGGCATGCCGTCCGAGGCGCCGGCCTTCCTCAACAACTTCTTCGATCGCCTGCAGGATGCCGCCAAGGAGATCCTGCCGGAAGATTCGACCCATGCGGTGGAATTCAACCTCAGCGACATCGCCGGCAAGATGCCCATCGTGGCCGGCCGGGTGCGGGCGGCGATCGAAGTCGAGGGGGCGGAAGCCGACCCCATCGAATCCGTCGAATTCTTCCTGCTGTTCCCGAGCAAGGTGGTGATGACGGAATCGGCCGTCAGTCCCAGCCTGAGTTTCTTTTCCGCCCGGCGCAAGAGCGGCGCGGTCGAGCAGACCAAACCGCTTTTCGAGGGCGACGTCGGCGTGTACCGCATGTCCGGCACGAACGTCTCCAAGGTGGCTTCCGCGCCGGGCGGCCTGCACGTGCCGGTGGTGGTGTGCGGGCTCGACCAGTCCGACGGCGGCGTCTACGTGAATCTGTCCTTCCTCGGGGCCGGCATCTACGGCGATTACTATCTCACCCTGTTCCAGGGACCGCGCGAACAGAAGGCCAAGCTGGTGGTCAAGTCGGTCGGCACGGAAAGCGGCATGGTTTCCTACGACGCCTCGTTCATGGAAGAAGCCACCATCGAGGGCATGGAAGGCGGGGCCATCACGAAAGAGGAATTCAGCAACCTGCTGGTTTCCGGCTTCGGCGGCGCCGGCGGCGGCGCCAACCGGTCCGTCGGCTGGCTCAAGCTCGGCCAGTTCCCGGCCAGCATGACCATCGCGTTCGGCGACGAGGCCGACGAGACCAAGGTCACCGGCGCCCAGGCCGACCTGAAGGACATCGTCGAGAAGAAGCGCGTGGAACGCAGCCTCGAAGCCGCATCCGACGCCGACGTCCCGGCCGAACCCGCGGGCGCGGCCGCGCCCGCGCCGGCGGCCGAAGCCGCCGCCTCGGAGGCCCCCTAGCCATGGCGAAGATGGCCGATTTCGATTCCTCGGGCTTCCAGAACATCGTGCTGATGCTCATCGGCGTGCTGATGATGATGCTGGTCAGCAACGTGCTGACCATCATCAGCAACCCGGAAAACATCAAGATCGGCGCGCTGGTCACGGGGTCGGTCTACGGCGAGGAAGATGAAGCCGACACCTTCATCCCGCCCAAGTTCCAGAACATGAAGCAGGATCCCATCTACGTGGACGTGGAACCGACCCGCCTGATCATCCATCCCGAGGCGAAGGTGATCGAGGCGCGGGATCTCGTTTTCGAAGGCAACGATTTCGAACTGTTCCTGGACGACGTGGAGCGGGTGAAGTCGGTCCGCTACATCATTCTGCTGTTGCGCCCCGGCAGCGCCACGTTCCAGCGCAAGCTGCGCCAGGTGATCCGGGACCGGGGCATCGGCGTCGGGTTCGAGCCGTGGGATGCCGGCCGGGAAATCAAGGTGCTCGGCGCGCCCGAACCGGCGCCCGCCGCCCCGCCTGCGGAAGCCGCGCCCGCCGCGGAAGCCGCCGCAACCGCCGCGCCGGCCGGAGAGGGGACTTAGGCCATGGCGTCCGGACCGGCCATGGATTTGAGCTCCTTCACGGACCTCATGACCTGCATCCTGGGCGTGCTGGTGTTGATCATTCTGCTGACGGGCATCGACGCCTCGCAGATCACCGTATTGGTCGCCACGCCCAAGGAAATGCAGTCCGACGACAAGGCCCCCGTGTTCTTCGAGTGCCGCAAGAACCAGCTGTTCCACATTTCGGTCGACGAGCTGAAGAAGGCCTGCGACGAAAAGACCGAGGAGCTGCGGGAAAAGACGGCGGGCAACGAAACCGAATTCCTGAAGGTGGCGGCCCAGACCTTGCTGGAAGTCGGCGGCCACAAACTCGACTACACCTACGCGCTGATGGGCAAGTACGTGCTGCTGCCGATCCCCGAGGCCGAAGGCTACGAGTTCACCAGCCAGGCCGCGGAAACCCCGGACAAGTGGTACGGCTCCCGGCTGGCGGCGATCGATCCGGAAACCCAGTTCATCTGCTTCCTCGTGCGGCCGGACAGCTACCGGATCTTCCAGCGCGCCCGCAACCTGGCCTGGATCAAGAACCTCAACGTCGCCTGCGAACTGCAGGACGAGAAGAACCCGATCATGATCGGTCCCGGCGGCGAACGCATGTTCATGCAGTAGGCGCGCCGCGCCGTTCCTTTCGGCCATGGATGCTTCGGTCCCCTTTGTTTGCCGGCGTTGCGGCGCCTGTTGCCGCTGGCCGGGTTCGGTGCTGCTGGAGGCGGAAGACGTCGCGGCGGCCGCCGCCGCGCTGGGGCTGGCCGAAGAGGATTTCATCGCCCGCCATGCCGCGCTCGCCCGCAACCGCGCGCAGTTGACCTTCAAGGAAGCGCCCGACGGCGCCTGCGAATTCCTGCAAGCCGACAACGGCTGCCGGATCTATGCCGCCCGCCCGCGGCAGTGCCGCGCGTTTCCGCGCGGCTGGCGCGTCGCCGGTTGTCCCGGTCTCGATCCCGGTTGACGCGGTGCGCCGGACTACGGTCCGAAAGGCAGGAACCCCGGCGTACGCGCGGCGTAGGTGTCGTAGGCCGCGCCGAAATAGTTCCGGCATTCGGCCTCGTCCCGGCGCGCGGCCAGCCCCAGGAACAGCGTCGCCGCCGCCGCCAGCGCCAACCCCGCCGCGCCCGGCCGCTTGAGGAACACGCCCCAGGCCAGGAACACCAGCGAGGAATAGAGCGGGTGGCGCAGGTACCGGTAGATTCCGCGCGTGACGAGGCAGGACGTCCGTTCGAACGCGTACAACTCGGGCTCGGTCCGCTGCGGCCCCGCCTGGCCGTAGGTGCGCAAGGCGTGCGCACCCGCCAGCGCCAGCGCCGCCGAAACGGTGATCAGCGTCCACGAGACCAGTTGGCGCGGCCCGAACGGATCGTCGATCCAATGGGACCCGTTCAACAGGAACAGCGCCGCCAGCGCTTCCCAGACGAAGAATCGGCAGAACCCATGGGTGCGGGGCCGCACCAGCGACCGGCGGGACACGTAGGCGAAGAAGACCGAAAGCGCCAGGAATAGACCGGCGCGGATCATGGGCGGGGATCCATGAGGTGGGCGATTTCGATCCGGTGCGTCCAGGGAATGACGTACTCGCGCCAGAGCAGACCGACGGTTTCGTCGGACAGAAGCGGCGCATCCTCGGCCGCCGCCGCGCGGATGGCGTCGAGCCGCGCCAGATCCGCCGCCAGATCGGTCAGCAGGACGTCCATTTGCTCGCGGTCGCCGTTTTCGAGCGCGGCCTGGGACGCGGGCCGCTGCTGTTCGAAGTGGGCCTCCGCCCGTTCCGCCGCGCCGGCGCGCAGCGTTTCCAGCGCCGCGGAGAGGACTGGGTTGGCCTGGGCGGCGGCGTCGGGATCCGCGGCCGCGCCGGCGGACGCCACGCCATAGAGCAGTTCGGCCAGGGGCGGCGCGAGATCCGCCGGCCCGTTCCACGCGGGTCCGGGTTCCCGGGGCCAGGCGGCCCGCGCGGCCAAGGCCCGGAGCAGGCCGCGATCGGCCGCGCGGAGGCGGTCCCCGGACCGGTTGAGATCCGGCGCGGCCATCAGGCGAAAACGACGGTGCGGTTTTTGTAGATCAGGATGCGGTGGTGCAGGTGCCAATAGATGGCGCGGGACAGCACGATCTTTTCCAGGTCGCGGCCGAGGCGGACGAGATCGTCCACGCCTTGGCGGTGCGAGACGCGGATGACGTCCTGTTCGACGATCGGGCCTTCGTCGAGCTTCTCGGTGACGTAGTGCGCGGTGGCGCCGATGATCTTGACGCCGCGGTCGTGGGCCGCGCGGTAGGGGTTGGCGCCGGCGAAGGCCGGCAGGAACGAGTGGTGGATGTTGAGGATCCGCATCGGGAACGCCTGCACGAACGCGGGACTGAGGATCTGCATGTAGCGGGCCAGCACGATGAAGTCCGCGCCGGCAGCGCGCAGCAGCGCGATCTGCCGGGCCTCCGCTTCCGCCTTGGTCGCGGCCGTCACGGGCAGGCAATGGAACGGCAGGCCGTGGCGCTCGACGAGACCGCGGTGGTCTTCGTGGTTGGACAGCACCAGGGCGATGTCCGCCGGCCACTCGCCGCTTTCGTGGCGGGCCAGGACGTCGTAGAGGCAGTGGGCCTGCTTGGAAACCAACACGGCCATGCGCAGCCGCTGGTCGGAGCGGTGCAGGGTCCAGGCGATCTGCCGGGGCCGGGCAACGGCCGCGAAACGCTCGGCGAACTCCGCGAGCGGAACGGCGAACCCGTCGAGTTCCCACTCCATGCGGGCGAAAAAGGCGCTCTCTTCGACGTCGACGTACTGGTCGAGGGCGATGATGTTGCCGTTGTTTTCGGTGATGAACGTGGACAGGGCGGCGACGATGCCGCGCTGGTCGGGGCAGGACACGAGGAGAATGACGGTCGGCTTCGGTGCGGTCATGGGCGGCTCAGTCGTTCTGGGGGATTTCGGGCGGGAGGCGCTGGGACAGGTCGGGCGCGGCTTCGGGATGGCGCTCGGCGGCGACGAACGTGGCCACGAGCGGCCGATGGTCGGAAGATCCGGCGAGCAGGGGCGACCGGACGGCGTAGGTTTTTTCGGGCACGACTTCGGGCAGCAAGCCGGGACTGGCGAGCATGTAGTCGATGCGGTGGTAGGTGTCGTCGTTTTGCCGGTGCGTCCAGGCGTCGCCGACCGCGTCCGCCGGCCGCAAATCGTGCAGGATCCGCCGGCGCTTGTAGGACGAGATGTCCCGCAGCGCCGCCGAGGCCGGCGTGTCGTTGAAATCGCCGACGACGAGCAGATTGACGCGCTCGTCCGCCAGCGCGTCGCGGATGCGGTTGTTGAGCAGGCGGGCTTCGTTGCGGCGCATTTCGGCCTGGCCGAAGGAATGGAAGACCTTGGATTTGAGATGGGCCACCATCAGGCGCAGGCGATACTGCGGCTGGATTTCCAGATCGATCTCGATGAAGCCGCGCATGACCGGGAATTTCGTGGGCCCGATCGTGTAGGCGTCGTCGACGTGGCAGTTCGTGGCGACGATGGGGAAGCGCGAGAGGACGGCCAGGTTCAGAACCGACCGGCCCCGCCGCAGATAGGTTTCATGCCCGTAGTCGAGCCCGGCCTGTCGGAGGCTGTACTTGAATTCCGCCCAGGCGGCGGGATCGCCCATTTCCTGCACGGCGAGGATATCGGGCGACACCTGCCGGATGACTTCGACGATGGAGCCGGCTTCCTCCGGCGGCTTGGGTTCGAGCGTGTCGGCGTCGCCGTCGCGGTCCAGCAGGGCGTACTGGTTCAGGTTGAACGTCATCACCGCAAACTCGCCGGCCGCCGGACGGGGGAACGGCGCGGGCGGCTCGGCCGGCGGGGGCGGTTCCGCCGACGGTGCCCGGGAGCAGCCGGCAAGTCCCAGCGCGCAACAGCCCGCGAACAAAAGCGGGGCGAGAAACTTCATCGGCGGGCTATTTTTTCCGGTAGGCCGCTTCGATGCGCTGGGTGATGTCGCGGTACTTGATGTCCACGGAGTAGATCTCCTTGAAGAACGCGACGGCTTCGTCCTGGCGGCCCATCTGTTCGGCCAGCAGACCCATTTCGTAGACGACGTCCTTCTTGTTTTCGTCCATGAGCGTGAGTTCGGAGGCGGCTTTCTGGAGCTGCTCGAAGGCGATGTCCGGCTGGCCTTTTTCCCGGAAGCAGAGGGCCAGGTAGTAGAGCGCGCGGGTCCGGCGCTGGGGATTGCGCTGGGCGAGCTGGAATTCCTCGATGGCTTCGTTGAACTGCTGGCGCAGATAGTACTGGTAGCCGAGTTCGTAGCGGAACTGCAGGTCGTTCGGGTAGCGCCGGACCATCTCGACCGCGTCGGCATAGAGGAATTCGGCCTTGGCGGCCTCCTGCGCGGCGGTGGCGGCTTCGTCGCCGGCTTCCTTCGCGGCCGCGATCGCGGCGTCGAACTTCTTGACCTTGATCGCCGAGGTCGTGCGCTCGATCTGCGGATCCGAGCGGCCGGCGGCCTTGGTCGCCTCCTCCAGCGCCTGCAAGGCGTCGTCGTAGCGCTCCGCGCGGACGTAGAGGTCGGCGAGGGCCCGGCGGAAATTCATGTTCATCGGCTCGCGCTGGATGTCCTTGAGGCGTTCCGCGATCAACGTGCCGACGTCGCTGTCGCCCTTCACGGACTTGGCCTGCTGTTCGAGCAGGATGGCTTCTTTCTTGTCCTTGAGCTTGGAGCGGAAATCGCTCTTCATGTCGTTCCAGCCGCCGATCTTCATGGTGTCGAGCGCCGCGGCATCCTTGAGGTTCTTGATGGCGACCTGGTCGTTGGGGAGCAGTTCGGCGACCGTCGCGTAGCAGTCCTTCGCGCCGCCGGGCTGGTTGGTGGCGATGTAGAGCCGCGCCAGCAGCCGCAGGAATTCGACGTTCTTCGCGTAGTAGGGCTGCGCGATCTCGAGCGTCTGCGTGGCCAGCTCGGACATCTCGGCGGCCTCCGCGGCCTGCGCGAAGAACTTCAGGAAGGAAAAGTTCAGCGGGTCGATGGCCAGCAGTTTTTCGGCGCCTTCGAGCGCGGCCTTGGGATCTTTCTTCAGCTTGCCTTGCGCGCCCATCAGCGTGAAGGTGCCTTTCAGCGAGGAAAGCTGGTGGGTCATGGCGTTGGGCTTCGAGGCCAAGGCCATCTTGACCTGGGCCAGGCGCAGGTTCTTCCGGGCCAGCGCGAAGCGCGGTTCCACGGCGATGACCTGCTTGAGCATGTCCAGCGCATAGCTGGCATTGCCCCGTTCGAGCGCCGACATGGCTTTCTCGTACAGATCGCGGGTCTTCCGGGGAATTTGGTCCAACGTGATTTCTTCCATGGCGCGCTCCTTGCGTAAAACGGCAAACGGCTTACAATCTTGGAAGAATAGGTCCGCGAGGTTGGGCCGTCAAACCTGAAAATGCCGCCGCGGAAAAGCGTTACGGCTTCAAGAAACCGCCCAGGATTTCGAGGCCTTTTTCGACGTTCTTGCGGTCGGATTCGGACAGACCGTCGAGCAGATTCCCCGACGATCCGGAGGTCGCGCCGGCGAGGGCGTTTTTCAGAAGGAAATCCACGTCGGGCCGGGCCTTGGGGTCGCTCAAGGCCCCGCGGACGGTGAAGGGGATCATCAGGCCGCCGTTCTCGTACGGCAAGACGTCGGAACGGTCCTTGCCGCCGGTCAACTGGGCGGTCTCCTCGGGAGAGGCGACGACCTTGCCGGACAGATCGAGGCGGTCGTCGAAGGGGTGGATGGCGCCGGCGACGTCGATCCGGTAGCCCGGCATGGCCAGCCGGGCATCGGAAAGCGCGGCGACGCGGTTGCGCAGCGCCAGCGTGGCCGTGGCGGTTTCGTAGCGCGAAGTCGTCGTGGTGGTTGTGGCCTGCTTGGCCCGGTCCACCTTGGCCTGCAAGCGCGGCACGAGCTGCAGCAGGAGGGGGTTGTCGAGTTGCCGCCAGACTGGGTCCATCAGCGAGCCGCCGCCGACGGTTTGCAGGTTGTCGATGCGGGCGCGGGCATCGGCCACGACCGAATCCAAACCCGCTTCCGCGACGGCATGGCCGCTCGCGCTGGCTTCCAGATGGAGCGTGCCCGAAACCGCGAGGGCCTCGCCCAGTCCGTTCGCCGCCAGCGCCTGGCCGATTTCCAGCTTGTCCGCCGTCAGGCTTTCAAGCCGGTAGGTCAGCGGGCAACCGAGCAATTGCACGTGGCCGCGCGCCTCGATCGCGCCCCCGTAAGCCGCGATTTTCGCGTTCGTGACGGCGAGGGTCCCATCCTGGAGCCGGGCGCGGACCCTGCCGTTTTCCAGGCGGTTCTTGCCGTAGACGACGGCCGGGGCATCCAGCGCGAACGTGCCTTGCAGATGCTTCAGCAACAGCGCCAGCTGCGGTTGATCGTCCAGCGCGATGGCGCCGGGGGGCCGTTCGCAAGGGGGACGGAGGGAATTCAGCTCGTCCGGCAATGCCGCGCCGCCGAACAGATGCGCGGCCACGGGCGGCGGCAGCGCCAGTTCGGCTTGCAGGCCGATTTCCGCCGCGACGGGCCGGGCCTCCGTGGCCTCCGACGTCCGCACGTTCAGCAGGACGTCCAGCTTGTCGGCGAGCGCGCCATCGACGTTCAGCGTGGCCCACAGGCTTTGGAACGGCAGGGCGCCGTCCGGCAGGAAGGCCCGCACGTCCGCGAAATCGCCGACGTCGAGCCGCGCGTGGAACGTGGCCGGCCACGCGCCGGGCCGAGCCGCGTACTCGGCGAAAGGGGGGCCGAACAGCTCGAACTGGAAGCCCGAGGATTGGCCGATGGCGGTGCGGCCGCGCATCTTCAGCGGCCGGTCCGGCGCGAAGTTCTCCAGATTGAAATTCAGATCGGACAGCGTGAAGGCTTCCTCGCCGGCCGCGTCCCGGCGGACGAATTCGAAGCTCGCCTCCGCCACGTCCACCCAGCGGATGACCAGCGGCGGCGCGGCCGGCTTGGCCTCCGGTCGCGGGCCCGCCGGCGGGCGGGCCGGGCCGCCGGTGGGTGCGGTCGGCTCGCCGGAGGGTTCGTCCGGCGCGGACGCGAACAGGTCCGAGAAGTTGTAGCTGCCGTCCTCGTTTTGCACGATGCGCAAGGCGGGTTTCTCGAAGCGCAGGGCGGCGATTTCCTTGTTGCGGAAATCCACCACGGCCGAAAACGACCGGATCGAGGCGAACTCTCCCGCGCCGTCTTTCTCCTGGAGCGCGGCGTCCCGCACGACGAGGGTGAACGGGAACAGCTCGTAGTCGATCCGGCCGAGGGCGGCCGGCCGGCCGGTCGTGCGCTCGATGCGTGTCCGCGCCGCCGTCTTGAACTTCGGCGCGTTGAGCAGGTGCCGCAGCGTGAAATGGGCCGTGAGCAGCAGGAAAACCGCCGTGCCGGCCAGCCAGAGCAGGAAGCGCAGGAATTTCTTCATGGCGGAACCATAGGGCATCGGCGCGGAAATGCCAAAACCGAAGATGCTTGAAGCGCGCGGCGGTTTCGGGGAACTTAAGCCCCATGAGCCAACCCGCCGAAACCGTAGCCGTGCCGACCCGCCGCGAAATCCCCGCCGAGCTGACCTGGGATCTGACCCCGCTCTACGCCGCGCCCGCGGCGTGGGAGGCCGATTTAGCGCGCCTCGACGACCTGCTCGCGCCGGTGCTGGCCCTGCAGGGCCGCTTGGATTCCGCCGCCGCCGTCGCGCGGCTGCTGGATGCCGAGACCGCCCTCGACCGCGTGCTGGAGAAGCTGCATACCTACGCCCACTTGCGCCACGACGAGGACACGGCGGACGACGCGAACCAGGCCCGCGAGGCGCGCATCCGCGCCCGCTACGCCGAGTTGGCCGCGCAATGCGCGTGGATCACCCCCGAACTGCTGGCGCATCCCGAAGAGGAAATCCGCGCCTGGATGGAAGCGCCCGAGCTGCGGGACAGCCGCCGCACGCTGCTGAAAGTGCTGCGCAACAAGCCGCACGTGCTCTCCGCCGCGGAGGAAACCCTGCTGGCGCGCGGGGCCGAAGTGTTCACCGCCTCCGAACAGACCTACGGCTTGCTCACCAACGCGGACCTGGCGTTTCCGGACGTGCCCGGGCCCGATGGCCGGCCCCTGCCGCTGACGGAAGGCACCTACCGCGCGCATTTGGAGAATCCCGACCGCGGCGTGCGCAAGGCCGCGTTCGAGACGCTGCTGGGCGGCTACGGCAAGTTGCAGAACACGTTCGCCTCGACGCTCTCCGCCACGGTCAAGACGCACGTCTACGTGGCCCAGATCCGCCATTTCCCCTCGGCGCTCGAAGCCGCGCTGTTCGACGACCAGGTGCCCACCGCCGTTTACGACGGGCTGATTTCCGCCACGCACGAAGCGTTGCCGGCATTCCACCGCTATCTCGATCTGCGCCGGCGGGCGCTGGGCCTGCCGGATCTGGACATGTACGACCTCTACGCGCCGCTGGTGCCGGCCTGCGCGGCGAAGGTCCCGATGGCCGAAGCGCGCGAGGGGGTGCTGGCCGCCTGCGCGCCGCTGGGCGCCGACTACGGCGCGGCGCTGCGCACCGCCTTCGCGGCGCGCTGGATCGACTGGCCGGAGAACAAGGGCAAGCGCTCGGGCGCCTATTCCAGCGGCTGCTACGACAGCCCGCCGTACCTGCTGCTGAACTACCACGACCGCCTCGACGACGCCTTCACCCTCGCGCACGAACTGGGCCACTCCCTGCACACCTGGCTGGCCAACCGCGCCCAGCCGCCGCGGATGGCGCACTATCCGATTTTCCTCGCCGAAATCGCCTCCACCGTCAACGAGCTGCTGCTGACCCACCACCTGCTGGCGCAACCCAACGAACCGGCCTTCCGGGCGCACTTGCTCAACCACCTCTGCGATTCCTTCAAGGGCACCGTCTTCCGTCAGACCATGTTCGCCGAGTTCGAGCGCGACCTGCACCGCTGGGAAGAGGCGGGCACGCCGCTGACCGCCGAATTCCTGCGCGGCCGGTATTACGAACTGAACCGGAAGTATTACGGCCCCGGCTTGGCCGCGCATCCGGCCATCGGCCACGAGTGGTGCCGGATTCCGCATTTCTACTACGATTTCTACGTCTACAAGTACGCCACCAGCTTCTGCGCGGCGCTGGTGTTCGCGCGCCGCCTGCGCGCGGGCGCGGGCGTGGACGCCTATCTCGGCCTGCTGCGCGCCGGCGGCAGCCGGGACCCCCTCGACGCCGTCGCCGCCGCCGGCGTGGACCTGCGCGACGCGGGCGTCTTGCGCGAGGCCTTTGCCGAATTCGGCGCCGTCCTGGCCGAACTCGAAACCGCCTTGGCGGTGCCGGAAAAATGAAGGCGCGCGACGTCCTCTTGACCGTGCTGGATTTCGAAACCACCGGCGCGGTCGCCGGCCACCCCGACGAGCCGTGGCAGGTGGGGATGGTCGAGCTGCGGGACGGCCGCGTCACCGGCCATTGCCACGAAAGCTATCTGCGCGTGCCGGCGGCCCGCCCGTTCAATCCCTACGCGCCCGGCCGCCACGCGGAGCTGCGGCACGTGCTCGCCGCGGCGCCGGCGGCGGCGGAGCTCTGGCCCGTCTGGCGGCCGTGGCTCGAAGGCCGGCCGCTCGCCGCGCACAACATCGGCACCGAGAAGAAATTCCTCCAGCGCGTCGCGCCGCTGCACGAATTCGGACCGTGGATCGATACCCTCAAGCTCGCGCGCCGCGTGCGGCCCGATCTGGAAGGCTTCGCGTTGGCGGACGTCTGCGCGGCGCTGGACGTCGTGGAACGCGCGCGGGAACTGTGCCCCGGCCGCGACTGGCACGACGCGCTGTTCGACGCCTTCGCCAGCGCGCTGGTGCTCGAGCATTGCCTGGCCCTGCCGGGCTGGGAAAACGTCGCCCTCGAAGCCCTCTCCCAGGGCCGGTAAGCCGCCGCCCGCAAAGTTTTTACGTTCCACGTAAAACCCGCGGAAAGTTTTTACGTTCCACGTAAAAGTCCTGCAAAGTTTTTACGTTCCACGTAAAACGGGCGCATCTGCGATGGGGGGGTGTCCGCATGGGCCCTTGTAGCGTGGGGCTCCCGCCCCGCGCGGATTCTTCCAGCCGCACGCGGCAGGAGCCACGTGCCACGAAGACAACCCTTTACATCCCGATGACGCCAAGTAGGCACCGGATCGCAGATGCGCCCACGTAAAACTCGCACCCTCGAATTCGAGTCTCGGTTATGATTTTAAGCGAGACTGGTGCGAAGAAGCGAGCGGCGGGGGCGGGGCGGCCGGGGAGGCTAGCGGCCTTCGATGACCTGTTTGGTTTCGAGGGCGATCTGGAGTTCCTCGTTGGTGGGCAGCACGAGGATCCGCAGGGGGGCGCCGGCCTGTTCGATGGCGCGGGGGGCGTCGGACCGCGCGGCGTTCTTGGCGAGGTCGAGGCGGACGCCGAGGTGCTCGAGGCCGGTGCAGATGCGCTCGCGCACGGGCGCGGAATTCTGGCCGATGCCGGCGGTGAAAACGAGGGCGTCGAGCTGCGGCACGACGGCCATGTAGGCGCCGACGTATTTCTGGATGCGGTAGCAGAACATCTCCAGCGCGGTCTCGGCCTGGGCGTTGCCGGCGGCGGCGGCTTCGACGACTTCGCGCATGTCGTTGACGCCGCAGATGCCCTTGAGGCCGGACTGCTTGTTCAGGGCGTTGACCACCTGGTGGACGTCCATGCCGGTCTGGTCCATGACGTAGGGAATCGCCGCGGGATCGATGTCGCCGGAACGGGTGCCCATGACGAGGCCTTCGAGCGGGGTGACGCCCATGGTGGTGTCCACGCATCGGCCGCCGCGGATGGCGGCCATGGAGCAGCCGTTGCCGAGGTGGATGCTGATGAGGTGGGTCCGGGCGAGAGGCTTGCCGAGGAATTCGGCGGTCTCCTGGGCGATGAACTTGTGGGACGTGCCGTGGAAGCCGTACTTGCGCAGGCGGTACTTGACGTACCACTCGTAGGGCACCGCGTAGAGGAACGCCTTGGGCGGCATGGTCTGGTGGAAGGCGGTGTCGAAGACGGCGACCTGCGGGGCGTGGGGGAAGAATTCCTCGGCGACGTCGATGCCCATGAGGTTGGGCGGATTGTGCAGGGGGCCGAGCGGGAAGAATTCGCGGATGGTGGCCTTGACCTGGGCGTCCACGCGGACGGTGTCGCTGTAGACTTCGCCGCAGTTCAGGACGCGGTGGCCCACGCCCTGGACTTCGGCCGCGTCGCGCAGAACCCCCTTCTCGGGGTCGGTCAGCAGCGCGACGACGCGGGACATGCCCTCGTGGTGGCTCGGCAGCGGTTCTTCCTCGACGTACTTGCGCTCCGCGCCGCCGGCGAATTTCTTGTGGATGATTCGGCCCGTGGGCTCGCCGATCTTTTCGACGAGGCCGGAGGCGAGCAGGACGCAATGGTGGACGTCCTCGAGGTCCATGAGCTGGTACTTGATCGAGGAACTGCCGGCGTTGATGACGAGGATTTTCATGATGGGAGGTTTATAGCATGGGTTCAGGGCAAACAAAAGAGCCGGGTGTTTGACGTCCGGCTCCGGGGCGGAAAGGACCGCGGTTTACAGCGCCGCTTCGCGCGTGGCGCGGCGGGCGTTGATGCGGGCGCGGGCCGCCTTGCGGCGCCGCTTCTCGCTCGGCTTTTCGAAATGCCGCTTGGCGCGGATGTCGCGCATGATGCCTTCGCGGTCCAGTTTCTTCTTCAGGCGGCGCAGGGCCTTTTCGACGGACTCGCCTTTCCTGATCTTCACTTCTGTCATAGGGGGGGAACTCACCTGCCTTCTATGCGGTTTCCCGCCGGGGACGGCGGGCCGCCGGGACGGAGCCCGGGCGGAAAAATTGCGGCCACCCTAGGGAAACGGCCGGCGGACGTCAACCGGATTCGACGTGGCCATCGTCGGCTTCCTGCTGGATCATCCGCACATTCCGTTTCCGCGGGGAACGGCGGACGTGGATGCCATCGCGGAAGCGTCCACGTTGAAATAGAGCGGCGCGCAGGCGGATACCTAAAGAGGTTTTCGACAGGATGAACAGGATGGACAGGATCGGGGGCGAGAAGATTTCACCACAGAGAGTAGTACAGAGAACACAGAGGTCCGGAAGGTAGGGACGCCTCGCCAAGGCGTCCGGGATCAAAGGTCGGAGGAAATGGCGGGGCGCCGCTCGCATCTGCCGCGCGCCGCGCGTCCGGGGCCTGGCCGCCCGCGGGGGAGAAAGGGACTTTTGGGGTTTGTCGGCCTGTCCGCCTGTGGCGGAAAGATCCGCCTCGGGAGGAACCGGGGCCTCGAATGGGGGACTTCGTATTCGACCACTTTACCCTGGGCGGGATTTGCGGTTGACAGGACATACCAAACATAATATCAATATCGCAAGGATGTTTGGTAACCAGGTGCGCGGCCATGTTTCTGAAGGACATGCTAAAAGAAGAGCTGGCGAATTCGCGGCGGATCAAGGCGGACGTCGAGGACGCCTTGCGCAAGCTGCCGCCGGGGGCTTTGGTGCGCAAGAAGGTCGGCGGGCGGGTCTATTGCTATCTGGCCGAGCGGAAAGCCGGCAAGGTGACCTTCGCCTATCTCGGGAAGCTTCCCGCCGCGGAAATCCGCCGCTACGAGGAGGCCAAGCAGCGGCGGGCGGATTACCGCCGGCAAATCCGCGACCTGAAAGGGCAAATCCGCTATCTGGAGAAGGCCATTCGTTTGAGATTGTGAAGCAAATTTTCCGAGATAGACCTCGGACTGGAGCGGGGGGCGGACAGTTATGGATCTGTATTCTGCGGTCTCTGGTCTGCCGCGTGCGTGGCGCGGATTAGGCGGGAGAGGGGGGCGAGACCGGGCTTCGATTCAAACCACGGGCTCCGTTATCGAGTACGCGGTCAGCGTTTGGGCCGGTAATCGATGGGATCGATGCACGAGTCATAGAGCGCCCGGTCCATCTTGATCCAATCGGTGCCATTGATGCCGCGACGGTTCCGGCTGGTCGGGCTGATGGGGAATGCGGAGGCCATTTTGATCCAGCGTTGCTCGCGCTTGGCGATCGTGCGGATCTCGTCGGCCACTTCGGAAAGGTCCTGGTCCTGGCTGAAGACGAGCGCCACGTCGTAGCGCCGTTCCAAGGCATGGCTCACGATGTCGAGCGCGATGCGGACGTCGATTCCTTTTTCGCGGCCGACCATTGTCGTGGTCATGCTGCCGTTGGGCAGCGCCACGACGGTATTTTGGTACCGCAGGGGGCGCGTGAACGAACGGATGCCGCGGGTGCCCATGACCGCCAATTTGGCGGCCCAGAACCCATGGCGGACAGGATCCTGGGTCTGGTCGGGGATTCCGGTGTAGAAATGAACCCCGCCCAGATTCCAGCCTTGCTGGGCGCAAATGGCCTGGGCCAGTTTCAATGGATCGTAGTTCGGGAATTGATGGCCAAAGGCTTCCTTGGCGGAATTGAACAGGTTCTGGCCATCGAAATAGGCCAAGGCATTCTTGGTTTTGGGTTCAAGAATCATCCGGTCCCCCCCAAAAAATAACCCCGCCGGAGACCTTTCGGTTGATCCGACGGGGAGCAATTAACTGCGATCAATATACCGTAGCGGCTGCCGCAAGCAACGAAAAAATCAAACCAAGTTGCAGCTTCGCCATTCGCCCGTTGCAACGTTCCCGCCCGTCTCATGTTGCGAGAATGCCACTTCTGCCAAACGATAGTCAAGCTGCGGAGAGATGGCGGGGCGAAGGGAAAAATGTCAAAGGTGTCTTTTACAAGTAAGTATTCAGAATTCAGGATTCAGGAGTCAGAAGGGGGGGGACTTGAGGCCATAGACTGGAGACCATAGACGGACAATCGGGGGGCTATGGTCTAGTGACTGACGCGCGCCGCGCGTCTGGGGCCTGACCGCACGCGGGGGAGAAAGGGGCTTTTACGGTTTGTCGACTCGTCCGCCCGTGGCGGAAGATCCGCCTCAGGAGGAACCAGGACCTCTGATGGGATACCCCGTTTACGATCCGCATTATAAATTATGGGGTGACCCCTTTATGACGGTAGTCGTATTGGGATTTGGGGCTTTTCGGGGAGGGCGTTGGCGGGTAGGATGGTCGGCATGGCTAGGCGGAAGACGGCTAAGGCAAGCCTCTCGGGGCTAAAGGAATGGATTGCGGCGCTGGGGGCGACGAAGACGGAGGAGGACGTCAAGGGCGCCTATGCGGCCCACTTCGGCATCCGTTACGACACCTCGGACCGGATCGACCTTTACACGGAACAGGCCCTTTTCGAGTTCAAGTTCGACAAGAACCTGCGGTCGCTCAAGCAGCGGGCGGCAATCCTGGCCCAGAACCTGTACTACATCCATCGCCTGAAGTACGGCATGACCGACAAGCCGATACCGGCCCACATTTGCGTGGCCGACCGCAACGAGGCGTTCCTGACCGAAACCCGGCTCTGGAAGAAGTTCTACGTCGATGCCGAGGAACGGTACGACTGGGATCTGCCGGCGTCTTCGCCGGATTCCATGCTGGTCGGTGACCTGTACGAAAACCCCGAACTGGCGAAGGTGCACGTCTTCGCCCTGCTCGACCCCCAGGAGGCGGAGGTCTACGACGCCAAGATGCGGGAGATCCTCGACCCGCAAACCGCCTTGGCGCTGGGCGACAAGAAGCTCATCACGGAGGACAATTTCGAGGAGGTCTTCCAGCTCTGGAACAAGAATTTCGGCGATTCGGTCCGCAACGGGCTCAAGCCGTCGCGCTATTTCGTGTGCGACATCCGCGAGGGCGGGACCACCCTGTTCAAGAACGAGGGCAAGGTGTTCTTCGATTTCGGGGCCAACGAGGGGCGGTTCAAGAAAATCCTGCCAAAGAACTACGAATATTTCTGGAGTCTGTACGAAAAGGTCTCCAATCCCGACGTCATCCGGGACATCTTGGCGAAGATCGACCGCCTGACGGACGAGACGATGCGGCGGTTCCACGGCGAATTCTTCACGCCGGTGGCCTTCGCGCGCAAGGCGCTGGATTACGTCGAGCGCACCTGCGGCAAGGAATGGTGGAAGACGGGCGAGTACCGGCTGTGGGACATGGCGGCCGGGACCGGCAACCTGGAATACCATCTGCCCGCCGATGCGCTGCCGCATTGCTATCTATCCAGCCTCTACAAGGAAGACGTCGAGCATTGCCAGCGGCTGTTCCCCGAAGCCCATAATTTCCAGTACGACTATCTCAACGACGATGTCGGGAATCTTTTCCTCGAAAATGCGCTGGGGTTCAAACTGACATGGAAGCTGCCGCAGCGCCTGCGCGAGGACCTGCAAAACCCGAAATTGAAGTGGGTTATTCTCATCAATCCGCCGTTCGCCACGGCCCAGACGGCCGGATGTGCTGGTGAGAGCAAAAAGGACGTGAGCGACACCGAACTGCGCCGGATCATGCATGACCAGGACTTGGGCGAGACCTCGCGCGAACTATTTGCACAGTTTCTTTTCCGCATTCACCACGAGTTTAAGGGCAAAGCCGCGTGGTTCGGCTTGTTCTCAAAGCTAAAGTATTTGAATGCCAACAACGACCAGAAGCTGCGCGATGCCATATTCCATTACGCTTTTGAGCGCGGTTTCATGTTTTCATCGGTGAATTTTGCCGGGACAAGCCGCACCTCGCAGTTTCCCGTCGGGTTCTTGGTGTGGAATCTCGCCAGAGAAATGCCGCTCAGCGATCAGGAAATCGAACTTGATGTGTTTAGCGAAGATGTTGAGAAAATTGCGCGCAAACCAATCCCTGCCGAACATCGCGACCGCTTCCTAAGTAAGTGGATTGAGCGTCCAGATGCAACCGAGACTTTCCCGCCTTTGGGTTCGGCTATAGGTTTGAAGTCGGCAAATAAAGACGCGAGGGACAGGATTGCAAAAGGGTTTCTCTGCTCTTTCATGTGCAAGGGAAACGACTTTCAGAATCAGAATTACACGGCGCTGCTTTCCGGCCCTTATGTCAGCGCGGGGGCTTTGTCGGTAACGCCGGAAAATTTCGAGAAAGCGATGGTGGTTCACGCTGTTCGGCGAATACCAAAGGCCAATTGGATCAACGACCGCGATCAATTCATGCAGCCGAACCGGGAATTGACGGCGGAATTCATCGACGATTGCGCCATCTGGTCAATTTTCAGCAACAGCAACGAAACCGCCGCGATGACCAAGGTGGAATACCAGGGCAAGGTCTATCAGATCACCAACCACCTTTTCCCGTTCGCGAAGTCCGAGGTGAAGAAGTGGAAGGTCGCGGACAGCGACATCGCGGTATCGTTGGCGGCCGGCGATGATCGTTTTATGGCGCGCTGGCTGGATGGCCGCAAGCTGTCGGCCGAGGCGGCGGCCGTTTTGGAAGCGGGCCGGGCGGTATACGAGTTCTATTTCGCCAACCTGAATCGGCTGGATACGCCCAAGTTCAAGATCTCCACGTGGGACGCGGGCTGGTGGCAGATCCGCAGCGCGCTGGCCGACCAGAATCTCGGCGACGACATCTTGGCGGCCGTCAAGGAGAAGCACGCCGCGCTGAAGGCCAAGCTGCTTCCGCAACTGCCGGAATATGGGTTCATCGCAGCGGAACACGAGGCGACGAAGTAGGCGGGTTTTACGTAGCACGTAAAAACGGGGCCCAAAAATTACGTAGTACGTAAAAATCGGGGCCAAAAATTACGTAGAACGTAAAAACTTTGCACCCGGTTTTACGTGGAACGTAAAAACTTTCGGCGGAAATTTCGTAGAACGGACATAGCCGAGTGCCGAGCCCGAGCCGCAGGCGAAGGGCGAACGCGAGGTCTATAGCGCCGCGCTGGCGCGGCGAGCGAGCGAGGCTCCGCGAGCGGAGAGGCAAAAACCTTGAGCCGCCCCTTCGCCAAGGCTTCGGGGGGCGAGCCGCAACGGGTGGCGGAGGCCCTCCTTCGCTAAAGCTATGGAGGGTGAGCCCTGGCGGGCTCAGGGGCGGACAGGGTCGGGGATCGGATGTGTAGGCCGGGGTTGGATCCCCGGCGGGGTTGGGCGGGAGCAGCCCGTGGGGGGGGCAGCCGATGTTAACCCGAGTTCGACAGCAGGGCTGACGGATAGGCCTGATTTTCTCGTTCGGGCCTCCGAAACCCCAAGGATTCCGGCGTTTCATTTTCCAAAAGCGATGTAGTGGAGACCACTCGGTTGCCAAGGGGCGCGAGCCGCCGGATACTGCGGGCATGTTTTTACGACGGAACCGCAGGCGA
>RZYG01000125.1 GCA_009930415.1 Spartobacteria bacterium | reverse complement strand
ACGCCGTCTTCCAGCGCCAGCACCGCCCGCGCCAGCGAACTCTTGCCGCTGCCGCTTTCGCCCACCACGCCGAGGCACCGCCCGCGCGCGACGGAAAACGACACACCCTTGACCGCCTCGACCTTGCGGTGGCCGACGCGGTAGGTCACGCGCAGGTCTTCCACTTCCAGCAGCGGCGCATTCATGCCCAGCCGCCTTCCGTGCGTGCCCAGCACGCGACCGCGCGGCCGTCGGCGCCGGCGCGCAGCTCCGGCTCGCGCTCGCGACAAATTTCGCGCGCCAGCGGACAGCGCGGATGGAACCGGCAGCCGGCCGGCCGCCGGCCCAGCGGCGGCACCGCGCCGGGAATGCCCTCCAGCTTTTCGCCGGCGCCGTCGAGGCGCGGCAAAGCGTTCAGCAGGCCCCGGACGTAGGGATGGCGCGGCGCCCGCAACAGGTCCACCGGACCGGATTCCACGATGCGCCCCGCGTACATCACGTGGAGGTCGTCCGCGAGTTCCGCCACGACGCCGAGATTGTGGGTGATGAGCAGCACGGCCAGGTTTTCCCGCCGCTGCAAATCGGCCAGCAGGTGCAGGATTTTCGCCTGCACCGTCACGTCGAGCGCCGTGGTCGGCTCGTCCGCCACCAGCACGCGCGGCCGGCTCGCCAGCGCCATGGCCAGCATCGCCCGCTGTTGCATGCCGCCCGAAAGCTGGTGCGGATAGCTCTCCGCCACGCGCGCCGGCTCGGTGAAGCCCACCGTCAGCAGCAATTCTTCCAGCCGTTCGCGCGCGCGGCCGCGGTCTTCCCGCGGCAGGGTTTCGCGGATCTGGTTGCCGACGGTGAACACCGGGTCGAGGCATTCGCCCGGATCCTGGAACACGTAGGCCAGGCCGCGGCCCGGCCCGCGCGCCGCGCCGTCCGCCCAGCGGATTTCGCCCTCGTCCTGCGCCATGCCCCGCGGCAGCAGCCCGCCCAGCGCCGCGGCCGTCACGCTCTTGCCGCAGCCGCTCTCCCCCACCAGCGCCGTCGTCCGCCCCGCGCACAGCCGCAAATCCACCCCCGCCACCACCTCCAGCCGCCGGCCCGCCTCCGGAAAGAAGCCGACGCCGAGCCCCGTCGCCGTCAATACGGCTTCGGCTCCGGCCTTGACGCGCCCGCTCGAATCTGTTGGTTTCATGGACATGCGCATTGAAGCACACGTGACCGGTTTTATCGAAGAAAATTGCTATTTCGCGGCGAATCCCGCGACCCGCGAAACGGTCGTGATCGATCCGGGCGACGACGCCCCGCGCCTGCTGGCCCTTCTGCGCGAGCGGGAGGCCGTCGTGGTGGCCTATCTGCTCACCCACGGCCACGTCGACCATCTCACCGCGCTGGCGGCCCTGTGCGCGGCGCATCCGGCGCCGATCCACGTCCATCCGCGCGACGCGGCGTGGTGCTTCAGCGCGCGCAACAACCTGCCCGGCTTCTACGACGCGCCGGAAACGCCCGCGGCCCCCCTCGTGCCCGTGGAGGAAGGCGTCGCGCTGGAACTCGCCGGCGCCCACTGGAGCCTCGTCGAAACCCCCGGCCATACGCCCGGGGGCGTCTGCTGGAAACTGGAAGACGACCGCGCGCTGTTCACCGGCGACACCCTCTTCCGCGGCACGGCGGGCCGCACCGACCTGCCCGGCGGCGACGCCCGCGCCCTGATGCGCTCGCTGCGCAAACTCGCCGCGCTCGACGGCGACTGGACGGTCTATCCCGGCCACGGCGAAGCCACCACCCTCGACCGCGAACGCCGCGACAACTACTTCATGCAGAAGTAACTCGGATGGCCGCACGGCGATTCCGCGAAACGACAATCACCGAGGACCTTTGGCGATGATTAATTAATCATCGCCATATCCCGTCTGGATCGAGTCAAACCAGTTCTGCGAAGACCGCGTCGCTGACGAACAGGGCATCGTCCGCCAACCGGATGCGGTCCGGTTCGACCACCAGCAAGCCTTGCGCCGCCAGCCGCGCGATTTCCGGTCCGCGCAACTCGTCGTAGTCGAATCCCGTCGCCGCACGGAATTCCGTCCGCCCCCAGCCCGCGAGACGCCGCAGCCCCATCACCAACGTTTCGCGCGCCTTGGCCGCGGGCTCGAGTTTTTCTTCAAATGCCCGCTTCCATTCCGGCAGCTCGGGCGTATTCCCCCACCGCGCGCCGGCCCAATGCGAATGCGCCGCCGGGCCGACGCCGATATATTCCCCGCCGTTCCAATACAGGAGGTTCTGCCGGCACGCGCGCCCCGGCCGCGCGAAGTTGGAAATCTCGTAGTGCGCGAACCCCGCCCCGACCAGGCGCGCGCGCGCCCAGTCGAATTGCGCGCGTTGCTCGTCTTCCGATACGGCCAGCCGGCCCGCCGCCGCGGCGCGCGCGAAAGGCGTGCCCTCCTCGATTTCCAGGCAGTAGCAGGACAGATGCTCCGGCGCGAGCGCCAGCGCCGCTTCGACGTCGGCCTGAAAGGTTTCCCGCGCGACGCCGGGAACGCCGTAGATCAGGTCGAGCCCGACGTTGGCGAAACCCGCTTCCCGCGCCTGCGCCACCGCCGCGAGCGTTTCGTCCGCCGCATGGATGCGCCCCAGTTGCCGCAGCGTCGCCGCGGCGAACGACTGCGCGCCCAGCGAGAGCCGGTCCACGCCGCCGGCGCGCAGGCGCGCCAGTTTTGCGGGGGAAAGCGTGCCCGGATTGGCCTCGCAGGTCCACTCGGCGAGATTCCGCAAATCCACCCGCGCGCGGACGAGATCGAGCAGGCGCGCCAGTTCGCTTTCGTCCAGCGCCGTCGGCGTGCCGCCGCCGAAGAAAACGCTCGTCGGGGCGAAGCCGGCGGGCAACGCCGCCAGTTCGCGTTCGATCCCCGCGAACCACGCCGCCACGAGGCCGGGTTCGGCCGAGCGCGAGAAAAACGCGCAGTAGCCGCATTTGCGGACGCAGAACGGAACGTGGACGTAGAGGCCGGAATCCATGGCGGCCGCGGCCGGCGTCAGCCGGCTTCCAGCTCGCGGATTTCCCGCAGGATGCGCTCGGCTTCTTCGACGTCGAGACGCGTCATGGCGAAGCCCACGTGCACGAGGACGTAGTCGCCGATTTTCGTCTCGGGCAGATAGGCCAGCGAAACTTCCTGCCGCGCGCCGGCGAAATCCACGGTGCCGCGGCGGTCGAACCCTTCGCCGTCCGTGATCGCCACCACCCGGCCTGGAATCGCGAGGCACATCGCTAGCCGTTCCCGTGCTCGAAATGCGAACCGCCGTGGGCCGGCGGCGGCGGGGCGTTCACCTTCCCCACCCGCAGGGGGAAGCGGATCTTGATGTCGCCGTCGAGCAGCACCTCGACCCAGTGCGTGCCGGGCTCGTGGAATTCCAGGTTCAGGAACAGCTCGACGTTGGTGGCCGTCGCTTCCGAATGCGGCAGCTTCACGGGAATCGGCCGACCTTCGGCCACGACCGAACTCATGTCCGGCCGCAGGATGCGGGTGCGCTGCTCGAAGTCGCCTTCGCCCGAGCACCAGCGCGTCGTCAGGAACATGCGCGGATGGCGGAACGGGAACGTCGGGCTGCCGAGCGAGTCGAACAGGCCGATCAAAATGAACTTGCCGGTGCGTTCCTGGCGAACGTCGTCGCACAGCAGCGTGGATTGCAGATCGGGCAGCATGGCCATGGGGCGGTTTCCTTTTTTCGCGGACGCCCGCAGGCATTCCGATGGGCTCCAAGATACGCGGGCGCGGCCGGCTTGGCAACGCCGCGCGCGTGAATTGTCCGCCGGGCGGACTACGGGACGATTTCGACCTTGATGAGGTTGCTCGCGCCGGTCTTGCCCAGCGGGAAGCCGGCGGTGCAGACGACGGAATCGCCGGTCCGCACGATGCCGGTTTCCTTGGCCGCGCGGTGCATTTCCTCGAACAGATGGATCAGCAGCTCGACGGGCCGGATCATCATCGGCCGCACGCCGCGCACCAAGGCCAGGCGCCGGAACGCGTCGGGTTCGGTCGTGCCGGCCAGGATCGTCTGCGCGGGGCGGGTCTTGGCGGCCAGCCGGGCGGTGCCGCCCGTCTGCGTGGCGATCGCCAGCGCCCGGGCGTCGATCGTCTCGGCCAGCGAGCAGGCCGCGCGGGCGATCGCTTCCGATTCGTCCGCCGTTTCCACCTGCTGGAGGCGCTGCCACCAGGCCGCCCGCGGGTAGTCTTTCTCGGCTTCCTCGGCGATCTTGGCCATCGTCGCCACCGCTTCGACGGGGTACAGGCCCATCGCGCTTTCTTCCGAGAGCATCACGGCGTCGGTGCCTTCCAGCACGGCGTTGGTGACGTCGGTGACTTCCGCGCGGGTCGGCCGCGGGGCGTCCGTCATGCTCTTGAGCATCTGCGTGGCGGTGATGACGGGCTTGCCGGCGAAATTGGCCTTTTCGATGATGCGCCGCTGCGCGGTGGGGACTTTTTCGGGCGGGATGTCCACGCCAAGGTCGCCGCGCGCGACCATGACGGCATCCACCGCGGCGATGATCCCGTCGAGTTCCGCCAGCGCCTCGTGTTTTTCGATCTTGGCGATGAGCGGCCGCAACTGGCCCTGCGCCCGCATGTAGGCGCGCGCCACCTCGATGTCGGCCGCCGACCGCACGAACGACAGCGCCACGTAGTCCACGCCCTGCGCGAGCCCGAACGCGAGATCGTCGTAGTCCTTGTTCGTCAGGATCGGCGCGCGGATGCTGCGCGACGGCAAGTTGATGCCCTTGTGGCTGCTGAGCCGGCCGCCGAGAATCACGCGGCAGCGGATGTCCGGACCGGCGACCTCTTCCACGCGCAGTTCGAGCGCACCGTCGGCCAGCAGCAGGGTGTCGCCCACCTGCACGTCCTGCGGCAATTCGCGATAGGTCAGGCCCACTTCCTTCTCGTTGCCGGACACGTCGCGCGCGGTCAGGGTGAAGGCCTCGCCGGTTTTCAGCTCGATGCTGCCGCATTCGAACAACCCGGTCCGGATCTTCGGCCCGGCCAAATCCTGCAAGATGGCGATGGGCAGGTTCTTTTCCGCGGCGATCTGGCGGATCAGGGCGATTTTGGCGGCATGGTCCGCGCGGGTGCCGTGCGAAAAATTCAGGCGGGCCACGTTCATGCCGGCGTCCATCATGCGGCTGATGACGTCGCGGCTTTCCGAGGCGGGGCCAATGGTGCAAACGATCTTGGTTTTTCTCATGGTCGCCGCATTCTCCACGCCCGCCCCCTTCAAGTCAAGCGTTTTACTTCAGGGTCTCCCCCAGCCAGCCCAGCAGGCCGTCCAGATCGGAATAGTCTGCCATGGTGAGGGTTGCGCCGGCCTTTCGTAGATCCTCTGGCCCATATTTCCCGGTCGCCACCCCGATCACTGGGATGCCGAGCGTCCGCCCCGCCGCCACGTCGAAGGGCGTGTCGCCCACCAAACAGACCGCCCCGGCCGCCACCTCGACCCCCGCCGCCTGCGCCGCCGCCAGCGCCGAACGGGCGATCTGCGCCCGGTCCGCGTGCTCGTCGCCGAACCCGCCGAACCCGAAATAGCGGTCGAACCTTACGCTGCCCAGCTTGAGATAGGCGCAGGCCCGGATGTTGCCCGTCACCAGCCCCAGCGCCGTTCCTTTCGCCGCCAAATGCTTCAGCAAGCGCCGCGCGCCCGCGATTTCCTTGCCCGGGTTCGCCCGCAGCAGGTCCCGCAATTCCTCAGCGATGCGCGCGAAGATTCGCCGGGTTTCCGCCTCGGCCAGATGCAGCTTCCGGTGCGCCATCACTTGGTCGAGCACGTTGCGGTCCGTGTTGCCCGCGAACGACACGTAGGCCAGCTCGTCGCGCTCGCCCGTCACGTGGGCCAAGCCCCGGATGAACGCCTCGCGGCCGAACCCGTGCGTGTCCAGCAGCGTGCCGTCGATATCGAACAGCACCGTCGGTTGTCGCTTTTTCGCCATGTGCGGCCCATTCTACCGCATTTCCGCCGCGCTTCATCCATTTTGTACGGCTTCCCGGGGTTGCCCCGCCCCCGCCATCGTGATAGGGTGCCCATCCGAACCCCCAACATCCCCGAAAATCGAGCATCATGGATCCCAAACCGGACAATTCCCAAGACCCCCAAGGCAAGCGCCGCCCCCCCATGCCCATGCGGGCCCTCCTCGCGTGGTTCTTGCTCATGGCGCTGCTGATCACCGTCTACCAGTTGGCGACCCAGCACGCCTCCAAGCAGACCAGCCTGCCCTACAATCCCGATTTCCTGGCCCTGTTGCAGGACGGCCGCATCAACAAGGCCGAAGTGGTCATGGAAGTCTCCGGCCAGCACTACATCCACGGCGAACTCAAGGACCTCGATGCCGCCACCGGCAAGCCCACGACGTTCCGCGTCGAGGCGCCCATCACCGAAAACCTCGTCGAAAAACTGACCGACGCCAAGGTGCCGTTCGAGTTCAAGCCCCAGAACCCGCTGCTCTGGCAGATCCTCTCCAGCACCGTGCCGTTCCTGCTCGTCTTCGCGCTGATCTACTTCCTGTTCTACCGCAACATGGCCAACGGCGCCCGCGGCGCCTTCTCCTTCGGCAAGTCCCGCGCCCGGCTCATGACGCGCGACAACAACAAGATCACCTTCAAGGACGTCGCCGGCGTCGACGAAGCCCGCGAGGAAGTCCAGGAAATCATCGAATTCCTGCGCGACCCCAAGCGGTTCCAGCGCCTCGGCGGGCGCATCCCCAAGGGCGTCCTGCTCGTCGGCCCCCCCGGCACCGGCAAGACCCTCATCGCCCGCGCCATCGCCGGCGAAGCCCAGGTGCCCTTCTTCAGCATCTCCGGCTCCGACTTCGTCGAGATGTTCGTCGGCGTCGGCGCCTCCCGCGTGCGCGACATGTTCGAGCAGGGCCGCAAGAGCGCGCCGTGCATCATCTTCATCGACGAAATCGACGCCGTCGGCCGGTCCCGCTTCTCCGGCATCGGCGGCGGCCACGACGAACGCGAACAGACCCTCAACGCCCTGCTCGTCGAGATGGACGGCTTCGACACCCAGGAAGGCGTCATCATCATCGCCGCCACCAACCGGCCCGACGTCCTCGATCCCGCCCTGCTGCGCCCCGGCCGCTTCGACCGCCAGATCGTCGTCGACCTCCCCAACGTCGAGGGCCGCGAAGCCATCCTCAAGATCCACGCCCGCAAGGTCAAGCTCGACGCCGCCGTCCAGCTGCGCAACATCGCCCGCGGCACCCCCGGCTTCTCCGGCGCCGACCTCGCCAACCTCATGAACGAAGCCGCCCTCCTCGCCGCCCGCCGCGGCGCCGACACCATCGTCGACCGGGATCTCGAGGAAGCCCGCGACAAGGTCCGCTGGGGCCGCGAGCGCCGCTCGCGCGTCCTCGACGACAAGGAAAAGCGGATGACGGCCTGCCACGAAGCCGGGCACGCCATCGCGCTGGCCCTCACCGAAGGCACCGAGCCGCTCCACAAGGTCACCATCATCCCGCGCGGCCAGGCCCTCGGCGCCACCATCCAGCTCCCCGAGAAGGACAAGTACACCGAAGGCCGCAAGCAGCTCCTCGGCATGATCGTCGGCACCATGGGCGGCCGCGCCGCCGAGAAGATCTGCTTCGACGAAATCACCACCGGCGCCGCCTCCGACATCCGCCAGGCCACCCACATCGCCCGCATGATGGTCACCGAATGGGGCATGAGCGACAACCTCGGGCCGCAGTACTTCGGCACCCGCGAGGAACTCCTCTTCCTCGGCCGCGAAGTCTCCCGCTCCAACGAGATGTCCGACGAAACCGCCCGCAAGGTCGACGCCGAGGTCAAGCGCATCATCGACGAATCCTACCAGCAGGCCCTCGACCTCCTCACCGCCAACCGCGACAAGCTCGACCTGCTCACGACCATCCTCATCGAACGCGAATCCCTCGACGGCCGCGACGTCGACGACGTCCTGAAGCACGGCCGCATCCTCACCGCCGCCGAACGCAACGCCGCCGAAGCCGCC
>RZYG01000375.1 GCA_009930415.1 Spartobacteria bacterium | reverse complement strand
CAGCCCACCGAGCGCCAGCCAAGCCAGCGTGCCGTACAGCGGGTCCCCGCGGCCTGGCCGACCGCGGCTCTTCCAGAAAACCCAGCCGGCGGCCGCCAGCGCCGCCGCCAGGATCGCGATCCCGATTGCGTTTGCCCCGCCGGCGAAGAACGGCAGCACCCGCGGCCCGACGAAATCGAACGCCGAACCGATGTGCGCCGAAGGATCCGCCGCCGCGCGCCGCATTTCGTAGAGCGCCCGCAGCACCCAGCGGATCATTCCCGCCGCAAGAGCCGCCGCGACGAGGCCCATGGCCACTCCGTGGCGCTTGCGTCCCGCGGCGGACTGTCCCGTCCAGCCTGAACCCGCCAGCACCAGCCACGCCACCCCGGCCACCACCCAGACGGACATGTGACCCATGCAGGCCAGCAACGTCCACGCCGTCCACTCGGCGTATTCGCGCGCCAAGACCCGCCCGCCGCCGCGGAGTTTCGCCGCGAAATCCGCGCCGCGCCAGGCCATGCCGGCGGAACACGTCATGACCAGCACGTAATAGTAAGCCTCGCGCGAGTGGTAGACGTGGAACGGCAAGATCGCCAGCCACGCCCCCAGCAGCAGGCCCGCCCCGAGGCCGCGCCGGCGCGTCGCCCACAGCGCGCCGAACGCCACCGTCAGCCAGCCCAGCAGCGCGAACGGCTGGCGGACGACCGCTTCGCTCGCCGCCTGCCGCGTCAGCCGCGCCCAGACGATCGGCACGGAATCCGCCAGCGGGATCTGGTTGAACCAGGGGGGCGTCTTCCAGAGGTCCACCAGCGACTGGTTGCGCTCCACGTAGTTCAGGAAGTTGATTTCGTCGCTGCGCACCGCCGACCGCGACAGGTCCGCGAACCGCAGCCCCGCCGCCAACGCCAGCAGCAGCCCCAATGCCCCGATTTTGATCCAACGGTTGTCCATGCAGCGCCCTTTGTCGAATGGGACTTGAGTTAATGGCATTCTCGGGCCATATTCAAGCCCTTATGAAGACCCTGTGCATCACCGGCGCCAACGGTTTCATCGGCTCCCACGTGGCCATCCAGGCCGCGGAAAAAGGCTACCAGCTCCGGCTGTTGCTGCGCAGCGAACCCCAGCCCGCCGTCCGCGACCTCGGCGCGCAGATCTTCCGCGGCGACGTCCGCAACGACGCCGATCTGGCCCCCTTCCTCGCCGGCGCGGACGCCCTGCTGCACGTCGCCGGCGTCAACACCCCCTCCTCCGCCCAGCGCGACAACATTTTCACCAGCAACGTCAAGGGCACGAAGCAGATCCTCCGCGCCGCGCAGAAGGCCGGCGTCCAGCGCATCGTCCACACCGGCAGCACCGCCGCCCTCGGCTGCGCGGGCCGCGGCAAGCTGAACGACGAAGATACCGCCTTCAACCTCTGGAACGCCTCCACCGACTACGAACGCTCCAAATACCTCGGCGAAAAAACCGCCCTCGAGCTCTTCGCGCAGGAAGGCGTGCCCGTCATGATCGCCCAGCCGGCCGCCGCCGTCGGCCCCGGCGACGTCAAGCCGACCTACACCGGCAAGCTCATCATCGACTATATCAACCGTTCCCTGCCCGGCTACTTCGACACGCGCCACAACTACGTCGACGTCCGTTCCGTCGCCGCCGGCCA
>RZYG01000374.1 GCA_009930415.1 Spartobacteria bacterium | reverse complement strand
CAGCGCCGTCGGCACGCGCAGCAGGATCGGGCTGCGCGGATGGGGAATCGCCACGCCGTCGCCGACGGCCGTGGACCCCAGCGCCTCGCGCGCCAGCAGGACGCTGTGCAGGAAATCCGGATCGACGTCGGCCGGCAGCGGCATGCTTTCGACCAGATGTCGCAGCACGGAATCCTTGTCGCGCCCGGGCAATCCGTGGACGATCCCGCCCGCTTCCAGCGCGGCGCCCAGCGTCGGCATGGATTCATCCCCCGCCACGGCGGGCAGCGCCACCGGCAGGCCGCGCGCCGTCGCCCATTCGACGAGTTCGTCCCGATTGAGAAAACGGCGGCCCGCCACGCTGTGGGAAGGCAAACCGCCTTTCTCGACGTGTTCCATCAACGCGCGTTCGGCCAGATTCAGCAGCCGGGCGGCGTCCCTGACGGTCAATTGCATGGTTGCAGGCCAGTTTCGCTTGTGCGGGGGAAAACGGAGGACACTTCTACTCCGTTCCCGCCGGACGTCAAGAATGCCGTGGGCGGATCCGATTTGGCGGGCGCATCGGCAAAATGACGTTGAATCGCAGCGGCGCCCCGCTCCGCTCCGCCGCTACTCCTGTGCGGATTTCTCTTTCTCGACGCCCGCGAGTTCCCGTTGGCGGTCGCGCGCGAGGTCCACGGCCGCGAAATCCTCCGTGCCGGGCAGCTGCAGCACGAAGCGGTCCAGTTCGTCTACCTGCGCCGTGCCCGTCACCAGCTCGAACCCGAGGACGTGTCCGCCCTTCGCGCCGTCCTGGCTGAGAAAATGCAGATGGTATCCAGGCACGTTCACGCCCGCCACGAACGGCGGGCAACGAAAGCCCACGAGCGTGCCGGTCACGTTGCGCAGGTCGAAAACCGGCTGGGTGGCCGCAATGTCCTTGAGCCGCGGGAAGGGCCGTTCCTGGGCGGGCACGCTGCGGGTGCGCATGGTCTTGAACGTGCCGTCGATGCGGATCGCATAAAACAAGTTCGGATTGGGCATTTCCTTGTCGAGCCGCGCCTCCACGGCCGTTAGTCCCGCGCCCGGCCGGATGGCGATCGTCCCTTCAGGCCGGAAGGCGCAGACCGCCGCGAACGGCGTTTCGCCGCGCAGATCGGGCTTCGCCACCGTGCCGTCGGCCTTGACTTGATAGAAAACGCCATCCAGCAAAACCATCTCGCCGTCCAAGTTGTCGAAGGTGCCGATGCCGAAATCTCCATGCCGGCGCAGTTCGCCCAGCGTCCGATCGCCGTCGTAGGTGCCCGCCAGCAGCGCATCGATGGTCGAAACCTGGTAGAGCGTGTTTCGGGTCGGCCCGGCGCACCCCGCCGCTCCCAGCACCAACCCCATGCCTGCGATTGCCATCCATTTCCTCACGTCGCCCTCCTTGTCGAATTCGCCGAACCGCATCCTACGCCGGATTCCGGCCGGTGGAAAGCCCGCATCGGACTCGCCACCGCCGGACGGCTGGTCTATGCTGGCGGACATGACGGACACGTTGTCCATCGCGGAACGCAGCCGCCTGATGTCGAAGATCCGGGGCAAGAACACGGGTCCCGAGCGGGCCGTCCGGTCCCTGCTCCATCGCGCCGGCTACCGCTTCCGAATCCACGTCCGCGGACTGCCCGGCACGCCCGA
>RZYG01000373.1 GCA_009930415.1 Spartobacteria bacterium | reverse complement strand
ATGGGCGATTTCAGCGCGTCCGATTACGGCTACCGGATTCTGGGCGAGCCTTCCACGGCCGCCTCGAACATCGTCTTCGGCGATCTGGACACCACCTCCTATACCGTGAGTTGGACGCGCGGCGGCGGTTCCTACGTCCTGGTGGTGGCCCGGCAGGGCGGCGCGCCGACGGATCCGGCCGACAGCACGGTCTACGCCGCCAACGCGGCGTTCGGGTCGGGCGACACGACGGCGGCGGGCAGCTACGTGGTCTACAAGGGCGACGGCACGAACGTGACGGTGACGGCGCTGTCGGCGGGCACCGAATACACCTTCGCGGTCTACGAGTTCAACGGCACCGATACGCCGAACTATCGGACGAGCGACGAGCCGACGGCCAGCCGCACCACGCTGGTGGCGGAGCCGACCACGCAGGCGTCGGGCATCACCGTCACCGGCACCAACCAAGTCACGCTGACGGGCATCACCTGGACGGACGGCAACGGCGCCAGCCGCCTGGTGGTCGTCAAGGCGGGGAGCGCGGTGGACGCCTTCCCGGCGGACGGCGCGAGCTATACGGCCAACGCCGCGTTCGGGTCCGGTTCCGAAATCGGCACGGGCAATTTCGTCGTGCATGCCGGCAGCGGGCCGCTGGCCACGCTGAGCGGCCTGACCCGCGACGTGGTCTACCACTTCCGCGCGTTCGAATTCAACGGCAGCGCCGGCTCCGAAAACTATTTGACCAACGCGGCCGCGGGCAATCCGACCAACCAGACCACGCTGGCGGCCCCGCCGGGCTCCAATCCCACCGATCTGGCCGTTTCGCCCATCGGCACCAACGGCTTCACGGTCACCTGGACCAAGGGCACGACGGGCACGAACACGCTGATCGTGATCCGGGCGGGCGGGAATCCGACGGATCCGACCGACCGGACCACCTACGCGGCCAGCGCCACGTTCGGGTCCGGCACGGATCTCGGCTCGGGCAGCTATGCGACGTACGCCGGCACCGGCAGCAGCGTGGCCGTCACCAACCTCGCGCCCGGCACGGCCTATACCGTGGAAGCCACCTCGTTCAACGGCAGCGGCGGTTCGGAAAACTACCGGGCCACGCCGACCTCGACGAGCGCTTCGACGCTGATGCCGGAGCCGACCCAGGCCAGCGCCATCGCGTTCGGCACGCTGGCGGACACCAGCTATGCGGTCTCGTTCACGGCGGGCAGCGGCTTGGGCCGCCTGGTGGTGGCCAAGCATGGGAGCGCGGTGGATTGGACGCCGACGGACGGCACGGCCTATGCGGGCGAAAACAACGCCTTCGGTTCGGGCACGGAACTCAGCGCCGGCAACTTCCTGGTGCATCGCGGCACGAGCCCGTTCACGCTCTCGGGCCTGACCGCGGCCTCGAACTACTACCTTCGGATCTTCGAATACCAAGGCACGAACGCGACGCTCAACTACAACGCGGCGGCGGCGACCGGCAACCCGAGCAACCGCTACGCGCTGTCGACCGAACCGACGGCACACGGCACGCTCTCCGCCACGGCGCTGTCCGACACCGAAATCAAGCTGGATTGGACGGACGCGACGGGCGAGACGGGCTATCTGATCGTGCGGCAGGCGGCGGATGCCGGCTGGACAGCGCCGGCGGACGGCACGGCCTA
>RZYG01000124.1 GCA_009930415.1 Spartobacteria bacterium | reverse complement strand
CGGATTCTTCCAGCCGCACGCGGCAGAGCCGCGTGCCACGAAGGCAACCCTTTACATCCCGATGACGCCAAGAATGCACCGAATCGCAGATGCGCCCAACGGCCCGGCGGCGGGGCCGGCCCCGTCCCGTCTTGACCTGCCGCGCGGCGCCGCCCCATACTGCCCCCAGTCAAGGAGACGCGATCATGGACATCGAGAAAAGCGCGGCGTGGATTCCTTTTCCCCTCATGGAGCGCTTCATGCGCGACGTCTTCGTCGGGCTCGGGGCGCCCAAGGCCGAGGCGGCCATTTGCGCCAACGTGCTGATCGCGGCCGACCAGCTCGGGTTCGACTCCCACGGCATCTCGCGCCTGAAGCCCATCTACTACGACCGGATCCGGCAGGGCATCCAGCTCGCGAAAACCCGCGTCCGCGTCGTCAAGGATTCCGCCGGCACGGCGGTGCTCGACGGCGGCAACGGCATGGGCCACGTCGTGGCGCACAAGGCCATGACGCTGGCCATCCGCAAGGCGAAGAAGCACGGCCTCGGCATGGTCGTCGTGCGCAACTCCACCCACTTCGGCATCGCGGGCTACTATCCGCTCATGGCGGTCAAAGCCGGCCAGATCGGCATCTGCGGCACGAACGCGCGCCCGTCCATCGCGCCGACGTTCGGCGTGGAAAACATGCTGGGCACCAATCCGCTGACCTTCGCGCTGCCGACCGACGAGAAATTCCCGTTCCTGCTCGATTGCGCCACGTCGATCGTCCAGCGCGGCAAGGTCGAAATCTACGCCAAGCTGGGCAAGGAAATGCCCAAGGGCTGGGTCATCGCGCCCGACGGCACGTCCAAGACCGATCCGCGCGCCGTGCTGGCCGACCTGGTCGCCGGCACCGCCGCGCTGTTGCCGCTGGGGGGCGCGGGCGAAGATCTGGCCGGCTACAAGGGCTACGGCTACGCCACGGTCGTCGAAATCCTCTCCGCGGCGCTCCAGCAGGGCGCCTATCTCAAGATGCTCAACGGCACGGACAAAAAGGGCAAAAAGATCCCCTATCCCCTCGGCCACTTCTTCATCGCCATCGACGTCGCGCATTTCGCGCCGCTGCCGGCCTTCAAGAAAATCGCCGGTACCATCCTCCGGCAGCTCCGCGCCTCGCGGAAAGCCCCCGGCCAGAAGCGCATCTACACCGCCGGCGAGAAGGAATACCGGACTTGGGTCGAGCGCAAGAAGAAGGGCGTCCCCGTCAACCGCGAAACCCAAAAAGAGATGCTCGCCATGCGCGACGAGCTCGGGCTCAGGAAGTACCAGTTCCCGTTCGAAAAATGAAACGGGCGGACCTGCGTCCGCCCTGGTTTCGTTCGGTTTCGCCCCCGCCTCAGAGCGGCGGGAAGTCGAAGTGCGTTTGGAGCAGCTCGACGAGGCGGTCGGCCACGGCGGCTTCGTTGTCGCCCTCGACCGTGATCTTGACCCGGTTGCCCTGGTGCATTTCCAGGGAGAGCAGCTGCATGACCGAGCTCACGTCGCAGCCGCCGTTGCCGTTCGAGATCCGGATCGCGCCGGGATAGCCCATGAACTCCTTGACGATCAAGGCGGACGGACGGCAGTGGATTCCCTGGGCGTTGGCAATGGTGGCGTGGCGAGTCTGCATAATGGTTTCCAATAAACAAAGCGGCGCATTGAGCCATAACGTCCTTTCCATTGTCCAGCAGAAAAGACGGACTATTTGGATTCGGGCGCATGACCGGATTCTTCACGGTAGATTCGGCCCGCGCTTGTAGGGGCTCAGCTTGCTGAGACCGCAGCTATTCCCGAATTTCTCCAAACCCGGTCCGAGCAAGCTCGGCCCCTACGATTCAGAGCCCGAAATCCGTCTTGCGCCCTTGGATCCCATCCCGTTCGCGCCGCTTTTTCGGCAATTGATTTGCCGCCGAGGGTTTTCTGGGTTAGTTTTCCGCATTATTCATCCTCTTTTCCGGGAGATGCGCATGAAAGTCGGACAAATCGTCGTTTGGGCCATCGTCGTCGCGCTCGTGGTTGCGGCCGCCGCCTTCTTCCTGAGGGAACGCGCCGCCCCGCCGCCGGCCGAAATGCCCGCCGCGGCGGAAACGCCGGCGGAAGCTCCCGCCCCGGCGCCGGCCCCGACCTATCCGGCCGCCATCGCGGGCGCCGTGCCCGGCGAATGGACGATGGATCTCGAGGCCGCCAAGGCCTTGGCCGCCGAAACCGGCCTGCCGCTGCTGCTCAACTTCACCGGCAGCGATTGGTGCGGCTGGTGCCGCCTGATGGACAAGCAGGTGTTCTCGCAGGAGGCCTGGAAGACCTATGCCAAGGAGCATTTCGTTTTGGTCTGGCTCGATTTTCCCCAGAACAAAGCCCTGGTTCCGGAGGTTTTCGCCGAGCGCAACCGGCAGCTGATGCAGGAATTCGAAGTCGGCGGTTTCCCGACGTTCATCCTGCTGGATGCCGACGGCCAGACGCGCCTGGGCCAGACCGGGGCTTCGCGCGACGTGAATCCGGAGAAGTTCATCGCGGCCCTGGAAGACCTGCTGCGCGCATCCGACAAAGCCATCGCCGCGTTGAAAGAGAAGCTGACGGACGAGCAAAAAGCCGCGCTCGACGGAGCCCGGGCGGACCTCGATCTGGCCCGCCGGAAACTGGCCGATTGGATCGCGACGGATCCGCAACCGTCGGAAGAAAACAACGCGCTCTACGAATCCATGGTGGACGAAATCCAGCGGGCCGAGGCCACGTTCATGGGCCTGCTCAAAGCCGCACCCTAGCCCGCGGCCGACTTGCGGCAATTTTTGTCTTTTTCGCCGATTGACCCGCACGCACGGCCGGGTTAATCTGTTCCTAACATGCGGGCGGATGGCGGGGCCGGTTTCGGCATCTCGTCCGCAAATATCGATATGGCCGCGTCCACCTCAGCCGAAAACGTCGCGCCGGAGCCGCCGGCGCCTCCGACGCCGGAAAGCGCCGACGAACCTGTGCGCCTGCATGCGCAGTTGCTCGCCTGCGTGCGGGAATCCGTCGTCGCTTCCGATCTCGAAGGCCGGATCCTGTACTGGGGGCCGGGCGCCGAGCGGATGTACGGCTACAAGACCGCCGAGGTCCTCCTCAAGCCCTACCGGAACTTCGCCGGCGCGATCGAGCCGCCCGACGAAGCGACGTTCCGCCGCGAACTGCTCGCCCGCGGCTACTGGGAGGGCCAACATCTCCAAAAGCGCCGCAATGGCCAGACGTTCTGGACCGAAACGCGCATTTCGGTCTTCACGGACGACCAGGGGCAGCCCGCCGGCTTCGTCGGCATCGACCGCGACGTCACCGAGCGTAAACAGGCCGAGGAAATCCTGCGCCTGAGCGAAGAGAAATTCGCCAAGGCCTTCCAAACGTCGCCCTACGCCAGCCTGATCACCCGCGCGGAGGATGGCCGCGTCCTCGACGCCAACGATGCGTTCGTCGATTTGTTCGGCCACGCCAAGACGGATCTGGTGGCCGATTCCACGCTCGCCGTCGGCCTGTGGGCGCGGCCCGAGGACCGCGCGGACGTCGTGGCCGCGCTGCGGCGGGGCAAAAGCATTGCCAACCGCGAATTCCGCTTCCGCGCCAAAGACGGCCGGGAAATCATCGGCCTGTTCTCGACCCAGCTGATTCCGATCGCCGGAGAGGACTGCCTGCTGTCCAGCATCAACGACGTCACCGAACGCCAGCAGGCCGACGCGCGGTTGCGCGAAAGCGAATCCCGGCTCGCGGCCGCGCTGGACATGGCCCGCGCCGGCTCCTGGGAATACGACGTCGCCACCGACGTCTTCACCTTCAACGACGATTTCTACCGCGTGTACAAGACCACCGCCGCCCAGGCCGGCGGCTACCGGATGTCGGCGGACGAATACGCGCGCCGCTTCTGCCATCCGGACGACGTGGACGTCGTCGCCCGCGAGGTCGCGGCGGCGCTGGCCTGCGCCGAACCGGATTTCAGCCGCCAGTTCGAACACCGCATCCGGTGCGGCGACGGCACGACGGGCTACGTCGCCGTCCGGTTCTTCGTCGTCAAGGACGCGGCCGGCCGCACGATCAAAACCTACGGAGTCAACCAGAACGTCACCGAACGCAAGCTGGCCGAGGAAAAGCTGCGCGCGAACCTGGAACGGTTCCAGGACATCGCCGCGAACGTCCCCGGGGCCATCTACCAGCTCCAGACCGGCCGCACCGGCGCGCTGGAAGTCCCCTACATGAGTTCCGGCTGCGAAGCGCTCTTCGAACGGCCCGTTTCGGAAATGGACTTCACCGGCCTGCTGTTCGACCACATGCATCTGGGCGACCGCGCGCTGTTCGAACATTCCCTCGCCGCCGCGGCGCAGAAATCCGAGCGCTGGAGCCTGGAGTTCCGCATCGCCGTTCCGGACGGGCGGACCAAATGGCTGAGCGCCTCCGCCAATCCGCGCACGCTGCCCAACGGCACCATCCTGTGGAACGGCGTTCTGCTCGACATCACCCGCCTCAAGGAAGCCGAGGAATCGCGCCGCGCAAGCGAAGAGCGGTTCCGCCTGCTCGTCAAGAACGCCTCCGACGTCATCGCCGTGATCGATGCCGCCGGCTTCCTCAAGTACGTCAGCCCCGCCGAAGAGCCGATCAGCGGGTTCCGGCCCGAGGATTTGCTCGGCCAGAACGTCCGCGACGTCATCCATCCCGAGGATCTGGAGCGCACGGTCGCGGCGTTCCAAACCACGGTGGCCCATCCGGAAAAATCCCATCGCATCGAATGCCGCCATATCCACAAAACGCGCGGCTGGCTGCCCGTCGAAATCGTGGGCCAAAGCTTCCTGGCCGAACCGGCCGTCCAGGGCATCATCGTCAGCGTGCGCGACGTTTCCGAACGCCAGCAAGCCGAAACCGAAAAGGCCCGCCAGCTCGACGAACTGCGGCGCTGGTATGCCGCCACGCTCGGCCGCGAAGGCCGCATCGCGGAACTCAAGCACGAGGTCAACGCCCTCGCGCGGCGGCTGGGCGAGCCCCCCCCTTATCCCAGCGCGGAAGGCGCGGCGCCATGACGAGCCGCCGAACGGCCAAGCTGCTGCGCGGGACCGCCTATGCGCTGCTCGTGCTCGGCGCTTCCTGGGCCGCCGGCCTGCGCGCCGACCGCCAGCTCCGCGCCGACCTTCTCCAGCAAGCGCGCCTCGTCGCCGCCTCGCTTTGCCCCGACCAGGTCGCGGCGCTGACCGGCACTTCCGCCGATCTCGGCACCGCGGCCTACGTTCACTTCAAGGAACGCCTCGCCGAAATCCGCGCGGCCCTGCCGGAGTGCCGGTTCGCCTATCTCATGGCCCGCCAGCCCGACGGCACCGTCGTCTTTCTTGTCGACAACGAACCCGACGGTTCGCCCGACGGTTCTCCGCCTGGCCAGGTCTACGCCAACGCGACGGCCGAGCTGCGTTCCGTGCTGGCGGAGAGCCGCGCCATCCTCGAAGGCCCGCAGGAAGACCCGTGGGGCACGTGGATCAGCGCCTTGGCTCCGGTCGGCGTTTCCGGCGGCAAGCGGCCCGTGCTCCTCGGCCTCGACGTCGATGCCCGCCGCTGGAAGTGGATCGTCGCTTCCAAGGCGGCCGGGCCCGCCGGACTCGCCGCCGGCGGCATCCTGCTGGCCGCGCTGGCCGCCGGATTGCTGGCCAACCGCCGCGCCCTGCGCGGCCGGCAGGCCGAGCTGGAAACCAGCGAACGGCGCCTGCTGGAACTCGCCGAACAAAGCCGCACCGTCGCGTGGGAAATCGATGCCCAAGGGCTCTATACCTATGCCAGCCCCGTCGCGGAAACCGTCTACGGCTACCGCCCGGACGAACTGGTCGGAAAGACGCATTTCCACGACCTGCATCCCGAAAACGGCCGCGAGGCGCTCCGCCAAGCTTTGGCCGAGGCGTTCGCCCGCCGCGCGCCGATCGTGAATTTCGAAAACGTGGTCCAGACCAAGGATGGCCGGATCGCATGGGTTTCCACCTCGGGGCTCCCGGTGCTGGCTTCCGACGGCGCTCTCCAAGGCTATCGCGGCAGCGACGTGGACGTCACCGCGCGCAAACGCGCCCAGGACGAACTTCGCGCCAGCGAAGCCCAGAAAAAAACCGTTTTGGACCACATCCCCGCGAGCATCGCGCTGCTGGATCGGGACCTGCGCGTGCTCTGGGCCAACCGGACCGCCGCGGTTTCCGTCGGCCAACGGCCCGACGACATGGTCGGCAAGCCCTGCCACGTCTTCTGGGCCGATCCCGCGCAGCCCTGCCGGGACTGCCCGGCCGTCGTGGCCATTCAAACCCGGAAAGAATGCCAGAAAACCGTCCACACCCCCGACGGCCGCGTCTGGGACGAAAGCGCCGTGCCGCTGCTGGACGACGCCGGGCAAGTCGCCGCCATCGTGGAAATCGCGCTCGACGTCACCGCGCGCACCGCCACGGACGAGCGCCTGCGCGCGCTGCTGGAGGAAAGCAACCAGGCGCGCCAAGCCCTGTTGGGCATCCTCGAAGACCACGACCGGGCGGAAGCCGACCTGAAACGCCTCGCCACCGCCATCGAGCAGTCCGCCGATTCCATCGTCGTGACCGACGCGCAGGGCGCCATCCAATACGTCAACCCCGCTTTCGAAACCGTGTCGGGCTATCGCCGCGAAGAAGTCCTCGGCCAAAACCCGCGCCTCCTCCGAAGCGGGAAGCAGGACGCGGAATTCTATCGCACCATGTGGGCCACGCTGGTTGTCGGCCAACCTTGGCAGGGCCGGCTCGTCAACCGCCGGAAAGACGGCGCCCCCTACGTGGAAGACGCCGTCATCTCGCCCGTGGTCGATGCCCAAGGCCAGATCGCCAACTACGTGGCCGTCAAGCGCGACGTTTCCGAGCAGTTGCGCCTGGCCGCCCAGCTCCAGCAGTCCCAGAAGATGGACTCCATCGGCCGCCTCGCCGGCGGCGTGGCCCACGACTTCAACAACATGCTCACCGTCATCCTCGGCCACGCCGACATGAAGCTGGCCGATCCGCATCTCGATCCGGCCATCCGCGCCAGCCTCGAGGAAATCCGCGGCGCGGCGAACGATTCCGCCGCCCTCACTCGCCAGTTGCTGGCCTTCGCCCGCAAGCAGACCATCGCGCCGCGCCGGCTCGACCTCAACGAAACCGTCGGCCGTTCGCTCCAGATGCTCCGCCGGCTCCTCGGCGAAAACGTCGAGCTCGGTTGGCGGCCGAACGACGCCGTCTTGTTCGTCCAAGCCGATCCGGCCCAAATCGACCAAATCCTGGTCAACCTGTGCGTGAACGCCCGCGACGCCATCGTCGGCACCGGCCGGATCGACATCGAAACCGCCGCCGCCACGCTCGATGCCGCGTTCTGCGCCGCGAACCCCGGCGCCGCGGCCGGCGATTACGTCCGGCTGACGGTCCGCGACACCGGCAGCGGCATGGACGCCGAAACGCTGGCCCACGTGTTCGAACCGTTTTTCACGACCAAGCCGACCGGGGCCGGCACCGGCCTGGGCCTGTCCACGGTCTACGGCATCGTCAAGCAGAACGACGGCTATATCGCCGTCGCCAGCCGGCCGGGCCAGGGCGCCACGTTCGACGTCTACCTGCCCCGGTGCGCCGCTCCGGCCAAGACGCCAACCGCCCCCCCGGCGCCCGGCCCGGCCGTTGAGGGCACCTCGACCGTCCTCCTGGTCGATGACGAGCCGGCGATCCTCGCCATGACCGCCCAGATGCTCCACAGCCTCGGCTATGCCGTCCGC
This sequence comes from Spartobacteria bacterium, assembly GCA_009930415.1. GTDB lineage: Bacteria > Verrucomicrobiota > Kiritimatiellia > CAIQIC01 > Lenti-01 > Lenti-01. Next base: position 272 of record RZYG01000124.1, on the reverse strand, counting down.
GCCGCCCGCACCCCCGCCGAAGCCCTCCGCTTGGCCCATGAACACCCCGGCCCCATCCACTTGCTCCTGAGCGACGTCGTCATGCCCGGCATGAACGGCCGCGATCTCGCGCGGACGCTCGGCGATTTGCGGCCGGGCCTGCGCGTCCTCTTCATGTCCGGCTACACCAACGACGTCATCGCCACCCTCGGCCGCCTCGACGGAGAACTCCCCTTCCTCCGCAAACCGTTCAGCCGCGACGAACTCGCCGCCAAGATCCGCGAAGTCCTCGC
>RZYG01000123.1 GCA_009930415.1 Spartobacteria bacterium | reverse complement strand
CTTTCTGGACCAAATCGCCGAAGCGCAGGCCGACGGCCAGATCGTCCATCGCCGCCGCGAATCGCCCGTCCAGGCGCGCCAGGCGCGCCCGCGCTTCCAGCACGCCCTGCATGTGCAGCCACGGATTGACGTACGGCACCGGGGTCTCGATGGTCTCCACCGGCGGCGCCAGGCAGATCGCGCATTCGGTTCCGCGCTTCACCCGCGCGAGGCACTCCGCGTTTTTCGCGATCCATTCGCGCAATTCGTTGCTCGCCGGCGTTTTTCCCATCCGGAAATCGACCAGCAGCGCGTCGTTCGGCGTGTCCACCAGGAGATTCGTCGCTTCCAGAAAATAGGTGAAGGCGTTGTCTTCGGGCGCGACTTCCGGGCGCACCGCGGCGAATTCCGTTTCGTCCGGCGGCGGCGCATCCCGGCTCGCCATGCGCACGAAAACCGCCAATCCCCCGAGCGCCATAACCAAGACGACCGCCAACCCCAGGAGGAATTTCTTCATGCCAACAGCTTAGCATCCCCCGCCGCCCCCGGGCAACGCCCGCGCCCGGGCGATTTCATCGTTCTTATGTTCCGCGGAACCCGTCAGGTCGCGACCGGACCGTCCGGTGGGCGGGCCTTGGCCACGCGCCGTTCTTCCAGCCACGAGGCGAGGACGGGGACGGTGAACCAGGTGAAGATGGCCAGGGTCATGCCGCCGATGACGGGCAGGGTCATGGGCAGGAGCAATTCCGCGCCGCGCCCGGTCGAGGTCAGCACCGGCAGCAGGGCCAGCAGGGTGGTGGCCGAGGTCATCAGACAGGGCCGGATGCGGCGCTGCCCGGCGGCGATCACGCTGGTGCGGACCTCCGCGCGCGTACCGGGCCGATCCGCCTCGAACCGTTGGCCGATGTAGGTCGCCATGACCACGCCGTCGTCCACCGCGATGCCGAAGAGCGCCAGGAACCCGACCCAGACCGCCACGCTGAGGTTGATGGCGTGGAGATGGAACAGCTCGCGCAGGTTGACGCCGAAGACGGCCACGTCCAGGAACCACTCCTGCCCGTAAAGATAGAGCATGACGAAGCCGCCGGCCCAGGCCACGGCGATGCCGCTGAACACCACCAGGGTGGTGGCGACCGATTTGAATTGGAAATAGAGGATCAGGAAAATGAGCCCGAGCGACAGCGGCAGCACCACCCGCAGGGTGGCCATGGCGCGCTGCTGGTTTTCGTAGGATCCGGCGAAACGCCAGCTCGTGCCGGGGGGCACGACCAGATCGCCGCGCGCGATCATCGCCGCCAGATACGCCTGCGCGCCTTCCACCACGTCCACCTCGGCGATGCCGGGCTGGCCGCCGAACGTGACGTAGGCCGTCAGGAAGGTGTCCTCGCCGCGGATCATCTGCGGGCCGCGCTCGTAGCGGATCTCGGCCAGGTCGGCCAGCGGAACGGGCGTGCCGTCGGCGGCGTGGATCAGGATCCGCTCCAGGGCGTCGAGATCGTCGCGCCGCTCCCGTGGATAGCGCACGCGCACCGGATATCGTTCGCGCCCTTCCACGGTGGTGGTCACCGTCATCCCGCCCGCGGCCGCCGCGATCGTTTCCTGCACGTCCACGACGTTCAGTCCATGGCGCGAGATGGCCTCGCGGTCGATGGCGATCTCCAGATAGGGCTTGCCGACCACGCGCTCGGCGTTGACGGTTTCCGGACGCACCCCCGGCGCCTGCCGCAGATGCCGCTCGAACTCCACCGCCATGCGGTCGAGCGTGCCGAGATCGGGCGCGCGCAGCTTGAGGCCCATCGGCGCGCGCATCCCCGTCTGCAGCATCACCAGCCGGGTCTCGATGGGCTGGAGCTTGGGCGCCGACGTCGTGCCGGGGATCGCCGCCGCCTGGACGATCTCGTTCCAGATGTCGTCGGGCGTGCGGATGTGCTCGCGCCACTGGCGATAGGGCCGCCCGCGGCGGTCCGGGATCAATTCGCCGTCGGCGTCGCGGACGAATTCCCCGGCCCGGCGGTCGTAGCGGAAGCGCAGCCGCCGGCCGGAGTCGTCCACCCGGTACTCGGGCTTATAGTGGATGACGGACTCGATCATCGAAATCGGCGCCGGGTCGAGCGCGCTTTCCGTGCGGCCGAGCTTGCCGACGACCAATTCCACCTCCGGCACCGAAGCGATGGCCTGGTCCTGGTATTGCATGACCTCGAGGACTTCGCCGAGCGACGCGTGCGGCATCGTGGTGGGCATCCACAGGAACGAGCCTTCGTCCAGCGGCGGCATGAATTCCCGCCCCAGCCCCGGGAATTCGTGCGCGGCCCACACCCAGGGGCGCGAGTGCCGAACCCAGTCCGGGTTGCCCCCGCCCCGCTCGATGGCGGCGGGGATCACCCCGAACACGCGGTCGAACCCCAGCCACACGCTGGCACCGAAGAACAGGATGAACACGGGCGCCGAAAGAAAGGCCGCCTTGTGCGCCAAGGCCCAGCCCAGGATGCGGCGATAGAAATGCATCAGCAGGAAGAACGCCGCCATCAGCCCGCCGACCAGGCCGCCGACAAACACGAGATTGCGCGTCAGCCCGCGCGCGGGACCGAGCGGCTCCCATAGCCGCGTCAAGATCACCCAGACGGCCAGCACCGCCGCCAGAGCGCCCAGATGCTTCGTCATCGGCGCCAGCCAGGCGCCGGCCCGGCGCCAACGGCCGGCGGGGGCATCCATCCAACGCGGCCGCGCCAGGAATCCGGCGGACGGCCACAGGCGATAGACCGCGACGGCCAGCACCACCAGCGAGGCCACCCAGGCCGCGGTCCAGCCGCGGGTCAGGGCAAAGGCCCCCGCCAGAATCGCGGCCACGCCGAGCCCGGCCCACGGCGCCCGGTTGCGCTCGCGCGGCCCGTCCCGTCCCGCGATCAGCAGCAGCACGGCCGTGGGCACCACGGTCAGGGCCAGCACCACCGAGGCCGCCAGCACAAAGGTTTTCGTGAACGCCAAGGGAATGAACATCTTTCCTTCGGCGCCGGTCATGGTGAACACCGGCAGAAAACTGATGACGGTCGTGGAGATGGCGGTCACCACCGCCGAAGAGACTTCCGCCGCGCCGCGATGCACCACCTCCAGCCGGGGTTCGTCGGGCGGCGCCTCCGCCAGGTGCTTGAGCACGTTTTCGACCACAATGATGCCCATGTCGACGATGGCCCCGATGGCGATGGCGATGCCGGCCAGCGACACGAGGTTGCTGTCGATGCCCACGAGTTTCATCAGGATGAAGCACAACAACACCGACAGCGGCAGCATGGAGCTGATGACGAGAGCGGTGCGCAAGTGCAGGATCAGCAGGAGAATGACCAATACCGTCACCAGGATCTGTTGGGCGAGCGCGTCGTTGAGCGTCGCCAGCGTTTCATGGATCAGGCCGGTGCGGTCATAGAAGGAGACGACGTCGAGCTGGCTGATCGTGACGCCGGCGGGCCAATCCGGACGCGCATGGGCGCGCAACCACGCCAGCCACGCCGCCTGGTCCAGCTCGTCGCCGTCGAACGCGCTCAGCCCCTCTTTGGCGGCAAAGGCCTCCAGCGCGGCGCGGTCCGTCCGCGTCCAGTCCACAATGGCGCGGGCGGGCAGGCCGGGACGGATCTCCTCGATCTTGGCCTTGACGTTGTGGATGGCTTCGAGCGGATTGTAGCCCTCGCGCACGACCACCACGCCGCCGACCGCTTCGGCGCCCATCTTGGTCAGCGCGCCGCGGCGCTGCGCGGGACCCAGCCCGACCGTCGCCACGTCCCGGACGCGGATCGGCAGCCCGTCCGGACCCGCCCGCACCGTCGCCTGCCCGATGTCGGCCGCGTCGCGGATGAACCCCACCCCGCGCAGCACGTATTCCACGCGGTTGATCTCCGTCACGCGCGCGCCGATGTCCAGATTGCTCTTGCGAACGGCCGCGACCACCTGGGCGAGCGTCGCCCCGTGGGCGCGCAGCGCATCGGGATCCACGTCCACCTGGTATTCGCGCACGAAGCCGCCGATCGAGGCCACCTCGCTGATGCCTTCGGCGGCCAGCAGGGCGTACCGCACGGTCCAGTCCTGCACCGACCGCAGCTCGTGCAGGTCCCAGCCGCCGGTGACCTTGCCGTCGGGATCGCGCCCTTCGAGCGTGTACCAGAAGATCTGGCCCAGCGCCGTCGCGTCGGGCCCCAGCGCCGGCTGCGCATCCGCAGGCAGCAGCCCGGAGGGCAGGCTGTTGAGCTTCTCGATGATGCGCGCGCGCGCCCAGTAGAATTCAATGTCCTCGTCGAAAATCAGGAAGATCAGCGACGCGCCGAACATCGAGGTGCTGCGCACCTCGTGCACACCCGGCACGCCGAGCAGCGACACCGTCAGCGGATACGTGACCTGGTCCTCAACGTCCTGCGGCGAGCGGCCCGCCCATTCGGTGAAGACGATTTGCTGGTTTTCGCCGAGATTGGGGATCGCATCCACCGGCACCGGGGCGCGCGGGAATCCGCCCAGCTTCCAGTCGAACGGCGCAACGGCCACGCCCCACAGCACGACGGCCGCCAGCAGCAGTCCCACCACCAGCTTCTGCTCCAGAAAGAAACGGATGAAGGCCGGGAGGAGGCCGGAGGGAGGAGTTGAGGGAGAGGAGGTCATCTCCGGCCTCCTGGGGAACCGTCAATATCCAATATCCAACGTCCAATGTCCAATGTCCAAGGGAACAGACCTTCATAAGGCACTCCTTGATGATTGAATATTGAATATTGAATATTGAATATTGTCTTCACGGCTCTTCCCCCACCCTCTCGAACACGATCCCCCGCGCGGCATGCTCGGAGATGATCTCCGCCGCCCGTTCGCGCACCTCGTCGAGACAGCCGGGGCAGCAGACGTAGATGCGCTGCCCTTCGTGATCATGGTAGAGCGCGCGGTCGATGGGCAGGTTCATGATCGGGCAATGGGTTTGCAGGCGGATGTTCTCCTCGTCCCCCGCCTCCGGTCCCTCCGGCCTTTCCGCGGACATCATGCTGGGACGCCCCCGGATCTGCAGTTCGCTGTCGATCTTGAACTGGCCGTTGACCACGACCCATTCGCCTTCCGCCAGACCGTCCTCCACGACGTACACGTCGCCCGCGCGCGGACCCAGCACGACCGAACGCGGCTCGAACGTCGGCCGGTCGGCGTCCGGCATGCGCACGTACACCACCGCGCGCTTGCCGGTCCGCAGCGGGGCCGATGCCGGGATGACCAGCGAAGCCGCCGCGCCCGGCGTCGCACGAACGAGAGCGGACACAAACAGATCCGGCTTGAGCCGCCCCCCGGGATTCTCCGCCTCGACGCGCACCCGCACCGTGCGCGCGCGCGCATCGACCACGGGATCGATAAAGGCCACGACGCCTTCGAAGGTCTCGCCCGGCAGGGCCGTCGCCGTGAAGCGCACCGGCAAGCCTTCCCGCAGCCACGGCAGGTCGCGTTCGTAGGCTTCCAGGTTGATCCAAACCTTCGACAAATCCACGATTCGGAACAGCCGTTCGCCCTCGCGCAGGGACTGCCCTTCGCGGACGAGCGGCGGCACCACCGCGCCCGCTACGGGGCTGGCGATCCGGACGGTTTGCGGCACCTCGCCGCTGTTCAGCACCTCGTCGGCCTGCTCCGCGCCGATGCCCAGGCGCAGCAGCCGGGCGCGCGCCGCATCGCGGAGTCCGGGCGCCGCGGCGCGCACGGCCCGCAGTTCGCCCATCGCCGCGACCGCCGCCGGGCTGTAGAACCCGGCCAGCGTCTCCCCCTGCGCCACCGGCTGCCACGGCGTGTTGGCCGCCAGCCCTTCCACGTAGCCATCCACGCGGGCCACCACGTCCTGCACCCGGCTCTCGTCCATGCCGACCTTCCCGAACAGCGGCACCTCGATTTCTACCGTGCGCCGCTCCACCGGATGCGTCCGGACGTCCATCCGCGCCACGGCGTTCTCCGTCAACCGCAGTTGCGGCGGGCCATCGCCCTCGTCCGCGTCATCCCCGTCCGACGGCACCGGGATCAGGTCCATCGCGCAGATCGGACACTTGGCGTTTGGGTCCGGCGAGCGCACCTGCGGATGCATCGAACAGGTGTACGTCTGCGCCGTTTTCGGCGCGTCCTCTCCGGCGGCCGGCGGGCCGGGCTCCGCATCGCCGGCGACAAAACAACCCCGGAGCAGGAAGCCCGCGACGAAAATCGCCAGCACCCCAACGGCGATCCGCCCGTTGCGCCAGCCCGTGGGTTTTGCATCGTTTGGTTTCATCAGTCCTCCTGGCTCCCGACGGGACCGCCGACCACGTCAAACGCGCCGACGCAGCAGCCGATGTCCGCCAAGGCGATTTCACGGTCCGCCACGGCGCGCTCGGCCAGCAAGCGGAATTCCAGCAGCGTGCGCTGGGCCTCGATCCAAGCGGCGAAGTCGGCCTTCCCCTCGGCATACGCCTGCTGCTCCGAGGCCAGCACCTGTTCGGCCTTGGGGATGAGGGAATTCGTGAACAGCTCCACGCGCCGCTCGGCGTCCCGGAACTGGAACGTCGCCATGCTCAGCTCCGTCCGGAGGCGGTTGCGCATCTCGTCGCGGTCCTGCTCCGCCGCCTGGAGCATGGCGTCGGCCTCGCGCCCCCCGGCGCGGATCCGGCCGCGCCAGATGGGCAGGGAGATTCCCGCCATCAGGCGGACATCCGACTCGTCGCCTCGCCCCTCCATGCCCGGCATGACCATCCACCCGCCGCCGAGCATGAACCCCGGCCAACCCGCGCGGCGGGCCAGATCCCGGCCATGGCGGGCCGCCTCGATGCCGGATTCCGCCGCCTTAAGTTCGGGATTCAGCTCCGCCAGCAACTCCGCCAGCGCCGTCTCGTCCAGCGCTGCCGGGCCGGAGAAGGCGATTTGCGGCCAGGGGAGCAGGTCGCCGGCCGGGAGGTTCAACAGCGCCGCCAATCCGACCGACTGCATCCGGCGCTGGTCCCGAAGCGACGCCAGACGATCGGCCACCCGCTCTTTCTCGATCTGCACGAGGGTCCAATCGGCCTGCGCCCCCGCGCCGGAGCGGTAGCCCGCTTCGGCCGCCTGCTCCAGCTGTTCCAGCAAGTGCAGGTTCTCGTCGGCGACGTCCGTGGCGCGCGACAGATATCCGTATTCATGGACGGCCCGGACCACGCGTTCGTAGAGGGCAAACCGCTCGGCATCGAAGGCGTGCAGGGCCGTTTGCGCCTCCGCCGCGGCCCGACCTTCCCGCATCCGAAGCGTGCCGAACGCGGGGAAACTCTGCGTCAGGCTCACCCCGTAGCGAGTATCCATCTGCTCGATGAAGTACTCGAAGGACAGCGACGGATCCTCCAATGATCTCGCCTGGGGGACCCGTTCCACTGCGGCCTGCCAGCGGTCGAATGCGGCGCGCAGGCCGGCGTTGCGGGTGAACGCGAGCCGAACGTAGTCCTCGAGAGAGGCCGGGGCCGTCGCGGGCGCGGGCGGCAACGTCCGCTCCCCGCCGCCATAGAGCTCCCGCCCCATGGCTTCGTGCGATTCGCGCAACGCGGGCCCGGCCGCCGTGGCGCAGCCCGACACCGCCGCGCCCACGACGAGAACCATCAGGGCCACCCTGGGAGTCCGGGCCAATCGCGGTCCCGATCCCGTTACATCCGCGAGTTCCGCCGCCAATGGCTGTTCGGCATTCAAGAACATGGTGGCCCCGCCCGAAGAGTTATTCCACCGGCGCCGTTTCCAGTTCGACGCCGTCGGCCTGCATCTGGGCGATGTATTTGGCCGGATCGGCCTTGATCGCGCCGATGCATCCTCCGCAGCAGACGTAGATGCGATAGCCTTCCACGTCGACGTATTGGGATTGGCTGCTCACCGGATTTCCCTTCATGACGGGACAGGTCGTCTGGGGCTTGCCTTCGGCGAAGGCCAGCGTGGCCGAAACCAGCAGCGCGGCGATCAACAGGTATTTCTTCATTTCGTTCTCCTGGGGTTGGGGGTTTTTCTTCTCAATATTGTTTTTTCATCACGCGCAACAGCTCGTCCATCTTGGCGCCCGCCTC
>RZYG01000122.1 GCA_009930415.1 Spartobacteria bacterium | reverse complement strand
GCGCACCGCGTGGTGTTCTACTGGCACTATCTGGGCAACAAACTGCTGACGACGCTATCCAACATGACCACCAACCTGAACCTCACGGACATGGAGGTCTGCTACAAGGTCTTCAAGCGCGAGGTCATCCAGAGCATTCCGCTCAAGGAAAACCGGTTTGGCTTCGAGGTGGAAATCACCGCCAAGATCGCCCGACGGCATCTCAAGATTTACGAGGTGCCGATTTCCTACTACGGCCGCGACTATTCCGAAGGCAAGAAGATCGGCTGGCGGGACGGCTTCAGCGCGCTGCGCTGCATCGTGAAGTACGCGTTCGCGGACTGATCAGGCCAGAAAACCGGCATCGCGCAGTTTGTCCCACGTGACGGCCGGGGGCGTCTTGGCCGCATTCGCCGCCTGTTGCAGAACGTATTTGCCGATCAGGTCGGTCTCCAGATTGACGCGCGCACCCGGCGCCAAGGCGGCCAGCGCCGTCTGGCTCCAGGTGTGGGGGATGACGTGCGCGCTGAAGGTGCCGTCGGCCTGCGCCACGTCCACGACCGTCAAGCTGATGCCATCGATGGCGATCGAACCCTTGGGCACGATTTCGGCGATCAGGGCCGGCGCGGCGACGACGAGCACCTTGTCCCGCCCGGCCGTTTCGATGCGCCGCAGCTTGCCGGTGCCGTCCACGTGGCCGCTGACGAGATGGCCGCCCAGCGGATCGCCGAGGCGCAGCGCGCGCTCCAGATTCAGCGGGGCGCCGGGGGCTTTGTCCCGCAGCGCGGTTTTCTCGAACGTCTCCCGCAGCACGTCGAAAACGAGGGTTTCGCCGCGCTGCTCGACCAGCGTGAGGCACGCGCCGTTGACGGCGACGCTCTCGCCGATCTGGAGCGGGGCGTCGAAGCGGGCGGCAAGCGCCAGCCGGCCGGCCTCGCCTTGGAAGGAAATCCGTTCCAGCCGTCCGACCTGTTGTACGAGTCCGGTGAACATGGCTAGCGCTTCTTGAGGCGGTTGTAGGATTTTGAGATCGTGCGGCTCACCCGGAGGGTTCGCCCTACCTGGGAAGAACGGCCAGAGGTAGGGCGAGGCGTCCTCGCCGAGCCGGGCTGTTCCAGCGGCTCTAGCCGCACCAGCAGATCTTTCCCGACGGGCCGGCTTTGCTGCAGCCGGAACCGGGGCGCTTGGGGCAACCGCCAGTGGATGTTTCCCACGGCGCCGACCGGGCCGCCGATCAGCATGGGGGAAAGGAACACGCACAGTTCATCGACCAAGCCGGCCCGAATGAGTTCGCCGGCCAGGATCCCACCGCCTTCGCAAAGCACGCGCAAGATGCCGAGCTTGCCCAATTCCTTCGCCAAGGTCGGCAGGAAGCGGGTTTTCGGCAATTCAAGGACCGTCGCGCCGGCCTGGCGGATTTTTTGCGCGCAAGCGGGTTGCCAGCCTTTGGGCGCCGCGACGAGGGTGCGCGCGGCACGTTCGTCGGTGAAAATCTGGGCCTGAAGGGGCAGGGGACCGCGGCGGACAACGACCACGCGCCACGGATTGCGCTTGCCGTCCGGCCGGGGCCAGAGCGACGGATTGTCGTGGCGGACGGTTCCGGCGCCGACCAGGATCGCATCGGAGGCCCGCCGCATGCCCTGTACCGCATCGCGCGCGTCCGGGCCCGTGATCCAGCGCGAGGAATGGGTGCGATCGGCGATCCGGCCGTCGAGCGAGAGCCCGAGCTTGAGCGTGAAAAACGGCCGTTGCCGCAACATGCGGCAGGTAAAAGGCGCGAGAAGCGCGGCGGCTTCCGCGCCGCAGGCTCCGACGTCGACCTGCAAGCCCGCCTTGCGCAGCAGGCGCAGGCCGCGGCCCGCGTGTTTGGGATTGGGGTCGGTCATGGCGACCACGACCCGCGCGATGCCGGCGCGGAGGACGGCCTCGGTGCAGGGCGGGGTGCGGCCGAAGGTGGAGCAGGGTTCCAGCGTGACGTAGAGCGTGGCGCCGTGCGCGGCCGCGCCGGCTTGCCGCAGCGCGAAGACTTCGGCGTGCGGACCGCCCGCTTTTTTGTGCCAGCCCTGGCCGATCTTCCGGCCGTTTTTCACGACGATTGCGCCGACGGGCGGATTCGGACGCGTGAGGCCTTCCCCGCGGCGGGCGAGTTCCAGCGCCAGGCGCATCCACTTCAAATCCGATTTTGGGGAGGTCTTCATTTCGATTCGTCCAGATCGAGCAGGGCGTCCACGAACGACCCGGGCTCGAACGGCACGAGGTCGTCGGCGCCCTCGCCGAGGCCGGCATAAAGGATCGGCAAATCCAGTTCCTGGCGCACGGCGAAAAGGAACCCGGCCTTGGAGCTGCCGTCGAGCTTGGTGACGATGGCGCCGGTGAGGGGCGTCATTTCGTGGAATTGGCGGGCCTGGATCACGGCGTTCTGGCCGAGCATGGCGTCCAGCACGACCCAGGTGTGGTGCGGGGCGCCGGGCAGGCGCTTGTCCATCGCGGCACGCACTTTCTGGAGTTCGCGCATGAGCGGCTCCTTGGTGTGCATGCGGCCGGCGGTGTCCACGAGGACGACGTCGCATTGGCGGGCCAAAGCGGCGTCGATGGCGTCGTAGGCGACGGCGGCCGCATCGCCGCCGGTGGCGCCCACGACGGATTCGCACCCGATCTTGTCGGCCCACAGCTTGAGCTGGTGCGAGCCGGCGGCGCGGAAGGTGTCGGCGGCGCCGAGCAGGGGTTTGCGGCCGGCGCGCAGGGCCAGGTGGGCCAACTTGGCGGCGGTGGTGGTTTTGCCGGAGCCGTTGATGCCGACGAGCAGCGCGACGGTCGGCGCGGGCAGCGCGGCCCAATCCGGCGCGGTATTCTGGCCAAGGGCTTCGACCAGCACCCGCCGGAAGGTGGCGGTCAGCGATTCCCGACGGGAGGCGGCGGCGTGCAGTTCCCGCGAGAGGGACTGCACGAGCCGCAGAGGCACGTCGGCCATGACGAGTCGGTCGGCGAGTTCCTCGGCCGTGGCTTCGTCGGGCTGCGGCGCGGCAAAGAGGCCTTTCAGCGCGCCGGAAAAACGCTCGCGCGTCTTGCGGAGGCCTTGGAACCAGGAGCCCATCGGGACCTAGCGGGATTCCGGCGGCGGATTGGGCCCGCGCGCGGGGCGGTCGAGGCCCTTGCGGATGCGGTCGAGGATGCCGTTGACGAACTTGCCGGATTCGCTGGAACTGAACGCCTTGGCCAGATCGACGGCTTCGTTGATCGAAACGACGGGCGGGATGTCGTCGCGGTAGAGCATCTCGAAGACCGCGATGCGCATGGCGTTGCGGTCCACGGTGCCCATGCGTTCGATCTCCCAGTTTTCCGCGTATTTGGAGATCAGCGGATCGATTTCCTTGTGATGTTCGATCACGCCGCGGGCCAGTTCCTCGGCGAACATGCGCGCCTTGGCGCGTTGGCGGTCTTCCTTGCCGGGGGGATGGCCGGCGGACGGCTCGCCGACGTCTTCGTTCTGATGTTCCCAGAAGAGCTTGAAGCCCTCGTCGAGGGATTCATCCCGGTTGAATTCGGACTGGAAGAGGAACTGCAGCGCCCATTCGCGGGCTTCGTGGCGATTACCCATGGCGGAATCCTTTCAAGGGGCGGGGGAGGGACGGGAGGGGAAAGAAGAGGGAGACTGGAATGTTGGAATATTGGAATACGGGAATGGTTGCATGAAAAGCTCGGAATATTGGAAGGCTGGAAGGTTGGTGGGACCTTGAAATCGGGAACGATTTTGGATTTTGCATCATTCCACTATTCCATCAACCACTATTCCATCAACCACTATTCCATCATTCCATCATTCCATTCTTCCACTCTTCCATTCTCCCGTTTCTCCTATCCCAGGGTCTTCATCAACGAGGCCATTTCGATGGCGGTCTGGGCGGCGGTCCAGCCGCGGTTGCCGGCCTTGCTGCCGCAGCGTTCGATGGCCTGGTCGAGGTTTTCGGCGGCGACGATGCCGTCGACGACGGGGATGCCGCTGTCGAGGCTGATCTGGGTCAGCGCGCGCGCGACCTGCGCATTGATGAGCGCGGCGTGCGACGTGGCGCCCTGGATGACCGTGCCCAGCGCGATCAGGGCGTCGTGGCGCTTGGCCGCGGCCAGTTTGTTCAGGGCGATGGGCTGTTCGTAGGCGCCGGGGACCCAGACGACCTCGACGTTCTGCTCGTCCGCGCCGTGGCGGGCGAGGCAATCGAGCGCGCCTTTGAGGAGCTGGCCGGTGAACAGGTCGTTGTAGCGGCTGACGACGAGGCCGAATTTCAGCCCCTTGGCATTGAGTTGTCCGCTGGTTTCCTTGCAGTTCATGGTGTCCTTTCCGGGTCAGATCAGGTGGCCCAGTTTTTCTTTCTTGGTTTTGAGATACTTGGCGTTGTGCGCGGTGGGGGCGAAGGCGATGGGCACGCGCTCGACGATGTCGAGGCCGTAGCCCTGGATGCCGACGACCTTGCGCGGGTTGTTGGTCAGCAGGCGCAGGCGGCGGATGCCCAGATCGAGCAGCATCTGCGCGCCGACGCCGTAGTCGCGCAAATCGGGCGCGAACCCGAGTTCGAGATTGGCCTCGACGGTGTCGAAGCCCTGTTCCTGGAGGGCGTAGGCGTGGATCTTGCCGGGCAGGCCGATGCCGCGGCCCTCCTGGCGCATGTAGAGCACGGCGCCGTGGCCGGCGGCGACGACCTGGCGCAGGGCGGCGTGGAGCTGGCTGCCGCAGTCGCAGCGGCGCGACGCGAACACGTCGCCCGTGAGGCATTCGGAATGGATGCGCACCAGCGGGGCGTCCTGTTTCGCGGGCTCGCCGTGGACGAGGGCCAGATGGTGATCGCCGGTCAGTTCGTCGACGTAGAGATGCAGTTTGAAGTCGCCGTAGTCCGTGGGCATGTCCACGACGCTGTCGCGGCGCACGGTCGTTTCGCGGGCGCGGCGCCAGGCGACGAGCGCGGCGACCGTCAGGATGCGCAGCTGGTGTTTGGCCGCGAACGCGAGCAGGTCCGGCAGGCGGGCCATTTCGCCGTTGTCGCGCATGATTTCGCAGATGACGGCGATGGGCTTGAGCCCGGCGAGCCGGGCGAGATCGACGGAGGCTTCGGTGTGGCCGGTGCGGCGCAGAACACCGCCGGGCACGGCTTGCAGCGGGAACATGTGGCCGGGGCGGATGAAGTCGCAGGCCTGCGCGTCGTCGTCGGCCAGCTGCTGCACGGTGCGGGCGCGGTCGAAGGCGCTGATGCCGGTGGTGGTGCCTTCGCGGGCGTCCACGGAGACGGTGAAGGCGGTGCGGTAGCGGTCGCGCTCGTCGAGGGGGACCATGCGGCCGAGCCCGAGCCGGCACAGGCGGTTTTCCTCCATCGGCACGCAGATCAGGCCGCGGCCGTGGGTGGCCATGAAGTTGATGATTTCCGGCGTGATCTTCTCGCCGGCGGCGACGAGATCGCCCTCGTTTTCGCGGTTCTCGTCGTCCACCACCAGCAGCAGCCGTCCGGCGCGGACGACGTCGAGCGCCTCTTCCACGGAGCAGAAGACGGATGCGGATTCCGTTCGGTCCATAAAAAATCCGAAGACCTTTCCGTCTTCGGGCATGGGCGCGATCCATAAAGATCGCCGGTCTTCTTCTATCCAGACTGTGTACTGTCGGCCAAGGAATCGCACCTTGTCTGCCTATTGGCTCGCGGGCTGTACCGCCGGTCGGGAATTTCACCACGCCCTGAAGACGGCAAGCACCCTAACACGGGCCCGGCCGGCCTGCAAAGGGCATTTTTACGTGGAACGTAAAAACATTCGGCGGGTTTTACGTGGAACGTAAAAACTTTGCACCCGGTTTTACGTGGGACGTAAAAACTTTTACGGGGCGCGTCAGGGGGCGGCGGAGGGCGGGGCGGCGGGGGCCGCCGGCGCGGCGGGGTACTCCAGGGGGGCGGCTTCCTCCGGCGCGCGCGGGATGAAGCGGTTCCAGAGGTAGGTGGCGTAGAAGCCGAAGCCGATCAGGGCCACCAGCGCCAGCAGGGCGTAGAACACCCGTTTGGAGAGGGCGGGTTCGTAGCGGGTCTTGCGCAGGGCGATGGGGACGATGGCGATGAGGATGCCCGCCGCCAAGGCGAGACCGATGCGCGTGAAAATCTCCTGAAGCTGATACGTGGGCATTTGAAGGTAAACTGTAGCCGGGAGACGGGGCCTTTGGCAAGGCGTTAGTAGTCGAAGTCGGAACCGCCGACGAATTCGCGGATGATGGAGACGGGCGGGGGCACGTCGGCGGCCAGCGGCAGGAAGTGGGACAGGAATTCCAGCATGCGGCGGGCTTCGGCGTAGACGGGCTGGTGGGGCTTGATCTCGGAGAGCAGCGGCCGCGCCAGCACGGAGAGGATGGCGAGCTCGTAGTCGAGCGCGGAGTTGAAGACGGCGTCCGCCTCTTCCTGGAACGGAAAGATCCAGGCCCGCTCGCCGCGGCCGACGTTGGGCCACATCTCGAGGGTGCGGGTGGCGGAATGGCCGCGGTAGCGGTGGTCGCGGACGAGGCGGCGCAACAGGCGGTTGTCGGTGGTGGGGATGCGATTGTTGTTGTCGAGGTTGAGCTGGGTCAGCGCGGAGATGTAGACGTGGAACTTGCGGGCGTCGGGCAGGCCCGGGGTCAGTTCGGGATTGAGGGAGTGGATGCCTTCGAGCACGACGACCTGATCGTCGTCGAGGCGCATCTTCTTGCCCTTGTAGGCGCGCGTCCCGGTGTGGAAATCGAACGCGGGCAGCTCGATTTCGCGCCCGGCGTCGAGATCGGCGAGATCGCGGTTCAACACCGGCACGTCCACGGCGCGCAGATGCTCGAAGTCGTATTCGCCGGAAGGGGTCAGGGGCGTGTGCTCGCGGTCGACGAAGTAGTCGTCGGTGCCGAGCGTGACGGGCCGCAGCCCGTTGACGCGCAGCTGGATGGCCAGGCGCTTGGCGAAGGTGGTCTTGCCGGAGGACGACGGCCCGGCGATGAGGATCCACTTGATGGAGGGATTGGACGCGATCTGGTCGGCGATGGCCGCGATCTTCTTTTCGTGGAGGGCTTCGGCGACTTTGACGAAGTCCTTGATCTCGTTGGCGGCGATGATTTCGTTCAGGCGGCCGACGGTGTTGACGCCGAGGATGCGGCCCCAGCGGTTGTATTCCTGGAAGGTTTCCGCGAGGACGTGGATGGGCTGGAAATCGGGCACGCGCGGCGCCGTATCGCGCGTGGGCATCTGGAGGACGAAGCCGGTCTGGTAGGGGACGATCCGGAAATACTGGAGCGGCCCGGTGGAGCGGGTCATGGGGCCGGTGGCGAGGTCGGAAAAGTTTTCGCAGACGTAGGTGACGATCTTGGGCGTGTTCGTGAAGCGCAGGAGCGAGACCTTGTCGTCCTGGCCGTTCTGGGTGAACTGCTCGATGGCCGCGGTGTAGGAAATGCGCTGGCGGAGGATGGGCCGGTTTTCGGCGACGAGATCGCGCACGTGGGCTTCGAGGGTTTCGGCCTGCTCGGGGGACATGCCGCGGATGCCGCCGACCTCGAATTCGCAGTAGAGGCCGGGACCGAGGGCGTGCTCGACGGAAAAACGCGCCTGCGGGTGGAGATCCTTGACGGCCTTGGCGAGGAGGAACGAGAGCGAGCGGACGTAGATCTGCATGCCGCCGGGCGAGGCCATGGTGACGAACCGGACGGTGGAATCGATGTCCAGGGTGTACCCGAAGGTGACGAGTTCGTTGTTCACCAGCGCGCCGAGATACGGCAGGCCCGTGGCGGGATCGGCCGGTTCGTGCAGCAGTTCGCCGACCAGCGTCTGGGAGGGACAGGGAATTTTCTGGCCGCTTTCGAGCGTGATGGTGATGGTCTTTTTCATGACCGGCCGAAGATGACATGCGGCCGGGGCCCGAGGAAAGCCCAAAAGGCGCCGGAATCGAAACAAATGGGTGTGCGTCCGGATCCGTCTGCGCGACTGGCATGTATTAAAATAAGTGCAATTGCATGTATTATAATAACTGCAATATTGCAATATTTATAATACATGCAACAAGGCTCGGGG
>RZYG01000372.1 GCA_009930415.1 Spartobacteria bacterium | reverse complement strand
CCCGCGACGATGCCGACGTAGGCGTAGTCGGTCAGGCGAAACGACACGAGCTGCATGGACAGCGAGGTGCCCAGATTGGTGCCGAGCATCGGGGCGACGGCCTGCGCCAGGCTCATGAGGCCGGCGTTGAGGAAGCCGACCAGCATGACCGAAGCGGCGGAAGAGTGGACCAGAAAACCGAGCAGGGTGCCCAGGGCCAGGCCCGCGAACCGGTTGGCCGTCGCTTTCGCCAGCAGCGTGCGCAGGCCGGCGCCGGCCGCGACGCGCAGGCCGTCGGACATGATGCCCATGCCGAAGATGAACAGCGCCAGGCCGCCCAACACCTGGAAGACCAGGAAGAAGACGCCGCGTCCGTCCAACTGGACGAGATCGACCGGCACGAAGCCGACGGTTTCGACCACGCGCTGGCCGGGTTTGGAGCGGACGAACTGGATGAACCGCTCGATGGCCGGGTTGGCGGATTTGGCGTGGGCATAGAGCCAAACGGGCTGGACGTAGGGATAAATGCCCTTCTGGACCGTGATTTCGTTGGGCGGGATGCCGTTGATCGAAACCTTGTGCAGGCCCGGACGTTCCCGCAGGTTCATTTCGACGTAGCCGATGGCGCCGGGACGGTCGGCCACGGCCTGGACGAGTTCCTCGAAGCTGGCGAACCCTTGGGCGTGGGCGGCATAGGTGCGGCGGTCCAGCGCCAATTCGCGGAAGCCCAGATGGGAGCCGCCGGTGGCGTCGCGGATCAGCACCTCGATGGGCTTGTCCGGGCCGCCGACCTGTTTCCAGTTCGTGGTCTTTCCGGTGAAGACGTCGCGGACGGCGGCGTCGGAGAGATCCTTCAGCGGGTTGTCCGCGTGCACGACGACGGCCAGGCCGTAGTAGCCCGCGATGGAGAACTTGAGTTCGATGCCCTTGGAGCGGGCCATGCGCTGTTCGGTTTCGTCCAGCGAACGGGTGGAAGCGGCCAGGTCGCAGGTGTCTTCCAGCAGCTCGGCGATGCCGGAGGCGGAACCGAGACCCGTCAATTCGATGGCGACTTCCGGATGCGTTTCCCGGAACGCGGAAATCAGCGGCGGCCCCAGTTCCAGGCTGAACGTGTCGGAGCCCTTGATCGTGAGCGTTTCATCCGCTGTTGCGAAGGCCGCTCCCGCGATCCAGAGGCCGGCGATCATCCATTTCAAGTTCATCTTCATGGGGTCTATCCCTTTGGATTGAATTGGAATCAAACCAACCATCATCCTTAAGGAAGGGCGGGTTTGTCAATTCTCGCCGGGAACGGCGAAACGATTTTCTTCCGCGGCCCGGGAGCTGGCGGCCGGAACCTATTCCGCGGCGGCCGGGAACCAGTGCTGCGTTCGGGTGCAGATGCGCACGAGTCCGAGCATGACGGGCACTTCGATGAGGACGCCGACGACGGTGGCCAGCGCCGCGCCGGAGGAGAGGCCGAAAAGCATCGTGGCGGTGGCGATGGCGACCTCGAAGTGGTTCGAGGCGCCGATCATCGCCGCGGGCGCGGCGTCGGCATAGGGCAGCTTCAGCGCGCGGGCGGCGGCATAGCCCAAGGCGAAAATGAGCATCGTCTGGAGAAACAGGGGAATCGCGATCCACAGGATGGTCAGCGGACGGGCCAGGATGACCTCGCCCTTGAAACTGAA
>RZYG01000371.1 GCA_009930415.1 Spartobacteria bacterium | reverse complement strand
ACCTTGCGTGGTGGGGGAGCCAACTTGGCCTCCCTCCTTCGCCAAGGCTTCGGAGGGCAGGCCCACGGCACAAGGCCGTGGGGGGGCGTAAGGGCCGAGATCGTTACCCGCATCAGCAATACTCAATAGGCCGGCGGCGCCATGGAAGCGGGCATGCGCACCGCGACGACGCGGCCGCGGGCGCAAAGCTGGCCGCCGACCGACACCGTCTCGGCGACGACGATTTTGCGGCCCTTGATTTCCTCGATCCGGCCGCGGATTTCCAGCGGCCCGCCGAGGGGCGTCGGGCGCAGGTAATCGACGTGGAGGGCGGCGGTGACGAAACGCACGGGCGGTTCCGAACCGATTTCACGCTTTTCCGCGCGGCAGGCGGCCGCGGCGGCGGTGGCCGTGCCGTGGCAATCGACGAGGGACGCGATCAGGCCGCCGTAGACGAATCCGGGCAGCGCGATATGGTAAGGCCGGGGCGTGAAGACGGCCACGGTTTCGTCGCCGTCCCAGTAGCTTTTCAGCTGCAGGCCGTGTTCGTTGAGCCGGCCGCAGCCGTAGCAGTGACTGAGGTCGTCGGGATAGGCGTCCTGGAAGGCGGGACCGTTCATGGATATTCCTCGGGTGGGTTCAAAAGAGGCGGCCCCCGGCGTCGGAGCCGAGCCAGCGCTCGACGTAGGCCTGGACGTCGAACTTGCGGCGCAGGCCGTTGGCGTTCATGTAGCGGATGGTGCCGAAGACGGGACGTTCGGTCCAGGGGCGGTCGTGGCGACCGAAGCACCAGGCCACGCCGACGCACCCGTTGGGGTCGCGGCCGTCGAGTTCGTAGGTGTCGTTGAGGGCCAGAGCGATTTCGAAGGCTTCCTCGGGCGCGCGGGACCATTCGAGGATCTTCTTGCCCCAATACATGCGCATGTAGTTGTGCATCCGGCCGGTGCGGACCATCTCGGCCTGCGCGGCGTTCCAGCAGGGATCGTGCGTGGCGCCGGTTTCCCATTGCGCGCGGGAGTAGAGGAACTCGCGCTTGTCCTTCCGATGCCGGTCGAGGGTTTTCAGCGCCCAGGCGGGCAACGTGTCGTAGCGGTCGTAGCCGGGATTGAACCAGCAGGCGTTCAGGCTCAGTTCGCGGCGGACGATCAACTGCTCTATAAAAGCGTCGGTCGCGACGCGCGGGGCGTCGGATTCGGCGACGCGCAGGGCGATTTCGAGGGGGGAGATCTGGCCGAAGTGCAGATAGGGGCTCAGGCCGGAACAGCCGTCGGCGACCGGATCGCTGGCGGCCTCGGCGTATTCGGCCAGACGGTGCGCGACGAAGCGGTCGAGCCGTTTTTCCGCGGCGGCGCGGCCGCCGACGATGCCTTCGGCGGGCGGCACGGAGCCAGCGATGCCCAGCCGGCGGCAGAGGGCGTCCGGATCGTCCAGTTTCAAAGACCGCTTCACGAGGCCGATGGACGGAACGGCGACGGGGACGGGCGGGATCGGTTTCAGGTACTCCGCAAGCAACCGGTGGATTTTCGGCCGGATCGTGCGCGCGGCGTATTCGGCGTGGTCGGAAACGGCCGCGACGGGCACGACGGAGTCGCCTTCGACGAGCACGACGGGGCAGGCCACGCGTTTCGCGACGGCCGCGCGCCAGTCCCGCTGGACGCGGAGACAGCCGACGTCGCCGACGA
>RZYG01000370.1 GCA_009930415.1 Spartobacteria bacterium | reverse complement strand
CCTCGTCTGTCATAATTCCGAGGGAGCTCGACAAGCTTGCAATCATGTATTGTCGTCATATGCTTCTCGAATTCATAACATCTTTATACGAATCATAATTCCGCACATAATCCATTTCATCATAGGGACACGATGCAAGGACATATGCCACGGCGTTGGTCGAAAAATTCTGCATCCGCCGCCAGATCATCCTTGGCACGTAAAGCCCCTTGTAGGCCCGGCTCAGGTGCACAATCTTCTGGGCCGCACCATCATCAAGCAACACGTCGAAGCTTCCCGACAAGGCAATGATGACCTCTTCCTGCTCTTTAAAAGCATGCCCCCCACGCTTTTCCCCGCCTGGCACATCGTAAATCCAATAGACCCGTGCTATGCGGAAAGGCACATGACGCTCCTGCTCGATGAAGGTGAGGTTGCCACGCGGGTCGAGAATTTTCGGGAACTGAATCATCGTTGCATTATAGACACTACAAAAAATTTTATTCATAATTAATTCACAATAAGAATATTACATTTTCGACTCAACAACTGATGGCATCAAATAGTTCATATTTTTTTTATATAATCAATGCAAGATAGTCCATTTTTATCCGTAGAATGATCTTTTAAAGTGAACTTTATAATTTTTCTTAATGAACAAATATCTTTACTTTTACAAAAAGTTTTTAAATCATCGAAATAATCTTTAAACAAAAAAACATCATAATCTAATGTAGAAACTTTATAAAATTCATCACACTCAAAAATAACTTCACCAAATTTTTTAATTGAACGATTATTTGATATTATTAATCTATTAATTTTATAATTATAAAAAAAAGGCAATTGATATGGTCTAAAATTGAAAGCATTTACAAAATTTTTGATCTGAAATGCAGTTTGATTAAATTTAATATTCACATCTTTAACATCTAAAGTATTTCGACTATAGTATGTTGAATAATCACATGATTGATTTTTTTTCAAAAAATTATTGCGGACTAAATTTTGAAAATTTTTTACGAATATTTTTTCACCTTCTTCTAAATATCTCTTGTATAGATCAAAAGACGTCATTTCTGATATGGCAAATTTCACCTGGTCTATTATGTCACCAGTGTCTATCCCCTGATCTATACAGTGCAAAGTAACGCCGGAATATGATTTTCCATGCAAAATCGGCAAAATTGATGTATAAACACCTTTATATTCAGGAAGGTATGAAAAATGAATATTAAACAGTCGACATGTTTTAAAAATACAAGGATTTATTATCTTGTCGTATTCTAAAGATAAAAAAATTAAATTGTCTATGTTGTACACATCTTCAATATCTACGATGTCAATATCATTTTTAATCGCAAACAAACCCAGAGATTTTTGCCATCCATCTACAAAATCATCTGACTTATTCAATATAACGCACACTTCTTTTTTTTCAAAAAAATTTAAAGCATATTGCAAACAATTAACTGCAATGTTATTTTTCCCAGCGATGCAAATTTTTCTTTTCATAAAAAAATATATTACTCATCAGTAAAATTTAAAAAAAACATTTTTATGTAATATTATTTGCTTTAGATAATTACCATACCCACTCTTTATGAGTCCATCTGCGAGTTCTTCCAAACGCTCACGAGTGATGAAGCCTTTCCGGTACGCCACTTCTTCCAAACATCCGACCTTC
>RZYG01000369.1 GCA_009930415.1 Spartobacteria bacterium | reverse complement strand
TCCACGGGCGTTTCGATTTCGTCGCTGCGCGCCGCGTCCAGCCGGGTCAGGTCGGACAGATTCGGCGCGCGGAAGCCCTGCGCGAGCCCCGCATAGACCGCGTGGCGCCGCTCCGCCCCGAGCGGCGCGAGCAGGCGCAGCGAGCCCACGACGCTGTCCCAGTCGTCCGAGCGAGCGCCGACCATTCCGGAGACCGGGTCGAGGACGCGGTCCGCGTCCAGCGCTGCGTAGGTGTAGCGGATGCCCGGAGTCGCTTCGAGCGCCCCGTTGAAGAGCGCGGCGGTGTCCTGCACGAACACGCCGACGAGGTCGTAGGTCGCATCGTCCCCCACGGGCCCTTGGGCTTCCACCTTGTTCAGCGAGCCGTCGGCCTTGTAGCGGCGGGAGAAGGAATCCACCGCGTCGCGCGCCACGTCCACGCCGTAGACCCATCGCCCGAGCGCGCTCGGGCTTTCCAGTTCGAGCGCGGCGCCCCAGGTCGTCGCGTCCACGCCCGATTCGTCGCGGCGGCCGTCCGCGCGCACGCGGTGCAGCCGCTCGTCCTGCGCCTGCCGCGACAGCGTCAGGCGGTAGGCGGCCACCGCGCCCGCGCGGTCGGCGTCCGCCAGCCGCAGATAGGTCAGCGCGCGGTCCTGGTCGTAGGAGCGCTTCCGGTCGTCGCCCGCCTTCAGGCCCTTCCAATCGATGCCGTAGAACGTGCTGTGGGTGCGCCAGGCATCGTCCTGCGCCACCTGCTGGTGGGCCAGGGTCAGCGTCGCCCCCGAATCGAAATCGACGTCCGCGCGCAGGTCGAAGTCCGTTTCCTCGTAGCCCGTGTGCCGCTGGCGGCCCACGTCGGCGCCGCCGCGCACGTCGTTGAACTTCTTCCAGGTGGCCCCGGCCGCGAAACCGAGCCGTTCGGTCGCCCGGCCGCGCACGCCCGCGCGGGTCTGGAGGGATTCGTCGGCCGTCGCGGCGCGCACGGCCAGCGTGCGTTCCCACGCCGCCTGCCCGGTCCAGGCCGGGGGCGCGAGACTCAAGGCGTTCACCGCCCCGCCCACCGCGTCGCTGCCGTAGAGCACCGAGGCCGGACCCAGAACGGCTTCGTAGCGCGCCACCGACCACGGATCGACCGTGTTCCAGTACTGGTTGGGCCCGTCGCGGAAGGTGGAATTGTTCAACCGGATCCCGTCCACCATCATCAGCGTGCGGAACCCCGTGAAGCCGCGCAGATAGGGCGAGCCCTGCCCGTAGCCTGTTTTCTGGACCATGACCGACGGCAAACCGCGCAACGCGTCCGGCGTCGTCCGCGGCGCGGCGGCTTGCAGGGCCTCGCGGTCCACGACGTGGACCGTTCCGGGCACGTCGGCCAGCGCCGTTTCCGCGCGCAGCGCCGTCACCACCACCTCCGGCAGCGTCGCCGTTTCTTCCGCCGCCACCGCACCCGTTCCCATTGCGATCGCCAGCGCCGCCGCCCGCCACGTCCACAGGCCTTGCCTCATGAAGTTTCTCCTTTCTCCTGTGAACGCCCCGGAACCGTTTGGAGTTCACGGCGATTTCTGCGGAACAAGCCCCCCCCCCGCGCGGGGCGGGCGCATGACCGGATTCTTCACGGTAGATTCGGCCCTCGCTTGTAGGGGCTCAGCTTGCTGAGACCGCAGCTGTTCCCGAATTTCTCCAAACCCGGT
>RZYG01000121.1 GCA_009930415.1 Spartobacteria bacterium | reverse complement strand
CATGACCAACCAGACCGCCCCGCTCTACACCCCCGCCGAATGGTTGACCGCCCGCACTGCAACAGTGCGGTAGCTCTTCGGACGCTTACGATTCAGCGGATACAGAATCAATGAATTTGCGCTAGCCGCCGCTGCGGCATGAAAAAGCCCGCCGGGAAAACCCGGCGGGCGGAGGGGGCGGGGGAACCTTAGTTCTTGCCGCGGCCCTTGATGCCGACGGTGCTGCTCTTGGCCTTCTCGTGGGGGCGCAGGGAGCGGACGGCCGCGCCGGCGCGCCACATCTCGGAGTGGCCCATGACGGCGAGTTCGGCGTCGAGCTTCTTCTTGTAGTCGGCGGCGCCGCAGACCTTGATGACGCGCTTGGCTTCGGCCTGGGTCTTCACGGCCTTGTAGAGGGCGTTGAAGACGGGCAGGACGGCCTTCTTGAAGCGGGGCTTCCAATCGAGCGCGCCGCGCTGGGCGGTGGCGGAGCAATTGGAATACATCCAGTCCATGCCGTTTTCGTCCACGAGGCGGATGAGGCTCTGGGTGAGTTCCTCGACGGTCTCGTTGAAGGCTTCGGAGGGGCTGTGGCCGTTTTTGCGCAGCACGTCGTACTGGGCTTCCATGATGCCGGCCAGGGCGCCCATCAGCACGCCGCGCTCGCCGACGAGGTCGGAGGTCACTTCGTGCTCGAACGTCGTCGGGAACAGGTAGCCCGAGCCGACGGCGATGCCGATGGCCAAGGTGCGCTCGCGGGCGCGCTTGGTGGCGTCGCGTTCGACGGCGAAGCTGGAATTGATGCCGACGCCGGCCAAGAAGTTGCGGCGCACGGAAGTGCCGGAACCCTTGGGCGCGACCATGATGACGTCCACGCCCTTCGGGGCATCGACGCCGGTCAGCTTGCGGTAGACCCAGCCGAAGCCGTGCGAGAAGTACAGCGCCTTGCCCTTGGTCAGGTAGGGCTTCACGCGCGGGAAGACGTACTTCAGCGCGCCGTCGTTGACCAGCATCATGACGACGGTGGCCTTGTCGCAGGCTTCTTCCACGTCGAAGAGGCTGACGCCGGGCTTGAAGCCGTCCTTGACGGCGCGGGCCCAGTCGCCCTTGAAGCGGGGATCCTGGCCGATGATGACCTTGACGCCGTTGTCGCGCATGTTCAGCGACTGGGCCGGGCCCTGCACGCCGTAGCCGATGACGGCGACGACTTCGTTCTTGAGGACCTGCTGGGCCTTCTTCAGGGGGAATTCCGCGCGCGTGACGACGTTTTCCTTCGTCCCGCCAAAATCAATCTTGGCCATGATACCTACTCCTTCTTTTTCCTTCTGGGAAACAAGCGCTGAACAATAAAACTCCGCGCCACGCTAGGCAAGCGTCGTTTTTGGAAAAAGAGGCGCGGAGGCGCACGTCTGCGATTCGGTGCAATCCTGAAAGTGGAGGGGCTACTTGTCCGCCCGCGGCGGAACCTCCGTGTTGCCCGCCTTGGCAACGGCGATTCCGCCAAAAATGGGCAGGACAGAGCCTGCCCCTCCAGAACATCCCCACTGGATGCAAATCCAGATGGGATTTGCACCCCATCGCAGACGCGCCGGAGGCGGCGTCAGTCGCGCAGGAACGGGGCGAGCGGGGCGGCGGGGACCGCGCCGGAAGCGGCGCCGTCGCGCGCGGCGGTTTGCACGACGTGCAGGAAAAAGGGTTCGAGCGGCTGGCGCGGATGGTCGACGTCCGGTTCGGCGCCGAGCGCGGCGCGCGCGGCGGCGAGCACCTGGCGCAGCGTGGCGGGATCGGCCGGGGTCGGGAACGTCAGCGTGGTCTTGTCCTTTTGCGCGAGGAGGGCGTCGAGCGTGCCCTGCGCGAGGAGGCGGCCGTTGAACAGGATGGCCACCTGCGCGCAGACGTCCTCGACGTCGGCCAGCAGGTGCGACGTCAGCAGCACGGTCTTGCCGCGCGCGGCGAGGGCGAGGATCAGGTCCTTGACCTGGCGCGTGCCTTGGGGGTCGAGGCCGGCGGTGGGTTCGTCGAGGATGACCAGATCCGGATCGTTGAGCAGGGCCTGGGCGAGGCCGATGCGGCGGGCCATGCCTTTGGAGAATTCGCCGACGGGGCGGTTGCGCGCGTGGGCCAGGCCGATCATCTCGAGCAGCTGCGCGATGCGGTCGCGCGCGACGGCGCGGGGCAGGCGGAACAACCGGGCGTAGAACGCCAGGGTTTCGGCCGCCGTGAGGTGGGGATAGAGATAGGATTCCTCGGGCAGATAGCCGATGCGGCTCTTGACGGCCACGGCCCGCGGCGCATCGCCGAGCACTTCGAGCCGGCCGGCCGTGGGGAACAGCAGGCCGAGGATCATCTTGATGGTGGTGGATTTGCCGGAGCCGTTGGGACCGAGCAGCCCGAAAACCTGGCCGGCGGGCACGGCGAAGGAAATGCCGCGGACGGCTTCGACGCGCGGCCGGCGCCAGAAATCGCGGAACGTTTTCCGGAGGTCGGTCGCTTGGATGGCGGGCGGGGATTCCATGGCACGTGAAGAGTTTTAGCGGATTTTACGTGGAACGTAAAAACTTTGGGGATTTTTTACGTGGAACGTAAAAACTTTGAGGTGCGTTTTACGTGGAACGTAAAAACTTTCGGCGGAATTTACGTCGTACGTAAAAAGGCTCATCCGGCGATCTCCAGGGTGCGGAAGGAGGCGAGACCGAGGGCGAGGACGGCGGCGGACCAGGCGGCGGCGTAGGCGGCGCAGGCGGCGACGTAGTCGGCGGGGACGTGCGCGGCGCCGTCGAGGGCGTCGAGCAGCCAGAAGGCCTGGACGTTGGGCAGCGCGGCGTAGGCCAGCCGCGCGGCGAACGAGTCGGCCAGCCGCGGCCCGAGGAAGAAATCGCCGAGCAGCCCGCCGAGGAAGAACCCCGCACAGAGCAGCAGGACGGGCGTGACGGACAGGCGCGTGGCCAACGCGGCGGCCAGCGCGACGGCCATGCCGAGGCAGAGGAACAGCAGGCCGCCGACTTCCAGCAGTTCCCAGGAAAGGTTGTGCGGGAACGCGAGGCGGTCGAGCGGCGTCTGGAAGGCGGCGGCGGCGCCCAGCGCGGCGAGCAGGAACGCCAGCAGCAGCAGGAACGCCGCGGAGGCGAACGGCCGGCCGGTGCGGTGGTTCCAGGCGCCGGCGACGGCCGGCGCGAGCACCACGGCCAGCAGCGCGGGCAGCTCCGCGGTCCAATCGAGGCGCAGATCGCTGGCGCCGGCGCGCACGGCCAGCAGGGTGGCGGCCCAGGCGGCGAGGGAATAGAGGAAGATCGCGGCGCCAACGCCGGCGGCCTTGGCGAGGAAGAACGTGGCGCGCGCGACGGGCTTGGCCAGCACGGCGGCGGCGGTCCCGCGGCGCAGCTCGCGCGCGAGCGCCTCGCCGGCGGCATGGGCCGCCAGCAGCAGCCCGCCCGCGAAGTACAGCGCGAGGGCGCTGTCGCGGACCATGCGGGCGGAATCGCCCAGCGTGTAGTTGAGCAGCAGCGGCAGCGCGACGATGCCCGCGACGACGGACAGGGCCACGAGCAGGAAGACGGGACGCCGGATGGCTTCGAGCGCGGCGAGCCGGGCGATGGCCCGGAACGGAGCGACGCCGGATATGCCGCCTAGAACAGCGTCTGGTAGGCGGGGGTGCATCGGCTCTTGAGCGCTTCGAGCACGACCGGGACTTCGATGGGCTTGGGCCGCCCGCCGCCTTCGGGATACTCGAACACCAGGAGGCGGAACGGCATTTTGTCGCCGGGCTTGACCGCGAAGATCGCGGGCGTCTTGGTCACCCGGAATTGCTCGACCAGATCCCGCACCGCGGAGGGGCCGGGCAGGGTGATTTCGAGCTTGATGAAATGCTTCATCGCCTTGCGCCAGTCGATGTCGGTGGTGATGCTTTTCTCGAACCAGCTGCACAGGCCTTTCTCGTTGGGGACGGACGGATTCTTGAAGTAGACCAGCATGCAGGCGCCGGTCTTCTTCTGCAACTCGAGCAGTTCGGGATAGTCCTTGGCGTTGTTGAACCATTTGCTGGGGACTTGGTCGAACAGCGGGGCGTCGATGGCGGCGATCTCCGCGGGCGTGGCGCCGACCGGATAGGAGAACTGCGGCCCGGACCGGTAGCCGTCGCCGGCGGCGGGCGCCGCCGGAGCGAACCCCGCGGAGCCGCCGAAAGGCGGCGCTCCGGGAGCCGCGGGCGTTTCCTTCGCCATGGGCGCGCCGGCCGGGGCGGCTGGCGGAGCCCACGTGCCGACCGGCTCGGCCGCCGGTTCGGCGGCGGCCGGGGCCGGCGGCCACGTGCCGACGGGTTCGGCGGCCGGGGCCGGGGCCGCCGGAGCCGCGGCGGGTTGGCCGGCCCGCTCGAAGCGGGACCGGTCGAATTTCTGGCGCTGGAATTCGATGCGCTGGGCCGCGGCGGGGCCGGCGGCCAGCACGGCCGCCAAGATCAGGCTGGCGAGGCTGAGGGGATGGTTCATGGCACTCCTTTCCGTTCAGGTGGTCGGCAAATGGACGAAGCGCAACACGGCGTTCGCGATGGAAAAATAGATCAGCACGCCGAGGATGTCGGCCATGGAGGTGATCAGCGGCACGCTGGCGGTGGCGGGATCGAGCTTGAGCTTGTTGAGCAGCATGGGCAGGACGGTTCCCATGAGACTGCCGGCGATGACGACGGTGGTCATGCTGAGCGCGACGACGATGGCGACGCGCAGATCGCCGAGCGCCCAGCCCAGGAAAAAGGCCGCGCAGGACATGGCCAGGCCGATGGCGGTGCTGACGCCGATCTCCCGCAGCAGCAGTTTCCACCAGTCGTCCGACCCGATTTCGCCGGTGGCGATGGCGCGGACGACGAGGGTGGCCGCCTGGGCGCCGGCGTTGCCGCCGCTGCCGATCAGCAGCGGCATGAGCGCCACCAGCGCCGCGACCGCCACGATGGTGTCTTCGAACATCTTGATGCCCATGCCGGTGAAGATGTTCACCACGACGAGGCCGACCAGCCAGCCGATGCGCTTGCGGAACAGCAGGCCGAGGGTGGCGTCCTTGAAACTGACTTGCAGCGGGCTGACCGTGGCCAGCTTGTGGAAGTCCTCGGTGGCCTCTTCTTCGGCGACGTCGAGGATGTCGTCCACGGTGACGATGCCCAGCAGGATGCCGTCGGCATCGACCACGGGCAGCGCGTAGAGGTCGTACTTGCGGAACACCTGGATGGCCTCTTCGCGGTCCTGGAACGACCGGAGGGCCGCGTAGTGGCCGTCGAGCAGGCCGGCGATGGGCGTTTCCGGCGCCGCCAGGATGATCTTCCGCAGGCGCAGGTCGTCGGTCAGGCGGCCCTTGTCGTCGACGATGTAGGTCATCGCCATGGTTTCGGAATCGGTGCCGACCTGGCGCAGATGGGCCAGGGCCTGCGCGGCGGTCCAGGTCGGTTCGACCGTGACGTAGCGGTCGGTCATCAGGCGGCCGACGCTGCCTTCCGGATAACTGAGGAGCGTGAGGGTCTGCTTGCGGTCCTGGTCGCTCAGGAGGCCCAGCAGGCCCTTGGTGACGCGGGCGGGGAGTTCCTCGAACAGGGCGGTGCGGTCGTCGGGCGACAGGCCCGAAAGCACGTGCCGGACTTCCTCCTGCGCCATGTTCTTCAGCAGCAAATTCTGGAACGGCGGCTCCAGCAGCGAAAACACCTCGTCGGCCAGATGCCGCGGCAGCAGGCGGAACAGCAGGACGCGGTCTTTGTCTTCGAGCGCGGTGAGCAGTTCGGCGATTTCCGGGGCGGGCTGCATGGCCAAGAACTCGCGGACGTCGTTGAGGCGTCCGGATTCGACGAGATCGAGGATGTCGGGCAGCAGCAGATGGCGGAGAATCATGGGCCCTCCGTGAATGGCCGGAAATCATGGGCCAAGCCAAGGGGGAAAACAAGGCCGAAGTTGCGCGGAAACGCATGGCGAGGCTGGACAAACGGGGACCGACGATGGCATATTCCGGGGCGAAATGAGCGCCGAAAGCCCCAGTCCCGTCACCGCGACCGTCGTCCAGCTGCGGATGAAGATTTTTCTGCGGTCGCCCTTGCGCCGCAAGCTGCTGGTGCGGACGATGCGCCTGCTGGACAAAATCAACGGCCAGGAGGTGCTCGAGACGGCGGCGGACGACGCGCTGAGCGTCGCCATGCAGAACGCCGGCGGCGGCGGCGGGGCGGTCTGGAACAGCCTGGCGACGACCGAGACGCAGGCGGAACTGCTGGCGGAAGCGGAGGTGCCGCGCATCCATCTGGCCGCGCTGCCGAAACTGCCTTTCGAGGACGGCGCCTTCGATGCCGTCGTGGCCAGCGAATGGCTCGAATACGTCGACAAACCCGCGGAAGTCATGGCCGAATTGCACCGGATCATGCGCTCGCGGACGCGCCTGATCCTGCACGTGCGGCGCAAGCGGCGCACGCTGGTGGGACTGTTCCGGAAGTGGGCGGGTCTGACGGATCCCCTGCGGCCGCTGGTCCGGCCGGGCTTCACCCCCACGGAACTTTTCGACGTGCTCAAGGACGGGTTCGACGTGCAGGAAACGACCGGCTACGGGCGCTTTTTCACCGAATTCGCGGATCTGCTGGCGGAACTGTTCGCGGGCCTGATCCCGGCGTCCTGCGAGCCGGCGGCGCTGGACGTGCGCCGGCTGAAGCGCGCGGCGGCGGTCTATGCCGTCTTCACGCCGCTCTTCTGGTTGGCGGAAATCCTCGACGCGGTGTTCTTCTTCCTGCCGGACCACCACATGGTGCTGCGCGCCAAGCGCCGCATGATGTGGGTGCCGCGCGTCACCCCGCGCCTCCGCGACGGCCGCAACATCGCCGAAGCCGCGCTCGGCTACAAGATCGGGACGGCGACCGGCAGTCCCTGACCGGAACGGTTTCCTGAGCTTCCCCGCGCCTCCCCCGCCGGAGTCGTCGAGGGCTTCATGGTCTTGCTCTGATGCGGCATGCCTCCGCCCGTGTAGGGCGCAAGACGGATTTCGGGCTCTGAATCGTAGGGGCCGAGCTTGCTCGGACCGGGTTGGGAGAAATTCGGGAACAGCTGCGGTCTCAGCAAGCTGAACCCCTACAAGCGAGGGCCGAATCTACCGTGAAGAATCCGGTCATGCGCCCGCCCGTGTATTTAGCACGGCCGGCGGCTTGACGCCCACAGGGAGAGTGTGTGATCTTATAACAAATATAACCATGAAATCAATTCTTTGCCGATTTGTGGGTCATGGAGTCGCCGCCGGTTTGCTGTGGGCCGGTGCCGCGTTCGCCGAAGACGTCTACGATGAAACGGGGCCGGATTGGCAGATCCCGGAAATCCCCGACGTCAGCGAAGTCTCGCCGGCCATCGCGCGGGCGCGGAGCTTGGCCAAGACGACCGCGCTGGAGCTGGGGGCGACGGAGGAAGAAGCGGATCAGGCCGCGTTTCTCGTGCCGGAATATATCGCCGAATATAAAAGCCCGCACCAAATCGCTTTCGAAGAACACGAAGGCGAAGCGCCCACCGATTTCGATCCGAATGCCCGGCCAACCCGCATTCCGAAAACCACGGAACCAACCCTCGTGCCCAAGGTCGCGCCCAAAGCCATCGCAACGGGCAAACGCGTGCTGGGCTGGCATCCGTATTGGGCCACGATGACGGATATCCAGAACTACCAGTATTCGAACCTGACCACGATCGCCTATTTCTCCTACGCCGTGAACTCGACGAACGGCAACGCCGACAGCATGGGCTCGTGGAGCAACACGCCGCTCTTGGATTGGGCCTACACCAACAACCCCAACTTGAAAGTGGTACTGACGGCGACACTGTTCGGCGATGCGGCCACGCACCGGTTCCTGACGAATTCCGTCGCCTGCAGCAACCTCATCACAAAGCTGCTGATCGCGATGACCAACCGCGCCGGCCGGTCGGGCCACGGCGTGAACATCGATTTCGAGGGCGTCGGCTCGTGGACGGGCGCGACGGCGGCGGTGACGACCTTCATGAGCAACCTGACGACGCGGTTCAAGGCGGCGAATCCGAACTACGAGATTTCGATCGCGCTGCCGTCGGTGGACTGGTACGCGAATTTCGCGGTGTCCAACTACATGTCGTTTGGGCCGTACAGTCTGGATTACGCGATCGTGATGGGCTACGACTACTACTATTCCGG
>RZYG01000120.1 GCA_009930415.1 Spartobacteria bacterium | reverse complement strand
AAAGAGTCGGGTTCATGCCTTTTCGCTCCGGGGTGCGGCGTCGTTCGCGGCGGCCGAGGCCGCATCCGCATAGGCGCCATAGTGTTTTCGATAATGGTAATAGGGGCCGTAGCCGTGGTAGGAAACCTTGGAGTGGTCCATGTCGTTCATCACCACGGCGACGTTGGCAACGCCCACGTCGTGGAACCGCCGGATGGTGTGGCGGACGGCGCGCTTGCGGCTGGTCGCGGGACGCGCCATCACCAGCACGCAATCGGCCAATCCGCCCAGCGACAACGCGTCGCTGACGATGCCCAGCGGCGGCACGTCGATGAGGATGCGGTCGTAATGGGCGCGCGCCCAAGCCAGCAGATTTTCCACCTTGGCGCCGCCGACGAGTTCCGCCGGCCGGGCATTGCCCACGACCCGGGACGCCATGACGTGGAGATTCTTGCAGGCCGAGGCGTAGACGATCCGGTCGGGGGCGGTTTCGTCGCCGGCCAGATACTCCAGCAACCCTTTCTGGCCCGTCGGCATCGGGAAAATGCCGCCGACGCGCGGCCGGCGCAGGTCGAAATCGATCAGCAGCGTGTTCTGGCCGTTCAGGGCGCAGGAAATGGCCAGATTGCAGCACGTGGTCGTTTTGCCTTCTTCCGGCAGCGAGCTGGCCACGAGAATCACCTTGGTATGCGGCCGATAGACCGCCGAATCGAGAACGGACCGCAATCCCGCGAAGGCCTCGGCCATCTCGTTGAACCGGTGCGTCAACGAGGCCATTGCAACGTCCTGCCGGTTGGCGGTTTGGACATGCGGGATGAGCGCCAGGATCTTGACGTTCATGCCGGTTTCGATGTCCTGGGCCCCGACCACGTGGTCTTCGAGCAGGTCCGCGACGAACGCCAGGACGAATCCGCATCCCACTCCGAGCAGCAACGCCATGAACAGGGTCCGCAACGGGCGCGGCCGGACCTGGACCGCCGGCGAGGCGCGATCGACCAGCTTCACGGTCGCCGTGTTTTCATCGGCCGAGAGGCGCGCCTCCTGGATCCGGAACAACACGCCCAGATAGGAAGAATCGGCCGCGCTGCGTTCGCGTTCGAGCGCCGCGATGTTCATGCCGCCGTTGAGAATGTCGCGGTCCAAATCGGAGGCCAGCTTGAGCTGCTCCTCCTTTTTCTTGCGCAAGCCGACGGTTTGCTCCTCGTAGAGGGACAGATTGGCCGCCGCGGTGGCCTTGGCCCGCTTCAACGCGGCCATCGCCTGATCGTGGTAGAGGGCAACGGCCTTGTCCTGGGCGACCACCGCGGGGTGCTCGGGGGTGTAGCGGGACAGCAACCCGTCGCGTTCCGTCACCGCGGCACGCCAGCGCTCCAGCGAGACGGCGACGTCCGCCGCCCGGGGGATGTCGGCCGGCAGCTTGCCCGCGCTTTCCGGATCCAGCACCGCGGCTTCGATCGCCTCCAGCAGTTTTCGTTCCAGCGCCGCTTTGCTCTCGATCTGCACCAGCGATTCGTTGAACCCTTGCAGGGCGCTCTCGACGGTCTTC
The DNA here is from genome assembly GCA_009930415.1 of Spartobacteria bacterium. Classification (GTDB taxonomy): domain Bacteria; phylum Verrucomicrobiota; class Kiritimatiellia; order CAIQIC01; family Lenti-01; genus Lenti-01. Next base: position 6,614 of record RZYG01000120.1, on the reverse strand, counting down.
CGCCGGCCCGCCATCACGTCCATTTGGTACTGTTGCCGGGCGTCCAGCAGGGCCTTGTCCGCCTCTTCCAGCTTGTGTTTCTGGCTGGTCGCCTGCGCTTCCAGCCAGGCCACGGCGGAATCGGACACTTCCTTGTTTTCCGCGCGGGTGCTCGCTTCGGCGCCGGCGGCGAACGCGTTGCAGGCCCGGGCCGCGAAGTCGGGATCGCTGCTCAGGAACGTGACCCGGACGAGCCGCGTGTTCTTGACCTTCGCGAAATTCGCCCGGCCGCCCAGGCGCCGGACCAACTCCTCTTCCGGCATGCGGTCCTCGGGATGCAACAGCCGATAGCTGGCCAACACGTGGGGCAGCATCGTCTTGCTTTTGAATTTCTCGATCTGGGTGTTCAGGGTGTCTTCGATCTGCATGATGGCGGCGGGATCTTCGATCATCGCTTCCTGCTTGTTCAGGATGCGCGGCCGGCGCACGCTCAGCTCGATGGTCGCCTGCGACATGTAATAGCGCGCGGCCTTGCTCAGATAGAACGTCGCCGCGCCGAGCGCGAACAACGTCGTCAGGAAGATGGTCAGCCACTTCTTGCGCGCGATGTCCAGCAGCCGCAACGGATCGATCGCGTTGAGCGGGCCGGCATCCGCCTGGGTCTCCGCATAATACGGAGCGGACGGCGGGCCGGCGTAATACGCGGACCGCCCCGCGTAGAGGGGGGCATCCGCCGGCGGTCCCGGCGAAACGGGGGGAGGGTTAAGATGGGCCGGAGGTCTGTTCATGGCTCGATCCTTCCTGAATGGTGCGCTCGGTCCGGACATCTGGCCGCCGCGCCGGCGGCCGGCGCGGGCCCCGTCCCAAGCGCCGGCAGCGCCGCCAGCAACGCCACCCACGTGTACAGGATGGCCGGGCAGCGGAACGGAATGTCCACCAAGCTGAAAACGACGGTCGCGGCCAGTCCGGCAACGCCCAAGGCGCGGAGCGCATCGGGACGGCCGGTCCGCGACGCGATGGCATCGCGGACCATGGCGAACAGCGCCCCGCCCAGCAGTCCGAATCCGACCAAGCCGAACTCCGCCAGATACTGGAGCGCATCGCAATGGACGTTGGCCCATCCCCGGGTTTCCAAGGCCGGCCAGTATTTGTCAGGCACGTGGCTGGCCACCAGATAGCGATAGCCCCAGCCGCCGACGCCGAACCACGGATGGTCCCGCCAGATGGCCCAGGCCGCCCGCGCGAACTGTGGCCGCCGGCCCAATTCCAGATCGATTCGCTCCCAGACCGTATCCAACGCTTCCGGAACAGCCGGCCGCCAGGTGAATTCCTTGCGAATGCCGTTCGCCCCGAATCCGGCCACGAGGAAAAACAGGGACCCGAGCACCCCCAACGTCGCCGCGGCCAGATTCAACCGGCCTGCGGCCGTCAACCGGGACCAGGCTCGTTTCCACAAATAGGCGGCCGCAAACGCGCCGAGCGCCGCATTCAGGAGAATCCCCGCGCGGCTGAATCCCAAGTTGGCTCCGACCGCGCACAACGTCGCGGCCACGACCAGACCCGCCACCCGCGCCGGATGCCGGAGCCGCATGGCCGCCGGACTGTCTTCGTAGGTCCGGCGGACGTCGAAGATTTCCCGGAACAAAAGCCCCAGGCCGATGCTTTCGGCCAGCACGAAATACGGGCCCGCGTGGTTCCCGTAGCCGAACGAGGCGAAGAAATGGCCGTTGAGCGGCTGCCGCCAGTAGATCGACGAAGTCCCGGCCGCGAATTGCACCAAGCCGAACGCCGCCAGGGCCGCGGCCGAACCGACCACGAACGCCAGCAGCCGGCGCAAGATCCGCCGGTCCAGCCGGCGCGCTCGGATCGCCACGGCGATCGCCCACGCCGGAAAGAACCAGGCCAGCATCTGGGCGGCTTCCGACCGGACGAACGAAAAAGGCCAACCGGGCCATGGCGGATCCGTGAAAGTCCAGCGCCGGAAGCCGACGTCGAAATACTGTTCCCGGCCCGCGTTCCACCACTGGACCGCCAGATAGGCCAGGAACGCCAGTCCCAAATGGAACACCGGATCGCGCCAGACGGCGCGGACAGCCGCCGCGCGGCCCTCCAGCGCCAGCGCCCCCAGCAAAACGACGGCCGCCCCCACCCCGACGCGGTGGAACGATGGCCGCAGCCCCGCCCAAGCCCAGGTGGTATAGGCCAGCAGAAATCCCAGCGCCACCAGCGTCCAAACGGCGCGCGGACGAACCGCGCCGTTCGCTCCATCCGTGGAAGAATAGGCCTTCATCGCAAACGGGTTTCCGGCCTAGAAGAGCGCTTCCGGCACGTAGACCACGTCGTTGGCTTCCAACACGATGTCGTCTTCGATGCGGCCGGCCGTGCCCACGGCTTTTAGATTCACCGTGCGCGATTCCGTCGCGCCGTTCGCCAACGACCGCGTCACCAGAATGGCATTCTCTTTGGCGCTCGCGGCGAACCCGCCGGCCTTTTGGATCGCGCCGCTCACCGTCATGTCGCGCGTGGCGGGAACCGGAACGCGTCCCGGCGTCTTGACCCGGCCGAGGACCGTCACGGCCCCCCACGGCGAACTGCCCTCGGGGCCGACCTCTCGGGCGAAATCCAAAATGACCTGGGGGTCCACGAAAAATTTCCGGTAGGATTTGGACAGTTTGTCCTGAAGTTGCTCCAAGGTTTTATCCGCGATTTCCAATTCCCCGAGCAGCGGGAGCACGATCGTACCGCCTTCCGATATGCGCTTGGACGGTTCGTCGATTTCTTTTTTTCCGGCCACCAGGACCGTCATGCTGATCATCAAGCCGGGTTTCAGTTTCACCGTATCGATGTTCTTCGGCGCGCTGGCCTCGCCGAACGCGGGCGTGCTGCGGCATCCAGAACCTCCGGCCAGCAATCCCAGAGCCAACGCGAACGGCAGGGCATGGCGCCGCGCGACTCCCGCCCATTTGTCCAAGCTCATGATCATCTTCCGTTTTCCTGTTCCGCCCCAGCCGGCGCCCGAGCCATCCCCGGGCTGATCGCCATCCGATTTCTCCACGCCGCTGGCAACTCGCGCCGCCGGGCGTAAGCACGCAACGCATTGATATTCATCATGCTACTGCTACTCTTCCGTGTCAAGGCCACGCCGCGCCTAACCGACGTCCACGGCGTCCGCGGGGACTTCGACGGCGATGCCGCCGCCCAGCAGTTCCACCTGCAGGATCAAACGGCCCTCGCGACCCATCCGTTCGAATTTCGCTTCCACGCCGCGCAAGGGCCCCTCCGCAATTCGGCACGCTTCGCCGGCTGCCAGATTCTGCACCGGTTCGACGTAGAGCCCGCTGGTCAAGCCGCGCCAAACGTCGCGCAACTCCTGCCGCAAGAGGTCCGCCTCTTGCCGGCCCCGCGGCCGAAGCACGTAGGCAACGCATCCCGTTGCCGCAAAATCTCTTTTGTCCATATTCCCCGCGGCGAAAACAAACCCGGGAAACAAGGGTTTCTGGCTGACCCGGCGCTTGCGGCCGCTGGTCGTTTCATGCCGGAACACCGGCAGAAAATAGGTCCGGCGCCGCGCGCGCATCCATTCGGCGAACTTCTTCTCCCAACGCGGGCGGGTCCGGACGCACACCCAGAAATCGACCGATCCTGCGCCTTCCGATTCGAACAACCCCGGTGGATACAGAAAGGGTTGCGGAACCGGCCGGGGATTCGCTCCCATCTGTTTGATGACCACTGAGCTGCCCATCGGCATCCGTCTTCCTGTTCCAAATTCGGTCGGCGACCGCCCTTCCGTCCAAGGCACCCTTTGGCACGCTCGAACAGCGGATAAAAGTAGTCCTTTGCGCCCCCCCTTGGCAAAGGAATTCACGTTCGGATTTCGTTTGTTCCGTCTGGAGCGTTTCCCATATTTTCAAGCCCGCCGCTTGACAAACCCCACGGGGCCGTGGTTGATTACTGCGCGTGAATCTTCAGCGGTATTATTTCAGCTTCATCTTTAGGTCGCCGGACGCTCGGTCCGGATCGGCCCGGTGAGCTTGCCGCCGGGATTCCTTCCGAAAACCGCGTGTCCGGCGAAACGGATGCGCGGTTTTTGCGTTTCCCCGCCTCCTCCGTCTTCCGTCCTCCTGTTCTCTGACCTCTAACCCCAGGATCCCCCCATGATTATCGTCTTGAAAAGAAACAGCAGCGAAACCGACGTCGCCACCGTCAGCGACATGGTCTGTTCCCTGCGCTACCAGCCGCGCGTCATCCGCGGCGTCGAACAGACCGTCGTCGCCTGCATCGGCGACGAACTCTCCCACCAATCCCTCGAAGTCCTGCGCAACCTGCCGGCCGTCGAATCCGTCTTCCCCGTCCAGAAGAAGTTCAAGCTGGTGTCCCGCGAGTACCACCCTGCCGATTCCGTCGTCGCGGTGCGCGGCGTGAAAATCGGCGGCGGCAATATCGCGGTGATCGCCGGCCCGTGCGCCATCGAGTCCTACGACCAGTTCCGCGCCGCGGTGCAGGACCTCGTCCGCTGCGGCATCCGCATCGTCCGCGCCATGCCGTTCAAGCCCCGCACCTCGCCCTACGACTTCCAAGGCCTCAAGCAGGACGGCCTCCAGATCATGCGCGAAGTGAAAAAGGAATTCGACGTCGCTTTCGTCTCGGAAGTGCCCGGCCCCGACAAGATCGAGCCCCTGCTCGACTTGGCCGACATGTTCCAGATCGGCGCGCGCAACGCGCAGAACTACGACTTGCTGGAACACATCGCCAAAGCCGGCCGCCCCGTCTTGCTCAAGCGCGGGCTGGCCAGCACGGTCGAGGAATGGCTCACCGCCGCCGAATATCTCATTGTGAACGGCTGCACCCAGGTCGTCCTGTGCGAGCGCGGCCTGCGGTCGTTCGATCCCAGCACCCGCAACCTGCTCGATCTGGGCGGCGTCGCCGTCGCCAAGCAGCTCTCGCATCTGCCCATCATCGTCGATCCCAGCCATGCCGCGGGCGCGCGCAAGCTCGTGCCGCCGCTGGCCCGCGCCGCGCTCGCCGCGGGAGCCGACGGTCTGATCGTCGAAGCCCATCCCGATCCCCTCAACGCCTTCAGCGATGCCGCCCAGCAGCTCGAAAGCGCAAAGTTCAAGCGGTTCCTCGACGATCTGGAACCCTGGATCGAGCTGGCCCGCCGCGAACGCCAAGCCCCCAGCCCCGTCTGAAACGGAAGGACCGCTCCATGACCGCACCGATTCTCTATCTCGGCCCCGAAGGAACCCATTCGCACGAAGCCGCCTTGCGCCGTTCCGGACCCAAGGCCCGGCTCATCCCGTGCCTGTCGCACTACGACGTCTTCTCGCGCCTGTGCGCCCCGCGCGCCCGACCGCGACCGCTGGCCATCGTGCCCGTGGAAAATTCCAGCGAAGGCCCCGTCACGCAGACGCTCGACCAGTTGGCGGCCCACGCCACCGTCGGCATCCGCGACAGTTTTTCGCTGCCGGTTCGCCACCATCTGCTCGCCCCCGCCGGCGTCCGGCTGGCCGACGTCCGCCGCGTCTACAGCCATCCGCAAGCGCTGGGGCAATGCCGCGGCACCTTGGCGCGCCTGCTGCCGCGCGCGGAACTCGTGCCGGATTCCAGCACCGCCGCCGCCGCCGAACGCGCCGCGCGCGAGTCCGGGGCCGCCGCCGTCGCGTCCGCCGCCGCCGCCGCGCTCCACGGCCTCGCGCTCCTCCGCAAGAACGTCCAGGACGGCGAGGAAAACGTGACGCGCTTCTTCACCCTCGCCGCCGGACGCGTGGCGGTCCCGAAACCGGCCAAGGGCCTGCGCTCGCTGATCCATCTCGTCGTCGGCAACCGCCCCGGCGCCCTGCTGCACGTGCTGGCGCCGTTCGACGCGGCGGAAATCAACCTGACCTTCATCCAGAGCCGCCCGCTGCCTGGCCGTCCGTGGGAATACGGCTTCTTCATCGAAGCCGCCACGGACTGGCGCGCGCCTTCCGCCCAGGCCGCCTGGCAACTCGTGCGCACGCTCTCGGAGTCCGCCCGCCAAATCGGCACCTACCCCGTCGCCTGACCGCCATGGACGCCCTCTTCCATCTGCGCGACATGATCGCCTCGCTCGACGTCCCGTTGACGGACGACCTGTGCGCGCGGGCGCGCCTGCCCCGCAACGACGCTCTGTATGCCCTCCCCGACGTCCTTCCGGCGGACGCCGGGGCACTGGCTACCGCCTATGCCCAGTCCACCACCCTGGCCGGACGCGTCCTCCTCTTGCGGCCGTTCTACGTTCGCACCGTGCTGCCGGCCCTGTGCGCCCCCGGCGGCGGCGCGGCCGATCGGAATGCCTGCCTCGCCGCCGACGCGGCCTGTCTGAATTCGCTTGCGCGCCGGCTGGCGCTGTCCATCCACGTCGCCGTCCGCAAGCGCGAAGCCCTGCCCGACGCCCTCCAGGCCGCCCTCCGCACCGGCGACCCTGTCCGCGTCGAGGAAGCCATCACCAACCTCGCCGTCGAAGCCGGCGTGATCGCCCGGGTGGAAGCCCGCGCGCGCAAAAACGGCGCGCAGGACGAAACCGTCCGCCGCCTGACCGGCCTCTATGCCGATGTCCTCATTCCCCTCTCGCGCAAAATCCAGGTCCACGGCTTGCTCGCCGCCCGCCCCTAGCC
>RZYG01000368.1 GCA_009930415.1 Spartobacteria bacterium | reverse complement strand
TTCTTTTAATCGCACCACACTGGAATTGAAATAGGTTTGTATTTCCATTTATGAATGGATATAAAGCTTTTAATCGCACCACACTGGAATTGAAATGTGTGGATATCAGACAGTGCTACCTACGCAGCTAAAACTTTTAATCGCACCACACTGGAATTGAAATGCATTATTCTCTATGACTGCTTCATAAAACTTTACTCTTTTAATCGCACCACACTGGAATTGAAATTTTTGTTCCAATGACAGAATCATCTGAATCGTCATACTTTTAATCGCACCACACTGGAATTGAAATAAATATCACTGCAGGGGCGATCGGGGATAGCTTGGCTTTTAATCGCACCACACTGGAATTGAAATGATGTCGGCATCCCCTCTTTTTTATGTTTTGCTGCTTTTAATCGCACCACACTGGAATTGAAATTATGGTTGAGTGATTCAGCGACCTATGCGGCTAAAACTTTTAATCGCACCACACTGGAATTGAAATGTATAATGCTGTATCCCCTTCAAAGTTACCATTTTTCTTTTAATCGCACCACACTGGAATTGAAATCATGTTAATTCATCTACAAATCCCGCGTATCATACAACTTTTAATCGCACCACACTGGAATTGAAATCGCTGTTTACTGCTCGCTTGTTGTGCGTAGTTTACCTTTTAATCGCACCACACTGGAATTGAAATTTGGAAAAATAGTAGCGACGACTTTATCGGGGAAGACTTTTAATCGCACCACACTGGAATTGAAATAAAAAAGAAATTATTAAAATATAAGGATTCATTAAACTTTTAATCGCACCACACTGGAATTGAAATCGGTGGAGCGAATATAATAGCACAAAAGATAAACTACTTTTAATCGCACCACACTGGAATTGAAATGATAGTGCAACCTATGCGGCTAAAAGTTGGGTGAACCTTTTAATCGCACCACACTGGAATTGAAATTCTTTTTCGCAGGTGGAAACGTCAAAGCAAGTATTCTTTTAATCGCACCACACTGGAATTGAAATCGGTGGAGCGAATATAATAGCACAAAAGATAAACTCTTTTAATCGCACCACACTGGAATTGAAATGACGGGATCTGTTTCCGTAAACGAAGTAAGATAAGGCTTTTAATCGCACCACACTGGAATTGAAATCCAGCAGGAAAGAGATACATAAAACAACTAATAACTTTTAATCGCACCACACTGGAATTGAAATCATTACCTATACACGGTGTTAGTGGCAGTTCTTTCTTTTAATCGCACCACACTGGAATTGAAATAAAACTAAAATATTAATAAAAAAAAATAACAATGCTTTTAATCGCACCACACTGGAATTGAAATATAATTTTACTTAATTCAAAGGGTCACGATTTAGCTTTTAATCGCACCACACTGGAATTGAAATTAATGCAGAACCGTTTGTGAATTTTATTGTGTCAAGGGCTTTTAATCGCACCACACTGGAATTGAAATATCGCCATTACCTGTAATTATCTGAATATTAAAACTTTTAATCGCACCACACTGGAATTGAAATTAGGTGATGTGGTGCCAATGCCGACTAAGTGATCTGTCTTTTAATCGCACCACACTGGAATTGAAATGCAGATGGGTATGAGTGGAGTTATGAGGATTTTTCTTTTAATCGCACCACACTGGAATTGAAATAAATT
>RZYG01000367.1 GCA_009930415.1 Spartobacteria bacterium | reverse complement strand
GTCGCGCCCATCGAAAACGCCGGCCGCTACGGCACGGTGGAATTCGATCCCGACGGCTTCGCGACGGCCTTCCGCGAGAAAGCCGACCGCGCGGCCGGATTCGTCAACGCGGGCCTCTACCTGCTGCCCCGGAACGTCGTCGCGGAAATTCTTGCCGGGCGCGCCGTTTCGCTGGAAACGGAAATCTTCCCGGCCCTCGCCGCGCGGCGCCGGCTCGTCGCCATCCCGATCCCGTCGCCGCTGCTCGACATGGGCACGCCCGACGGCCTCGCCGAGATGGAGGCGTTTCTCGAGGCCCGATGATCGATTTCAAAAATAAAGGCGCCCATCGGCGTCCGGGAGAAAGAACATGAAGATGCGGTTGGGATGGATTGCGATGGTTTTGATCGGCACGGCGGCGACGGCCGGCGAATTCGCCAAGCAGCCGATCGGCCCGGCCGGCGGCTGGGCCGGCACGATGGCGGGTACCGTGCTGGACGGCAAGCTCTACACCGTGGAGGCGGCGGGCAAGCTCTACGCCACCGATCCGGCGGACGGTTCGTGGACCCAGCTCGGCGGCGCGGACTTCGCCAACACGGCGTTTCTCTTCGCGGCCGGCGGATCGCTCGTTTCCATCGAGAAGGACGGCACGCTTTACCTCATCGATCCGCAGGACGGCAGTTGGAAGCAGTCCGGCCCCTCCGGCGGCTGGGCGAACACGATCGCGGGCGCGGTGCTGGACGGCACGCTCTACACCGTCGAAAGTTCCGGCACCCTCTACGCCACCGACCCGGCGGCGGGCACGTGGCAAGCGGTGGGCAGCCCCGACTTCGCCGGCGCGGCGCATCTCTTTGCCGCCGGGGGCCGGTTGGTCTCGATTGAAAAAAACGGCAACTTCTATCTCATCCAACCGACGGACGGCACCTGGGAGCGCACGGGCGATTTTGCCGCCTGGGAGAACGTCGCCGCAGGGGCAGTCCTAGGCCAAGTGCTCTATACGGCAGAAACGGATGGCGCGCTGATCGCCACCGACGTCGCCAGCGGAACCCGCGTGCCGGTCGGATCCGGATTCGCCGACGTCCGGTTCCTGTTTCTGGCCAACCACCTGCTTTGCGGCATCGACGCAAACGGCAATTTCTTCCGCGCGGCCGACACCGGGGAGCCCGCCGCCGCGGCCGCCGCGCCAATCGCGGTGCCGGCGGCGCCCGCGCCCTCCACGGCCGAGGACGAAGCCCAGAACGATCCGGCCCGCGCCGGCGCGCTGACGTTCCAGTTCCTGGGCCAATGGGTCGGCGACGTGGCGCCGCTGGAGCAGGACCCGGAATACCTGAAACAGAAGGCCGCCGCGCCCGAAATGGTGCAGCAGGTGGTCGATCTGATGCAGGGCATGAAAATGTCCGTCACCCTCGACGGTGTCGCGATGGAAGTGATGGGCGAAAAAGCCGGCCCGTTCGCGTACCACGTGGTGGCCGGCCACGACGACGTTCTCGTCATCGAGATGGACGAAGGCCCCAAGCAGGGCGTTCGTTCGCGGATCACGTTCCGCGATCCCAAGCATGTGCAGGTGGAAGAACTGACGCCCGAAGGCCGGGCCATGTTTTTCCTAAAACCATAGGTAAGCCGGCGGCCCGAGGAAACGTCCGGCGTTTTTCGCCCGCCGGGCCCTTGCACCGCGGCCAAACCGTGGTATGGGTAAATTTCCGGA
>RZYG01000119.1 GCA_009930415.1 Spartobacteria bacterium | reverse complement strand
GTGGTCGCGACGTTGCCGGCCTCGTAGCCGTAGACGGTGATGGCGTTGACGCCGACGTTGAGCGGGACGGGCACGCTCCAGTAGCCGGAGAGGGCGAACGTGCCGGCCTCGCCGGTGAAGGCGTTGGTCCAGTACAGGCTGCCGGCCAGATTGGCGCCGGCGGTGCCCGCGACGGTGGCTTCGGCGGACTGCGTGGTTGCGTCGGGGGTGGTGACGACGATATCGGCGGGGACGGCCGGCCAATCCTGGACGACGACGGAATAATTGTCGCCGTTGTTGTTGGCGTAGAGCACGGCGGTGCCGTTGCTGGCCGCGACGTAGTACTTCATCACGTAGCCGTTGGTCAGGCCGCTGTCCACCACGTAGGTGAAGGAGCTGAGGCGGTTGGTGACGCCGGCGTTCGTATAGACGTAGTGGTTGCTGAACGCCATCGGGTAGGTCGGCCAGACGGCGGCCGGGTTCGTGGCCGGGTCGTAGACGTCGTACCCGATGGTGCACGCCAGGTCGTCCACGACGGTCGCCGCGTCGGTCAGCAGCGTCACGGTGACGGTCACGCTGCCGTCGGGTTCCGGATTCACCGGATTGGCCGACACGCTCTGGAAGGCGAAGTCCGCCACTTCCGGCGCCGGGAGGATTTGCATCGTGTAGTTGCCGCCGCCGTTGTTGTCCCAGAACTCGGTACCGTTGGTGCTGGTGACGCAGATGGCGTAGTCCAGCGTGCCGACTTCGAGTTCCGCGCCGGGCAGTTCATAGTGGTACCAGGCGCCCTGGGCGGAGGCCCAGTTCGTGTTGATTTCCATTTCGACCTTCGGCCAGTCGCCGCCCGGGTCGTTCACGCCGTAGATGATCTCCACCTTGGCGACGCTGCCCAGCGGGCCGGCCTCGGTGTTGATATAGATGGTGTCCGCCATCGTCGCGCTTTCGGTCGGATAGCCGTAGGTGCCGCGCGCCCAGAGGCCGGAAGGCGTTCCGCCGCCGCCGAATACGTCGGCGGAATTGTCAACGAAATTGCAGATGAAAATCTTGGTGCCCTTGCCGCCGATCTTGGTGGCGCCGAAGGCAATCTTGCCGTCGCCCGCCGACGTGAAGCTGGCCGGCCCGACGCCGTTTTCCTTGAATTCGGCGCCGCCCTTGCCGGCGTAGACGTCGCCCAGATCCATTTCGTAGTCGGCGGTGTTGAGAATGACGAGGGCGACTTCATCGCCGTACCACTTGGTGAAGGCGTAGATGCCCTGGCCGTCGCTGGCGCGGCGCTGCTCGAAGCCGCCGCGGCGCAGGGCGCGGCACTTGTTGCGCAAATCGTTCAAATAGGCGATGTGGCCGTAGAGCCCGCGATCCTTGGCCCATTGGCTGAACATATCGCCGCTGGCGTTGCCGGGCTGGAAGCCCTTGTCGAACATACATTCGCGCTGCCAATCGCCGTCGTCGGGATTGTCCCAGGTGCGGTTGCTGCCGTTGTAGTGGCCGCCCTGGTTGAACATATGCTCGGTGCCGTAGAAAAGGAGGGGCACGGGCGGGGCCATATAAAGGAAGGTCATCGCCGGGCTCATGATGGCCTTGGCGGTCGCCGCGTCGCCGCCGCCGTAATCGCAGGCAAAGCGGTTCACGTCGTGGTTGTCGAGGAACGCGATGACGTTGTCCTTGCCGGCGCCGTACATGTTGACGTTGCCCATTTCCTGGCCGAGCTGATGGGAGGAATAGCCGTTGCCGAACACGTTCTTCATCGCCTGCATCATCGGGAACTGCAGCGCGGAGTTGAAGCCGTAGCCGTCGGCGCACCAGCTCGCCAGCGCGCCGTTGTCGTAGCTGAACAGCTCGCCGAACATCAGGAAATTGCTCTTGCCGCGATAGGCGGCGTGGTCGCGGACGGCCTGGGCCCAGTCGCGGCACCAGTTGTAGGGCACGTGCTTGATGGCGTCCACGCGGAAGCCGTCGCAGTCCGTCGCGTCGATCAGGTTCTTGAACGCCTTGAGCAGGATGGCCTGCACTTCGGGATGCTCGGAATTCAGGTCGTCGGTGCCCTTGAACTGGCCGTTGATCTGCTCGGGCCAGCAATCCCAGCAATTGATCGTGCCGTTGGGGTGGAAATAATTCAGGTTGTCGAAGGGGGCGTTGTGCTTGTTGCCGTCGTTCCACCAGCCGAAGGAGCCGTGGCCGTCGGGCCAATAGGCCTTGTCGTCGTTGTCGTTGCCGGTGTTGATGCCGTTCTTGTCGCACGTGTGGTTGGGGGCGACGTCGAGGATGACGTACATTCCGCGGGCGTGGCAGTCGTCGATCAGGTTTTTCAGGTCCTGGAACGTGCCCATCGCCGGATCGCACTTGAAGTAGTTCTCGGCGTGGTACTGGTGGTAGGGCGTGTAGTTGGGATCCTTGCCCTGGTCGTTCTGCTGCACGCCGGAAATCCACAGCGCGGTGACGCCCATCCCTTCGAGGTAGTCGAGCTGCTGGCGCAGGCCGTTCCAATTGCCGCCGTGGTGGAAGTTGCGGTTGTAGGGATAGGCCTTGCCGTCGCAGGTCCACGCCGGCTTGTAGCCCGCGAGGCGGTCCACGCCGTCGGTCGCGAAGCGATCGGTGAACAACTGGTAGATGTTTTTGTCGCGCCACTGTTCGGGGCTCGGCGTGAAGGCGTAGGAATTGTTGCCTGCCGCATCCCGCGAATAGAGCGCGTAGACGTCCGGCTGCGAGCCGTACCACGAAGAATCAATTTCCTCGTTGGCCCAAGTCAGGGGCAACGCCAGCAGACAGCCCAGCACAAAAGATCCCACCGTTTTCAACGACTTCATGGCACGCTCCGCTTGTGAATATTGGGTTCCGGAGAACCCTCGACGACCCTGATAAAGCAAAAAGTACCGGTTCGGGGGCGCGACGGCAAGCGAAATCGGCGTTATTCTCGCCGAAAAAGCGTTTTTCTTCCCCGGACCGTCCCGTTGCGGCGTTTGGCGGGGTTTTTCATGAAAAAAGCGGGCTCTCAGCCCGCTTTTTTGGATTTTGGGGGGTATGGGAGCCGATTATTCCGTCGCCGGCGCCTCGGGAGCCGCTTCGACGGCGGGAGGCTCCGGAGCGGCTTCCGCTTCGTCTGCGGCCGGCCGGTCGGCTTCTTCCGCCTCCATGTCGGCTTCTACCTCGAGGCCGGACTCGTCCTGCGGTTCCATGGGCATCGGCAGGTCGGAGGGGGCCGGGGCTTGCAAGGCTTTGGCTTTCTCGCTGGCCGCCGCGAGGTCGGCCAGGCGGAAGCGCAGGCGCGTCATGAGTCCATCGAACACGTACGAGGAGGTGGCGAGATGGCCCGGCGAGTCCGGCACTTGCTGGGCGAGCTGGCTGCCCTTGGCGGCATCGGCCAAGGCCAGATAGGCGCGCAGGACGTCGAAGATCGCCACGTCCGCCACCTCCACGAGCCGGTCGTCCGGCTCCGGATAGAGCGCTTGCCAGCCGGGACGGGCAGCCGCCGGCGCGGCGCCGCCGTCGAGGGCGCGGTCCACCAGCGTTTCGGTCAGCGCGGCGTCGCCCACGGTCGACAGCGCGCCGCCGGGCACCCAGGCCAGCTCGATGTCATATTTCGTCGGAATGGCCGCCGGCCAGATCTCCGCGATGGGGCCGTCGAGCTGGAACGCATAGGTCAGGCGGTCGATGGCGACGTCGCGATAGGTGCGCGGCTCGCCCAGCTCCAGCTTGATTTCAAAGGGCAGATCTTCTTCGGATTCCGCCGCCAGGACCGCCATCATGTCGGCGCTGCCCTTGACCAGATCCGGCAGCCGGCCGCGGACCGCGGCGGCATCCTTGAGCGCGACGTACTGGGCCAGGCGCAGCGGGCTCTCCGGCGTCGGGGGCAGCAGGGCGAGGCCGACGTCGCCGGCGAGCTGCTCGTAGGCGGCTTTTTCGGCGGCCAGATAGGACTCGGTCTGGGCCGTGGCCGCGCCGGACGGCAGCGTGGCCAGCAGTTCTTCCATGAAGCGGAAATACGCGGGCAGCAGCAACTGCGGATTGCCGAGGTTCAAGGTTTCAACGGCCAAGGCGTCCGGCAGGGCCACGACCTGCGTGGCCGCGGCAGGCGGCTGGACGGTGGCGACCCAGGCCGCAAACGTGGAGCCAGGTATTGGCGCGAGGCGCGAATGCACGTTGAAATTGCCGTCGGCCACGCCGAGCCCGAGCACGAATTCCCGCACTTGCCGGGCGGCCGCCAGATAGGTTTGGGCATAGAGCCGGCCCATTTTCGCCAGCTCGGGCGGCGCGCCGGGCGCTTGGAAGGCTTGGTCCAGTTGCGCGCCGATTTCCGCGCCGTAGGCTTCCGCCAGCGCGGCCGGACGGATCTGGAAGACGACGTCGCCTTCCGCCGGCAGGATGGGGGGCAGGGTCGGGCGAATCGCCTCGGCCCGGCGGACGTCGTCCGCGGAGCCGGCCGCGACCAGCGTCGCGCCGCGCTTCAGGAAATAGACGTCCTGCAGGGGGACGAGGAGGCCGGGAGGCGCGACGAAATGCAGAATCCCGTCGGGGGTTTCGGTTTCGTTCTGCCAGCCGTTCTGGGCGAGACTGGCAAAATAATCCGCGCCCTCGTTCTCCACCGGCAGCAGCAGGGCCCAGCCGCCGCGGGGCGCGGCGGACTTGAACGCCATGGCCCGGACGGTGCTCTCGGGCGGGATCCCCATGCCCGGCATCGTGCCCAGCGCGCCGTAGAGCCCCAGCGCAATCATTTCTTTGGGTACCGCATTGCCGGAAGCCTTGCTCAGCTCGAAACCGGCGGAGGCCAGGGAATCCAATCCGCGGATTTCCAGCAGGGCCAATGCCTGCGGCGTTTCTTCCGCCGTTGCCGGCAGCAGGCTCGCGCCCAGCAACAGGGCGGTCAACAACAGTCCTTGGATGCGCTTCATGTTCGTTCCTCCGCGGGGTTGGGGCCGGATGGCCATTTCTTTAAAGTATAGGCGGAACGGTCCGCCCGGGAAAGAAAAACCGCGCGCGCCGAAAAAACGCTTGCAATCTGAACGCCGGTTCAGTTTATTGGAAGATGAAAGAACGAACCGTCCCCAGAGAGGAACCTGCCATGCCCCGCGACATCCAATTGGCCGAAAAAGTCCGCCTGCTCCGCCAGTTTTGGCGCCAGGAACGCCGCGCGCCCACCTACTCCGAAATGCTCGAACTGTTCGACTATCGATCGAAGAACGCCGTCTTCGGCCTGCTGGACCGGCTGGAGGAGACCGGCTACGTCGTCAAGGACGCCAACGGCCGCATCGCGCTTCTGCCCAAATTGACGGGCACCGTCCGGCTCCTCGGCTCCATCGCCGCCGGCTTTCCCACCCAGGAAGAGGAGCAGGAAGCCGAGGCCATCACGCTCGACGAATACCTCGTCAAGGATCCCGACCACAGCTACATGCTGACCGTGCGCGGCGACTCGATGATCGACGCCGGCATCCTGCCCGGCGACGTCGTCCTGGTGGAGAAGGGGCCCCGGCCCAAGCCGAACGACGTCGTCGTCGCCTGCGTGGACGGCGAATGGACTCTGAAATACTTCGTGCGCGACGCCGCCGGCATCCGCCTCGAACCCGCCAACCGCAAATACAAATTCATCCGGCCGCAGCGCTCGCTCGAAATCGGCGGCGTCGTCCGCGCCGTCATCCGCAAGTACTGAGCCGCAGAAGAAGCGGCGACTTGGTCCAGCGCGCCGGGCTGTTTGCCCTCGGACCCCCACGGGCTTGTCCCGTGGGGGCATCCGTTCGGTCCAACCGAAAAGGCGCGCCCGCGCCGCGGGCCCGGCCGAATTCCGGGCTTGCTTTGGAGGCTTTTCAAGGGGTATTTTCTTCGCAACATGCTGGACTTGCGTCCATTCCGCCCGCCGGGGCGGAGCGGACGGCCGACTGAAGGAGCAGCCCCTTGACTTCGAACGACGATTATATTCTGGAAATCCTGGAAAACGTGGGGCTGGTTTCGCGCGAGCAGGCCGTGGCCGCCCGCCAGATCGCCGCCCAGGAAGACGAGCCCGTCATGGACGTCCTCGCCCGCGAAGGCGTCGTGGCCAAGCTCGACATGCTCAAGGCCCTCGCCGGCCAGTTCGGCATGGAGACGATCACCCTGACGGGCCTCGACATCCCCCGCGAAGTCCTCGACATGGTCCCCGGCGACGTCGCCCAGCGCTACAAGGTCGTTCCGGTCTTCAAGCACGAAAACGTCCTGACCGTCGCCCTGGGCGATCCGCTGGACGTGGACACCCTCGACGGCCTGCGCTACGTGCTGAAGTGCAACGTCGAAGGCGTCGTGGCCCCGCCCGAGGAAATCGAAAAGGCCATCGCCAACTACTACGGCCGCGCCACCGGCGCCGTCGAAGGCATGCTGCAGGAGATCACCGAAGGCACCCTGGCCCTGCCCGAAGACGTCCGCAAGCAGCTGGTGGGGGACGAGAACGTCACCGAGTCCGACGCGCCGATCATCAAGCTGGTCAGCTTGATCATCATGGAAGCCTTCCGCAGCCGCGCGTCCGACATCCATCTCGAACCCATGCCCAAGAAGTTCCGCGTGCGCTACCGCGTCGACGGCGTGCTCCACGAGGTGGACAGCCCGCCCAAGCGCTTGCAGTCGGCCATCATCAGCCGCGTGAAGATCATGGCCAACATGAGCATCGCCGAAAAGCGCGTGCCCCAGGACGGCCGCATCCAGATCAACGTCATGGGCCGCGACCTCGACCTGCGCGTGTCGTCCATCCCCACGAACCACGGCGAGAGCATCGTCATGCGCATCCTGGACAAGGGCGGCATCGCCCTCGGCCTGCCGCAGCTGGGGTTCTTCTCCGACGACCAGCAGATCTTCGAGCGCCTGATCGGCCTGTCCGACGGCATCATCCTCGTGACCGGCCCGACCGGCTCCGGCAAGACGACCACGCTCTACGCCTGCCTCAACACCATCAACAAGCCCGACCGCAAGATCATCACCGTGGAAGACCCGGTGGAATACCAGATGAGCGGCATCAACCAGGTCCAGGTGCGCGCGGACATCGGCATGACGTTCTCCGCGGCGCTGCGCGCCATCCTGCGCCAGGCGCCCAACATCATCATGATCGGTGAAATCCGCGACATGGAAACGGCCGAAATCGCCGTCAACGCCTCCCTGACCGGCCACTTGGTGTTCAGCACGCTCCACACGAACGACGCGCCCAGCGCCGTCACCCGCTTGATCGACATCGGCGTGAAACCCTTCCTCGTGGCGTCGTCCACCCGCGCCATCATGGCCCAGCGCCTCGTGCGCAAGATCTGCGAGAAATGCAAGGAACCCTACGATCCGCAGGAGACCGAACTGCGCCTGCTGGGCCCGGCCGCCAAGCAACTGGCCACCGCCCAGCTCTACCACGGCAAGGGCTGCGCCGACTGCCAGTTCACCGGCTACCGCGGCCGGCTCGGCATCTACGAGATTTTCCAGATCGACGACCAGGTGCGCAACCTGATCTTCGAACAGGTGTCCTCCACCGAACTGCGCATCAAGGCGCGCGAGCTCGGCATGCGCACCCTGCGCGAAGACGGCCTGCGCAAGGTCGTCGCCGGCATCACCACCCTCGCGGAAGTCCTGCGGGTCACCATGGGAGACAACGGCTGATGAGCATGCTCAAATCCTCCGAAATCCAGATGAACGACCTGCTCGACCTCGCCGTGGCCGAGGGGGCGTCCGACCTGCACCTGTCCGTGGGCCTGCCCCCGGTCATGCGCATCCACGGCTCGCTCGCGCCGCTCGACGCCGAACCGCTGACCCCGACCGACACGGACCGGCTGATGCGCAGCTTCACGCCCGAGATGCACGTCCATTCGCTCGACGAACACGGCGGATCGGACTTCGGTTTCGGCTTCGGCGACGCCGCCCGCTTCCGCGTCAGCATCTTCCGCCAGAAGGGCCACGTCGGCCTCGTCCTGCGCCAGATCCCCACCAAGATGCTGACCCTGGAGGAAATCGGCCTGCCCGCGCAGATGAAAGATCTGCTGTTCAAGCCGCGCGGCCTGATCCTCGTGACCGGCCCGACCGGCTCCGGCAAGACGACCACCCTGGCCAGCATGCTCAACATCATCAACCAGGAACGCGACTGCCACATCATCACGGTCGAAGACCCCATCGAATACTACCACCTGCACAAGAAGTCCGTCGTGACCCAGCGGGAAATCGGCGTGGACGTGCCGACGTTCAAGGAAGCGCTGCGCCGCGCGCTGCGCCAGGATCCCGACGTCATCCTCGTCGGCGAAATGCGCGATCTGGAGACGATGGAAGCCGCCATCACCGC
>RZYG01000366.1 GCA_009930415.1 Spartobacteria bacterium | reverse complement strand
ATTCATCCGCTGGATCGAAGAACACCGCGCGATTGTGCCGCTTGACGGCGGTATGGGGACGCTGCTCGCGGAGAAGGGGTGGACCCCTCCGATGCTGCCGGAGGAGATGAACATTCACAGTCCGGAAGTCGTCGCCGGCATCCATGCCGCCTATATAAACGCCGGGGCGCGCATCATAGAGACAAACACTTTCGGCGGAACCCCGATAAAAATGGCCCACAGAGGGCTTAGGGAAAAGGCGCGCGAGATCAACGCACGGGCTGCGCGCCTCGCGAAGAGCGCAGCCGGAGAGCGCGCGCTCGTCGCCGGTTCCGTCGGCCCGCTTGGCGAGCTTCTGGCGCCGTTCGGCTCACTGACCTTCGACGAGGCTTACGCCTCTTTCCGCACGCAGATGGAGGGGCTTCTGGAAGGCGGGGCGGACTTTCTTCTCATCGAAACGATGATCGACCTCCGGGAGGCCAAGGCGGCTGTCCTTGCCGCCAAGGACGTAAATCCCGACGGCGCGTTTGTGGTGAGCTTCACGTTCGACCAAAAGGGCAGAACCGTCACGGGAACCCCGCCGGAAGTTGCCGCTCGCTGGGCGGCCTTTCAGGGCGCCGCCGGAGTGGGCGCCAACTGCGGCGTGGGTCCGGAAGCATACATCTCGACGGTAGAGATCCTGTCGGAGCACGCGGGCCTTCCGGTCTTTGTCTACGCGAACGCGGGACTTCCGGGCAACGAAGAGTACCGCTCCCCCGAGGTCTTCGCAACATGGGGGAAACGCCTTGCCGAGGCCGGGGCGACGGTGATCGGCGGCTGTTGCGGCACCACTCCTGAGCACATCGCCGCTCTCGTTGCGGCAGTACGCGGTATCCACCCGAAGAAACGCGCTCCCGTCCGGGGAGTTCCGCTGGCAAGCCGGAGCCGCCTCGTGCTTGCGGGGCCGGGACACCCCTTCCGCATCATCGGCGAGCGGATCAACGTCTCGCGCAAATCCCCGCTCAGGGACGAGGTCGAACGCTTCGTCTGGACGACGCTCCGCGAGGAGGCGCGGCTGCAGACGGAAGCGGGCGCGCATGTCATCGACGTGAACGTCGGGTTGCCGACGATCGATCAGCAAGCCGCAATGGCCGCCGCAGTCTCCGCCGCAGGCCAGTCCACTGCGTTGCCGCTCTCCATCGACAGCGACAGCGCCCTGGTGCTTGAATCAGGGCTCGGGGCCGTTACCGGTATCCCCCTCATCAACTCCTTCACCGCCAGAGAGGACTCCCTCTTCCCCGGCTTGGGGCTGGCAAAGCGCCACGGCGCTGCGGCGGTCGTGCTTCCGATCGACGAGAACGGTCTTCCCGAAAGCGAAGAGGCCCGTAAAAGAGTCATCCTTAAGATTCTCGAAAGCGCGGACTCTCTGGGATTTCCGCGTGAAGGCCTCATCGTCGACGGACTGACGCTTGCCGTCGGCGCGGATCACGCCGCTCCGGCGGTCACGCTCTCCGCCCTGACCTTCCTCAGAGAGCAGGGGATCGCCTCGGTTCTGGGGGTGAGCAACGTCTCGCACGGCATGCCCGCCCGTTCGCTCCTCAACAGGACGTTCCTCGCGATGGCCGTCGCCGCGGGGCTGGACGCCGCCATTATGAACCCGCTCGACCGCTCCATGATGGAGACCCTCGCCGCAGCGGAGACGCTTGCAGGACGCGATGCGGGAGGGCGTCGCTT
>RZYG01000365.1 GCA_009930415.1 Spartobacteria bacterium | reverse complement strand
TCTCCCCCCGGCACGGGGTCGTGCCGGCTCCAAGCAGCCAGCCGATCCGCCCGGTCAGCGCCCGGGCCTACAGAACAGCCCCGTTGGGCCAAGCCGCCCTAGCGTCCCCGCTGGACATTGGAAATTGGACATTGGATATTGGGGTTGCAGGTTGCAGGTTTCCGGACCTCCGACCTCGGACCTCGGACCTCGGTCTTCCCGACCTCTGACTACGGACAACCGTCCTCCGTCTCCCGGCCTCCTTGCCCCGCTCCGCCATTGACTTCCCGCAGGGCCTTTGGGAAGGTTTGCCGCATGGCGTTGCCAGCGCAAAACGACGGATGGGATCTGGTCATCGGACCGCCGAAAGGCTGGTTCGACCTGCACTTGCGCGATTTGTGGCGCTACCGGGATCTGATGGGGCTGTTCGTCCGGCGCGACTTCGTGGCGGCCTACAAGCAGACCATCCTCGGACCGCTGTGGCACCTCATCCAGCCGCTGCTGACCACGCTGATGTTCACGGTCGTGTTCGGGCGCATCGCCGGGTTGCCGACGGACGGCGTGCCGCAATTCGTCTTCTACATGGCGGGCACGACGGTCTGGGGCTACTTCGCCAACTGCCTGACGCGGACGTCCTCCACGTTCATCGCCAACGCCGGCATTTTCGGCAAGGTGTATTTCCCGCGGATGGTGGTGCCCGTTTCGGTGGTGGCGTCGCAACTGATCGGGTTTGCCATCCAGTTCGGCTTTTTCCTGTGCTTCTACGGGGTCTTTTGGGTCCAGAGCGCGCCGATCCGGCCCAACTGGGCCGTGGCGCTGCTGCCGCTGCTGCTGCTGCTGATGGCGGGACTCGGGCTGGGCTTCGGAATCATCATCTCCTCCCTCACCACGAAATACCGCGACTTGCAGGTGCTCGTGGGCTTCGGCGTGCAGCTGTGGATGTACGCCACGCCGGTGATCTATCCGCTCTCGACCATGCCGGAGAAATACCGCTGGCTCATCGCCCTCAATCCCATGAGCGCGGTCGTCGAGACCTTCCGCTACGGGTTCTTCGGCACCGGCACGTTTTCCTGGGCCTATCTGGGCTATTCCGCCGGGTTCACGCTGGCGCTCTTGCTGGCCGGCATGGCCATCTTCAACCGCGTGGAGCGGACGTTCATGGATACGGTCTAGCGCGCGGGGGCAATCCTTTTCAATATCCAACATTCAACAATCCTTTTCAATGGAGCCACTTGCAAAACGAAGTCCAAAACGGTCGGGACGGAGCCCGACCCTCCAGAAAACCGTCCAAACGGCCTGTTTTCGCCTCTGGAGGGGCAACCTCCGTGTTGCCCGGGTCCGTTTTGCAAGAGGCTCAATATCCAATATTCAATATTCAATATCCAATGTTCAAGGGGGGCAAGCTCAGGGCGGGGGCGAGGACCGAGGTCGGAGGTCCGGAAAACCTTCAACCTGCAACCTGAATCCTGCAACCCTGTCCAATATCCAATGTTCCGGGCGGGGAAAACGAGAACCCGGACAGCCGTTTTCAACCCCGGATCCCGCCACAGGCGGGCAGGCGTAGTTAACCGGCACTGCGCCCGTTTATCCGGCTGCGGCTGTTTTCTCGGTGAAACTCTGTACTACTATCCATCAACTTCTTGTTATTCATGCACGTTTTTCGTTCCAACACATTGCCCACGTTCAAGCTGAGATGCTCATTTTCATGGGCAAGCTAA
>RZYG01000364.1 GCA_009930415.1 Spartobacteria bacterium | reverse complement strand
GTCGAATTCGGCGGCCAGCGGGGTGGCGCCGGGCGCGGCGTGGGGAAAGAGATAGGCGGGCGGCTGGAGGAAGACGACGTACCACGCGTCGAAGGCCGTGCCGAGCGCGGCGTTGAGGGCATCGAGCGTGCCGTGCTTTTCGCGGAGGCGGCGCCGGAATTCGCGGAGCTGGACGGGAAATGCGCCGGCTTGCGGCGCCCAGTAGTGGCCGAGGACGATGGCTTCCGGCGGCAACGCGCCGGTGGCGAGGAACTCGCACCAGAGCGGCACGAGTTCGGAGCCGGGGGCGCCGGGCGGCGGCAGGGGGACGTCTTCGAACGCGGCGTAGTCGGAATCGAAGGCCATGTTGAGCGCGTCCATGGACTCGTTGAACAGCGCTTCGAGATGCTTGTGCCAGAGGGCATCGTCGGACACGAGGAAGCGGGGGATCAGGACGTTGTCGCGCTGGTCGGCGATGGATTTGGTGGAGCCGGCGATCATCAGGCCCAGCGGATAGAGCATCGCGACGGCGCCGAGACCGAGCGCCGCGTAGATGG
This sequence comes from Spartobacteria bacterium, assembly GCA_009930415.1. Taxonomy (GTDB): domain Bacteria; phylum Verrucomicrobiota; class Kiritimatiellia; order CAIQIC01; family Lenti-01; genus Lenti-01. The sequence continues at coordinate 1,163 of RZYG01000364.1, read as the reverse complement.
CGGCGATCAGCAGGCGCGATTGCGGCGATTTGCGTCCGATGGCGGAGAGGATGGGCATCGGTCAAGGCCTCCCCGCGGCGGGGAATTGCGGCTCGTGATTTTTCCACGCTGTGGAAAAAAGTTTTCCACACTGTGGAAAAGTTTTGGTCCGGGATCCCCGCGGCCTTGCGCCGCGGGTGAAGAAGGTCGGCTGCGGACATGCCGCTGGCCACCGACCTGATTCACCCACCCCGCAAGGGGGTGGGGGTCTTAAGACATTGCGGTTCATCAGCCACGTCCTAGCAGAGGCGAGGGAGTGGGGGAAGAGGCGGAATGGTAGGGACGGCGCGCCGCGCCATCCGGTTGGGGTGATTCATTCGGACGCCGGCGGCGCGGCGTCCCTACCCGTTTTGCCGGACGAGGTCGAGGAGGGTTGCGCCGTACTGTTCCAGCTTTTTGGGGCCGATGCCGTGGATGCCGGCCAACTCGGTTGGCGTCTTGGGGGCGGCGGCGGCGAGGGCGCAGAGGGCTTTCTGCGAGAAGATGCAGTAGGCGGGGAGCTTCTTCGCGGCGGCCTGTTCGGCGCGCCAGGCGCGCAGGGCTTCGAACAGGACGGGGTTGGCGGGGGCCGCGGTGGTATCGATGGCGGCGGCGGGCGTCTTGCCCTTGCGGCGGGACTTGGGAGTCGGTTCCACTTTCAGCGCCGCCGCGGAGCGGGCGGCGAGGAAGCGCTGGACGTCGAAGCCGTCGGCGCAGGCCTGAATGCCCGCGAGCTTGATGCGCGCTTCGGTCTCGGCCTTTTCCTTGGCGTTGAGAAGCTGGCGGCGCAGGGCCTGGTTGTCCAGTTCGCAATCGGCGTCGGCGAGGGAATCGAGGATGCCGTCGCGGAGCTTGGCCGCGAAATAGCCGGCGGCTTTCTGGAGGCGGTCGCGGAGGGCGGGATTGGTTTCGGCGTCGGGTTGGTCCGCCAGCAGGCGATCGATCTGCAGCAGGAATTTTTCGCCGACGGCGACGAGGTCGGCCTGCGCGACGTCGTGCAACTGCCCGAAGCGCTCGACGAGGCCGGGCAGGACGCTGCCGCGGTTGAGGTCGGCCAGTTCGAGGAGGGCGTTGAGGCGGTAGCGCAGGAGATGGAAGCTGAACAGGTTGACGAGCAGTTCGCGCTGGTAGGTCAGGCGGTCCGT
>RZYG01000118.1 GCA_009930415.1 Spartobacteria bacterium | reverse complement strand
CGCGAACAGCGCGCGCAGCGTCGGCGTGCGCAGCAGCCCGCGGAGGAATTCGGGCGGATAGCCCGCCGGGTCCATCAGCGTTTCGGCCGGCAGCGCCGCGAAGAAGTCGTCGGGAGGAGGTGAATTTTGCATGGAGCCCCAAGCTACCCCACGTCCGCGCCCCCCGCCAACGATCGGCCGCGAAAGTTTGGCGCGCGGCGGCGGGTGGGCCCAACAGCCCGGCGCCCTCGGCCCTCCTTCGCCAAGGCTACGGAGGACAAGCGAGGCCGCCCGACCCTCGATCCAAACAGCCTGTTGGACATTGGTTATTGGATATTCAGATTTCCGCGAGGTAGGGCGGGTTGGCCCAACCCGCCGCGTTCCGATTGTTGTAGCCGGTCGCGATGAGGCCGGCGGCTGTAAGGCCGTGGGGGGGCGCAAGGGCCTAGATCGTCACCCACATGATAATTGAAGATTGAATATTGTTTATTGAATATTGAGGTTTTCGGCCTCAATCCCCGGCGCGCCAGTATTTTTCCATGCCCCAGTTGAAATCGTGGCGGCGGTAGTTTTGCAGGCGGGCGTGGCGGACGCTGAAGGCCATCGGGTGGGCCATGAGGATCCAGGGGCAATCCTCGAGCACGACGGCGGCCGCGGCGCGGCAGAGGGCTTCGCGTTCGGGCGATTCGGGCAAGGCGATCAGCTCGCGGTAGAGCCGGTCGAATTCGGCGCTGCGGTAGTTGGAGCGGTTGGGCCCGGGCGAGGCGTTTTCGCTCGCGAAGAGCTGGAGGAAGTTCTGCGCGTCGGGATAATCCCCCACCCACGTCAGGGTGAAGCTTTGGGCCTGGCGCTGTTCGATTTTCTTGAGGAACGCCGGCCAGTTGTTGTAGCTGGGTTCCAGCACGACGCCGATGCGTTCCATGAAGCTGGCGATGACTTCCGCGCCTTGGCGCGCCTCGGGATTGTCGGCCTGGCCCAGTTCGAGCGTCAGCTTGAGCCGCCGGCCGGTGGCCGGATCCTGGCCGCCGGGATAGCCGGCTTCGGCCAGCAGGCGCTTGGCGCGGGCGAGATCGTAGCCGTAGGGAGGCTCGGTTTCGCGCGCGCCGGCCACGCCGGGCGGGACCGGCCCCAGCGGCTTCACGATGCGGCCGTTCTGGAATTCCATCCAGGCGGCGGCATCGAACGCGCAGGACAGGGCTTGGCGCAGCTTCTTGTTCGGGCCGACGACGGGATCGTCCAGGTTGAACGCCACGTAGGTCACGTTGAGCTGCGGCGATTTGCTCAGCGCGATGCCCCGGGCGGCCAGCTCGGGCCGCAGTTCCTTCTCGGGCGTGATGATGCTGTCCCAGTCTTCGCGGCCGACGGCAACCGTGTCGAGGCCGCCGGCCATGAACATCAGCCAGGCGGTGGACGGATCGCCGACGACGGAATCCACGATGCGCGGCGTCAGCGGCAATGGCTTGCCCGCGTCGGGCGTCGGGGCGTTGGCCGGCATCGCATCCCCCCGCCCCGTTTCGGCCCAGGTCGGATTCGCGCGGTATTCGTAGCGGTAGTTCTGGCGCGCCGCCGCCAACACGTAAGGCCCGGTGCCGACGGGATGGTTGACGAAGGCGGCGCCGTAGCATTCGACGGCCTCGCGCGGGACCGCGAAGGCGTAGGGCATCGCCAGCACCCACGGCAATTGCGGATAGGGCGCGGTCAGGCGGATTTCCAGCTCGTGCGGGCTGACGGCGCGCAGGCCCGCCACGGGCCGGTCGTAGTCGGTCGGGGCGTCGCCGCGGCTCGCCTCGCGGAAGTCGTCCAGGCCCGCGATCTTGCCGCGATAGACCCAATAGCCGCCGGAGCCGACCTTGACGTCGGCGACGCGCAGGATGGAATAGACGAAATCCTGCGCGACGAGTTCGCGCCCCTGCCCGCCGGTGGCGGCGAAACAGGGATCGTCGGAAAAGCGAATGCCTTTGCGCAGGCGGATGCGCCAGACGAGGCCGTCGGGCGAGACGTCCGGCATGGCGGCCGCCAGCAGCGGCTCGACGCGGTACGGGCGGTCCCAGTAGGCGTATTGCAGCAGGCCTTCGTAGAGGCGGCCCACGGCCAGCAGCGAGGCTTCGTCGGACGCGTGTGCCGGATCGAAGCCGCGCAGGCGCGCGGTGGTCAGGCGCAGGGTCGGGACGTCGTCGCGGTCGGCTTCCGGCGCGGGGCCGCAGCCGGCCAGCAGCGCGGCCAGCGCTACGCCGCACGCGAGAGATTTCAATTTACCCGGGACGAGGTCGTCCCGGCTCCAAACAGCCTTTTGGTTCACGTTGTTGGAGCCCCCGACGACCCCGTCGGGGGACGGGAAATCCGACCACGATTCACCCGGGACGAGGTCGTCCCGGCTCCAAACAGCCTTTTGGTTCACGTTGTTGGAGCCCCCGACGACCCCGTCGGGGGATGGGAAGCGAAAACGGCGTTTCGCGCCCGGAAACAAAAACCCCGCGCAGAGCCTGCGCGGGGAGACGTTCGACCCGGAGGGGTTCATCACTCCTGCGGAGCGGGTGCGCTTTCTTCCGCCGCCGGTTCGGCCGCGGGGGCTTCTTCGGCCGCCGGAGCTTCCACCGGGGCCAGTTCGCCGCCTGCGCCCATCTGCAGGACTTGCGGCGCGGCCGGCATGGCCATGGGCGCTTCGTCCGGCAGCGCCGGCAGTTCGGCGACGGGCGCGGACAGCGGAGCCGCGGGGGCCGCGACGGGCGCCAGCGGCGCCGCGGCATCGGCCGCGTCCATGACGGAGCCGCTGCCGCTGTGGCCGCGCGCGAACAGGATGCCCAGCACGATGGTCGTCAGCATGAAGACCGCCGCGAGCGTGATGGTCATGCGCGTCAGGACGTTGCCGGCGCGGCTGCCGAACAGGCTTTCGCCCATGCCGCCGCCGAACGCCATGCCGAGGCCCTGATCCTTGGACTTCTGGGCCAGGATGACCACGACCAGCAGAAACGCGGTCAAGACTTCGACGATCAACAAGACACTGATGAGAATGGACATGCGGTGGACTCCTAAGGATCTAAAAGACGTTTCTTTTAGACCGCCGCGCGGACAATGTCAATGAACGACTTGGCGTCGAGGGCGGCGCCGCCGATCAGGCCGCCGTCGATGTCCGGCATGCCGAAGAGTTCCTTGGCGTTGGCGGCCTTGACGCTGCCGCCGTACTGGATGCGGACGCCCTGGGCGACCGTGGCGTCGAACATTTCCGCCAGGACCTTGCGGATCAGGGCATGCACGTCCTGCGCCTGCTGGCTGGTCGCCGTCTTGCCCGTGCCGATGGCCCAGACGGGCTCGTAGGCGATCACGGAATCGAGCACTTCCTTGGCGGAGAGGCCGGCGAGGCTGCCCTTGACCTGGGTCGTGATGACCTCTTCGACCTTGCCCGCCTCGCGCTCCTGGAGGGTTTCGCCCACGCAAACGATCGGGTGCAGGCTCGAGGCCAGCGCGGCCTTGGTCTTGCGGTTGACGATCGCGTCGGTCTCGCCGAAGTACTGCCGGCGTTCGCTGTGGCCGAGGATGACGTAGTGGCAATAGAGTTCGCGCAGCATGCCCGCGCAGATTTCGCCGGTGTAGGCGCCGTTCTTTTCCCAATGCATGTTCTGGGCGCCCAAATCGATGTGCGTGCCCTGGACGAGCTCGCTGACCGTGGACAGCGCGGTGAACGGCGGGCACACGACGACTTCCACTTCGCGGAAATTCGCCAGGTCCGCCTTGAGGGCGTTCACGAGGGCCGCCGCTTCCGCGGTGGTCATGTTCATCTTCCAGTTGCCGGCCACGATTTTCTTGCGCATGTTCAGTCCTTTGCTTTCTTCAGGTCGTTGGGAATTCGCAACTCACTTGTCGTTCAGGGCGGCCACGCCGGGCAGCTCCTTGCCTTCGAGGAATTCGAGGCTCGCGCCGCCGCCGGTGCTGACGTGGGTCATCTTCGCCGCCAGGCCGCTCTTGTTCACGGCGCTGACGCTGTCGCCGCCGCCGATGATGCTCGTGGCGCCGCTGGCGGCCACCGCCTCGCAGACGCCGAACGTGCCCGCCGCGAACGGCTTCATCTCGAAGCAGCCCATCGGGCCGTTCCAGACCACCGTCTTGGCGCCCTGGATCGCCGCCGCGTAGAGCGCGGTGGTCTTGGGGCCGATGTCCAGCGCCATCCAGCCGGCGGGGATTTCGTTGCCGACGACCTGCGTGGCCGCCGCCGCGTCGAACTTGTCCGCCGCGACGTTGTCCACCGGCAGCAGGAACTGCTTGCCGTTGGTCTTGGCCTTTTCAAGCATCTGGCGCGCATAGTCGAGCTGGTCGAGCTCGCACAGCGAGTTGCCGACATCGTGGCCCTGCGCCTTCAGGAAGGTGTAGGCCATGCCGCCGCCGATGATGAGGACGTCCACCTTGTCGAGCAGGTTGTTCACGACGGCCAGCTTGTCGCTGACCTTCGCGCCGCCGAGGATCGCCACGAACGGGCGCACGGGGTCGTTGACCGCGCCGCCCAGATACCGGAGTTCCTTTTCCATGAGGAACCCGGCCACGCTGGTGGCGACGTACTGGCAGATGACGGCCGTCGAGGCGTGCGCGCGGTGCGCCGTGCCGAAGGCGTCGTTGACGAAAATCTCGCCGTAGGACGCCAGCTTCTGCGCCATGGCCTTCTGCTTGTCCTTCAGCTCGGCCTTCTTGGCCTTGAACTCGTCGTCGGTCAGGTCGTCGGTCTTCTTGACCTTGGCTTCTTCTTCCTTGTAGAAGCGGGTGTTTTCCAGCACGAGGACCTGCCCCGGCCGGAGCGCGGCGACTTCGGCGTCGGCCGCCTGGCAATCCGCCGCGAACGCGACGGGCCGGCCCAGCAGCTTGGCGAGGTGGTCGGCCACGGGCTTGAGGCTGAATTCGACCTCGTAGCCCTTGCCTTTCGGCCGGCCCAGGTGGCTCATCAGCACGAGGCTGGCGCCCTGCTCCAGGACGTAGCGGATCGACGGCAGCGCCGCCGTCACGCGGGTGTCGTCGCCGATGACGCCGTCTTTGATCGGCACGTTGAAATCCACGCGCATGACGACGCGCTTGCCCTTCAAATCCACGTCTTTCAAGGTCTTCTTGTCCATGTCCGAGCTCTCCTGTGCCTGCCGTCGTTTGCGAAACATTCCGCCGGGGCGCGCGCCCCGGCGGAATGGAATGGAACCCGTCTCCGGCCTACTTGGCCATCACGCGGACCATTTCCAGCATCTTGTTGGAATAGCCCCACTCGTTGTCGTACCAGGCCACGACCTTGACGAAGGTCGGGTCGAGCTGGATGCCCGCGCCGGCGTCGAACACGCTCGTGAGGGTCTCGCCGACGAAATCGGTGCTGACGACCTTTTCTTCGGTGTAGCCGAGGACGCCCTTCAGCTCGCCTTCGCTGGCGGCCTTCATCGCGGCCTTGATGTCGTCGTAGGTGCATTCCTTCTTCAGGACGACCGTCAGGTCGACCACCGAGACGTCGCTCGTCGGGACGCGCAGGGCCATGCCGGTGAGCTTCTTGTTCAGCTCGGGGATGACCTTGCCGACGGCCTTGGCCGCGCCGGTGCTGCTGGGGATGATGTTCTCGAGGATGCCGCGGCCGCCGCGCCAATCCTTCTTCGAGGGGCCGTCCACCGTCTTCTGGGTGGCCGTCGCCGCGTGCACGGTCGTCATCAGACCCTTCTCGATGCCGAAGACGTCGTTCAGGACCTTGGCCACGGGCGCCAGGCAGTTCGTCGTGCAGCTCGCGTTGGAGATGATCGCTTCGCCCTTGTAGCTGGCGGAGTTGACGCCGAACACGAACATCGGGGTGTCGTCCTTGGAGGGCGCGCTCAGCAGCACCTTCTTGGCGCCGGCCTTCAGGTGGGCTTCCGCCGTTTCCTTCGTCAGGAACAGGCCCGTGGATTCGACGACGATTTCGGCGCCGACTTCGTTCCACTTCAGCGCCGCCGGATCCTTCTCGGCCGTCAGGCGGATCTTCTGTCCGTTGACGATGAGCGTGGAGCCTTCGACCGCGATCGTGCCCTGGAAGCGGCCGTGCACGCTGTCGTACTTCAGCATGTAGGCCAGATAGTCCGGTTCGAGCAGGTCGTTGATGCCGACGATTTCGATGTCCTTGAAATTCTTGATCGCCGCGCGAAACACCATGCGGCCGATGCGCCCGAATCCATTGATGCCAACCTTGATAGCCATATTCCGTGATCTCCGTGTGTTTTCTTTTTGAAATTTCCGTTTCGTTCCGTCCGCAAACCGGCGGAATTGCGCGACACCATACGCCCCCGGCCCCGCCCGCGTCAATCCCCGAATCGCGGAAATCTCAAAGCAAAAAACGGTTTACCTTCCGAGAAGGGCCGCCCACGCGTCAACGCCGCCATCGGGAATCGCCCGCGATGGCCCCACGTATCGTTGCCCCTATTATCGTATTTTTTGAGCCGCGCGCGGACCGGGCGCATCCTTGACAAACGCCCCCCGCCGCCGTTGAATGTGCCGCTGATTCGCCCCCAACAAGGAATACCCATGTTCAAGCCCGTTTCCAGCAAGTTGTCGTTCCCGCAGATGGAGGAGGACGTCCTCCGCTTCTGGCAGGAAAACGACACGTTCAAGAAGTCCATCGCCAACCGCCAGGGCGCCAAGGAATACGTCTTCTACGACGGCCCGCCCTTCGCGACCGGCCTGCCTCACTACGGCCACCTGCTCGCCGGCACCATCAAGGACATCGCCCCGCGCTACCAGACCATGCGCGGCCACGCCGTCGAGCGCCGCTTCGGCTGGGACTGCCACGGCCTGCCCATCGAGGCCCTCGCCCAGGAAAAGCTCGGCCTTTCCGGCGCCGCCGACATCGTCGCCAAGGGCATCGACGTCTTCAACGAAACCTGCCGCTCCATGGTCCTGACCTACGTCGAGGAATGGCGCAAGACGGTGACCCGCATGGGCCGCTGGGTCGACTTCGACAACGACTACAAGACGATGGACGTCACCTTCATGGAGTCCATCTGGTGGGTCTTCAAGCAGCTCTGGGACCAAGGGCGCGTCTACAAGTCGCACCGCATCATGCCCTACTCCTGGAAGCTCAACACGCCGCTGTCCAACTTCGAGGCCGGCAGCAACTACCAGGACGTGCAGGATCCCTCCATCACCGTCCGCGTCAAGCTGACGCAACTTCCCCCCGGCCTCGCCGCCGGCGGCGTGCCGGTCTACGCCCTGATCTGGACGACGACGCCCTGGACGCTCTACGGCAACCTCGCCATCTGCGCCGGGCCGGACATCGACTACGTCGCCGTGCGCGATCTCGCCGACAAGAATATCTACGTCCTCGCCGAAGCCCGCCTGCCGGCCTACTACAAGAAGGCCGAGCAGTACGAGCAGCTCGCGAGCTTCAAGGGCGCCGACCTCCTCGGCCTGCCCTACGAGCCGATTTTCGACACCTTCAAGGACGACGCCCCCGGCGCGTTCCGCGTCCTCAACGACGGCTTCGTCAGCACCGAGGACGGCACGGGTTTCGTGCACGTCGCCCCCGCGTTCGGCGAAGACGACTTCCGCGTCTGCAAGGCCGCCGGCATCCCCCTGCGCGACTACCTCGACGACGTCTGCGCCTTCACCGAGTCCGTTCCCGAATACCACGGCGTGTTCTGCAAGGACGCCGACAAGCAGATCATCCGCTCGCTCAAGGATTCCGGCAAGCTGGTGCACCAGTCCACCCTCGTGCACTCGTACCCCTTCTGCCCGCGCACCGACACGCCGCTCATCTACCGCGCCATCGAGGCCTGGTACGTGCGGGTCGAAGACTTGCACGACCAGCTCGCCGCCAACAACGACGGCGTCCATTGGGTGCCGCAAGCCGTCGGCGAAAAGCGCTTCGGCAACTGGCTCAAGGAAGCCAAGGACTGGAACATCTCCCGCAACCGCTTCTGGGGCTCCTGCATCCCGGTGTGGGTATCGGAGGACGGAAAAGACATGGTCTGCGTCGGCTCCATCGCGGAACTGGAGAAGCTCTCCGGCCAGCAGGTGACCGACATCCACAAGCACCACGTCGACCAAATCACGTTCCAGCTCAACGGCAAGACCTACCGCCGCACGCCGGAAGTGCTCGACTGCTGGTTCGAGTCCGGCTCCATGCCCTACGCCCAGCAGCACTATCCTTTCGAGCGCGCGGACGAGCTGGACAAGTTCTTCCCCGCCGACTTCATCGCCGAAGGCCTCGACCAGACCCGCGGTTGGTTCTACACGCTGATGCTCCTCGGCACCGCCCTGTTCGGGAAATCGCCCTACAAGAACGTGATCGTCAACGGCCTCGTCCTGGCCGAGGACGGCCGCAAGATGTCCAAGCGCCTGAA
>RZYG01000117.1 GCA_009930415.1 Spartobacteria bacterium | reverse complement strand
GGGGCAGTCGCGGGTGATCATGGCCAATATTCCTGAAAATCAAGATTCAAGGGCTGACCCCAAGAAGGCTTGCTGGGCGGCGAGGAAGTCGGCCGGCGGCGGGGCGGTGCAGACGAGCGGGCGGCCGGTGCGGGGGTGGACGATCTCCAAAACGTGGGCGTGGAGCATCTGGCGGGGGATTTTCAAGCCGTCGGGCAGGCCGTGGCGGGCGCGGCCGTAGGTCGCGTCGCCGACGACGGGATGGCCGAGGTGGGCGAGGTGGACGCGGATCTGGTGGGTGCGGCCGGTTTCGATGCGGACGCGCAGGAGGCTGGCGAGCGGGCCGGCGGCGCGGACTTCGTAATGCGTGACGGCGGACCGGCCTTTTTCCGTGACGGCCATTTTCTGGCGGTGGATGGGGTGGCGGCCAACGGGCAGCGCGACGGTGCCGGAAAGTTTTTTCGGCGTGCCCCAGACGAGCGCGAGGTATTCCTTGCGGATCGAATGGGCGGAAAATTGCGCGACGAGCGCGGCGTGGGTCGGCTCGTTCTTGGCGACGACGAGGACGCCGCTGGTGTCCTTGTCGAGGCGGTGGACGATGCCGGGGCGGAGTTCGCCGCCGATGCCTTGGAGATCGCCGCAATGGTGGAGGAGGGCGTTGACGAGGGTGTCGGCGGCGTGGCCGGGGGCGGGATGGACGACGAGGCCGGCGGGTTTGTTCAGGACGATCAGGTCGGCGTCTTCGTGAAGGATGGCGAGGGGGATGTCGACGGGGACGAGGCCAACGGGTTCGGGAGCGGGCAGCGTGCAGCGGAGTTCGTCGCCGGGGGCGAGGGCGGCGTTGGCTTTGAGAACGGGCGCGCCGTTGAGGACGACGTGGCCGGCTTCGATGAGTTGTTTCCAGCGGGAGCGGGAAATCCCGGGATGCGCGGCGGCAAGCCAGGCATCGAGGCGCGGCGCGCGAGCGGCGAGGGTGAAGGCGAGCGGGGCGGCGGTCATGGGGCGGGGGCGAAGCGGAGGTGGTAGAAAAAAATTCTCTGCATCCACGTCCTGCGGACAGCGGATCTCGGACCTCGGACCTCCGACCTCTGACCTCCGGCTCCCCTCATGGCTGGTGGGCGCAGACCTGGAAGCCGAGGGCGGCGACGGTTTCGAGCAGGGCGGGGGAGGCGTGGGAGAGGTGGACGCGGAAGGCGGCGAATTCGCGGCGGGACTGGTAGTTCTTGCGGAAGCGGTCGAAGCGGCGGCGCAACTCGGCCGGATCGGCGGTCGTCATTTCGGCGCGCCAGGCGCGGTCGTCTTCGGGAATGGGGCAGCCGGCGGCGAGCAATTCGGCGAGCACGTCGTCGTCGGCGCGGTGCGCGGCGTCGATCGCGACGAACGGCGCGGGCGGAAGCAGCCGCGGATCGGGGGTCCAGGTCGGTTCGACTTCGAGGTAGTGGCAGAGTTCGCGGTAGCAATGCACCGTGCCGTTGAGGAGGCCTTCGAGGGAGTAGCCGGCGACGTGGGGGGTGAGGAAATCCACGGCGCGCTTGAGGGCGTCGGGCAGTTCGGGCTCTTTTTCCCAGACGTCGAGGGCGCAGGCGGACAGCAAATGGTGGTCGAGGGCGCACTGAAGGGAGTCGGGGTCGGTCACGGCGCCGCGGGAGGAATTGATGAACCAGGCGCCGGGCTTGAGCTTTTCGAAGAGGCGGCAGTCGGCGAGGTGGCGCGTGGGGAAGGGGCCGCCGGATTCCAGCGGGACGTGCAGCGTGAGCGCGTCGGCTTCGGCCAGGACGGCGTCGAGCGGTCGGAAGTCGGCGGAGCCGGTTTGGAGGGCGAGGGGCGGATCGTTGCGCAGGATGCGCAGGCCGAGGAGGGCGGCTTTTTGGGCGACGCGCGAGCCGACCTGCCCGCAGCCGACGAGGCCGAGGGTCCGGCCGGGCAGGAGCGCGGCGCGCTTGCGGGCGAGCAGGGCGAGGGCGGCGACGACGTATTCGGCGACGGAGTTGGCGTTGCACCCGGGCGAGGCGGTCCAGGCGATGCCGGTGCCGTTCAGTCCCGAGACGTCGAAATGGTCGGCGCCGGCGGTGGCGGTGGCGACGAAGCCGACGGGCGTGCCGTCGAGGAGTTCGGGGCCGACGCGGGTCTTCGAGCGGACAATCAGGGCCTCGGCGTCCTGCAGATGCGCGCGGGCGATTTCGCGGTCGGGGACGAGGATGACGTCGCCGAGGCCGGAAAACGCCTCGCGGGCGTGCAGGACGCTGGCGGCGCAGACGATTTTCATGGTGGCACGGAGACCGCGGGCCTATTTGGGTTTCTTGGCCGCCACGGGTTCTTCGATGGCCGTCGCGACGCCGTTTTGGAATTCCACGCGGACGCGGACGAATTCGCGGCTTTGCTCGACGTTGATCCAGGCGCTGCCGCCGAGGGAGCGGAGTCCGCCGGGGCCGGAAACGCTGAGGCCGTCGACGTCCACGCGCTGGCGGTCGTAGCGCCGGACGGAATCGAGATACAGCCAGATTTCGGTTTCGCCGTCCGCGGCGCGGCGGAGCGTCTTGCGCTGGGGCTCGCCGAGGGCGATGCGGACCATGTCGGGAGTGAAGCCGAGATCGGTCTGGCCGCCGCGGATGCGGGCCTGGGCGGCGACGGGGAAGGTGTCGAACAATTCCTGGTTCTGCTGGATGCGCTTGGCGGGCGTGGCGCAACCGGCCAGCAGGAGAGCCAGCGGCAGAAGAACGCAGGCGGTACGCAGGCGGTTCATGACGGGAACCCCGGAGGCAGGGACAACAGTTGGGTGTCGTTGGCTTCGAAGCGGCGAATGTGCAACGTGAGGCGGTTGCGGTCGCCGAGGCGCTCGTACTCCATCTTTTCGCTGATGCGCCGGACGAGTTCGATGCCGAGGCCGCCGATCCGGCGCGATTGGACGATGCGCTCGAGATCGGGCTTGGGATGGCCCGTGGGATCGAACGCATGGCCGTCGTCTTCGAAGACGATCTTCACCAAATCGTTCTGCGCGGCCACGTGCACGGCGATTTCGTGCTCGCGGTCGTCGTCGTAGCCGTACTTGATGACGTTGGAGGCCATTTCCTCGACGGCGAGGCCGACGGAATACTTGGCGCGGGAGGACAGCGGCAGGTTCGCCAGCCAGTCGAAGACTTCCTTGGCGACGGCGGCGAGCGCGGTCATCCGGTTGGGAAACCGCCAGGTGCGTTCGGCGATGGTTTTCTGCGTCATGGGGCGATCCAAGCTTGCCATTGACGTGTTATGGCATATCGACATACCTTTTTGGAACATAAAAAAGACCGGAAACGGAAAATCCGGCCAGAAAGGATGGCCATGATCAAGGCCTGCGATTTGACGAAAAACAGCGTGGTGGAAATCAACGGCGACCCGCACGTGGTCGAGCAGCTGCGGACGCAGTCGCCCTCGGCGCGCGGGGCGGCCACGCTCTACAAGGTCCGCTTCCGCAACGTGCGGACCCGGACCAAGCTGGACCAGACCTACAAGGGCGACGACCCGGTGAAGGAAACGGATTTCGACACCCGGCTGACGTCGTTCAGCTTCCGCGAAGGCGACCGGTTCACGTTCATGGACCTGGAGGATTACACCCAGTTCGAGCTGATGGAAGACGAGATCGCCGATGCGGTGCCCTATCTGGTGGACGGCATGGAGGGCATCAAGGCCTTGGTGCAGAACGGGAAAGTGCTGTGCATCCAGCTGCCGGATTCCGTCGAGCTGGCGATCGTCGAGTGCGCGCCCTCCATGCGCGGCGCCAGCGTGACGGCCCGGACCAAGACGGCCAAGCTCGAAACCGGCCTGGAGCTGCAGGTGCCCGAATACATGGAGCAGGGCGAGCGCGTCCGGGTGGATACCCGCACGGGCGATTTCATGCAGCGGGCCTAGGCTGGCGGCCGTTTTTCTTTCCGCGGGCCCCCCGCCCGTGCTAGTCTGCCCCCTTGGCTGACGATAGGAGTTTCGTGAAATTTTCCGACATCGATTGGACGACCTGGACCCCGCGCGAGACCGCCACGCTGATGTTCGTGCGCATGGACGGGATGGTGCTGCTGATCCGCAAGCTGATGGGCATGGGCGCGGGCCTGATCAACGCCCCGGGCGGGCGGGTGGATCCGGGCGAAACGCCGGAACAGGGCGCGGTCCGCGAGTCGCAGGAAGAGCTGCACGTGACGCCCATCAACGTCCGGGAAGCCGGCGTGCTGGCCTTCCAGTTCGCGGACGGCTATTCGCTGCGCTGCCACGTCTACACCGCGTCGTCCTACGAGGGCGTGCCCACGGAGACGAAAGAGGCGATCCCGCTGTGGATCGACGAGCGCGAGATGCCCTACGGCCAGATGTGGGCCGACGACCGGCTGTGGTTCCCCCTGCTGCAGCAGGGCCGGAAGTTCAGCGGGCGGTTTTTGTTCGACGAAGGGATCATGCTGGGCTGCGAGCTGGACGCGGAGCCGCCGGCTGCCGCCGCGGCCGACTAGGTGGCGAGGAGGAGCGCATGGACTGGACGCAATTCAACTGGGTGGACTGGGTGTTTGTGGCGACCCTGCTCTACGGCGCGGCGATGGGCGCCGTGCGGGGGCTCTCGCACGAGCTGGCCACGCTCATCGGCATGGTGGCCGCCGTCGTCGTCACGCGCCTGTTCTACGAGCCGGTGTCGTTCTGGATTTGCGAACGGTGGGGCTGGAACGAGGAAGTCACCCGGCTGGTCGCGGTCGTGGCGCTGGCGCTGCTGACGCTGTACGGGATGCGGTTGCTGCGGATCGCGCTGGGAGCGATGATGACGTTTGCGTTCAAGGGGCTGGTGGAGCGCGTCGGCGGACTGCTGGCCGGCTTCGTCCGCCTGGGCGCGATCGCCCTGGTTCTGCTGCTCGCCGCCAGTTTCGTGCCGTCGGCCAAACTGCAGCGCGCGGTGATGATCGATTCGTCCGTCGGCCGCCAGGCGTTGCCGCTGCTCGTGGCGAAGTACAACGAGTTGGCCGCGAAGGCCGCGCTGCTCCAGGCGGAAATCCCCGTCGGCGTGCAGTTGCCGCAGGCAGTCATGCCGCCGCTGCCCGAAGAAGGCGCGGACGCGTTCCAGGCCGTGCCCATGTTCCCCGCGGGAGAATAGGGGCGCCCATGGCGGGCAGGGTGTCCAAGGAAACGATCGACCAGATCCGCAACGCGCTGGACATCGCCGACGTCGTCGGCTCCTACGTCCAGCTCAAGCGGATGGGCCACGTGGCCAAGGCGCTCTGTCCGTTCCACAAGGAAAAGACGCCGTCGTTCCACGTCAATCCGGCGCGCCAGGCGTTCCATTGCTTCGGCTGCGGCGTCGGCGGCGACGTGTTCAAGTTCGTGATGCTCTACGACCACGTCGATTTCCCGACGGCGCTGCGCATGCTGGCTTCCCGCGCCGGCATCGCGATCCAGATCGACGACCGGCGCGCCGGCCCGAACGACGGCCCCGGCAAGGACGAGATTTTCGCCGCGAACGAAGAAGCCTCCAAGCGCTACCAGCAGGAACTGCTGCAAAGTCCCGAGGCGGCCGCGGCGCGCGACTATCTCAAAAAGCGCGCGCTGGACGTCGCCGCGTGGGCGGAGTGGGGCATCGGCTATGCGCCGGACGGCTGGGGATTTCTGTCCGACGCGGCCGGGCCGCGCGGCGGGCCGAAGATGAAGGCGCTCGAAGCCGCGGGCCTGCTCTCGGCCAACGAAAAAGGGAACCAGTACGACCGGTTCCGCGCCCGCGTCATGTTCACGATCCGCGACGAACTCGGCCGCGCCGTCGGCTTCAGCGGCCGCGTGCTGAAAGCGGACGACAAGGCCGGCGGCAAATACGTCAACACGCCCGAGACGCCGGCGTTCCGCAAGAGCCGCATCCTCTTCGCGCTGGACAAGGCCAAGCGCGAAATCCTCGACCGGCGCCAGGCGCTGCTGGTGGAGGGGCAGATCGACTGCATCCGCTGCCATCTGGGCGGATTCAAGCACGCGGTGGCGTCGCAAGGCACGGCGTTCACGGGCGAACACGCGGCGCTGCTCAAGCGCTACGCGGACCACGTCGTGGTGGTGCTCGACGCCGACGCGGCCGGCCGGAAAGCCGCGCTGCGCAGCGCCGAACTGCTGATCGCGGAAGGCCTGGCCGTCTCGCTCGCCGCGCTGCCGCCCGGCGAGGATCCCGATTCGCTGATCCTGAAAAAGGGTCCGGAAGCCTTCGCCGCGGTGCTCAAGAACGCGCAGACGCCGATGGGCTTTTTGCTGGGGATGCTGCGGGAACAGGAAGATTTCCGCACGCAGGAAGGCTTGTTGCGGGCGACGCGCGCGGCGACCGAACTGGCCGGGCACGCGCAGGGCGCGGTACAGACCGAACAGATGCTGCGCGAGGCCGCTTCCGGCCTCGGCGTCGGCTACGACGCGCTCCGGCGCGATTTGAAGGCAGCGGTGCGCCAGAAATTCCGGCCGGCGCCGCCGGAAGGGGAAACGCCGGCGGTCCGGCCCGCCGCGCGGCCGGTGGAGGAAATGGAACTGGCGACGCTGCTCGGCGCGGGGGATCCGGAAATCGCCGGACTCGTGCGCCGCTGGCTGCCGTATCCGCTGATCGCCGATCCCGATTGCCGCGCCGTGATCCGCGCGCTGGCCGAAGAAGAAGGCGATTTGATGGGCGTGCTGGACGACGAAAGCGACGAATGCCGCGCGCTGGCCGCGCAGATCGTCAACGCGCCGCAAAAAGCCGTGAGCGCGGAGGCGGACCGGGGCGTGGCCAAGGCCGCGCAAGACCTGATCCTGCGCATCTGGCAACGGCATCTCGCCGGCCGGCGCGAAGAACTCAGCCGTCGGGTGAAGGAGCAGGACGGGCCGGAACGGCAGGAAACGATGCACGAAATCGCCGAACTGCTGCTCGACCTGAACAAGCTCAAGCGCGGCTGGGCCCCGGCGGAACCGATTCTCGACCTGTATCTGCAGAAGCGCGCCGACGACTAGCGCCACTCGTGCTTGGGATATTTTCGGCGCAGCTCCTGCTTGATGCGCGGATAGTGGTCGCGCCAGAAGCCGGGGAGATCCTTGGTGATCTGCACGGGGCGCTGGCTGGGGGCCAGGATATGGATGACCAGCGGCACGCGGCCCGCCGCGAGCGCCGGCAGCGCTTCCACGCCGAACAGTTCCTGGATGCGCGCGGAAACGAACGGTTCGGCCGTCTCGGCGTACTGCACTTTCACGCCGCGGCCGTTGGCGAGCGTCACGCGCTCGGGCGCGTGCTTTTCGACCAGCGCGATCTGGGCGGGGGAGAGCAGCGATTTCACCGCATGGAGCACCGGGCGGTCCTTGATTTCCTTGTAGGAAACCGCGCCGTGGCAGATCTGCTGGATCAGCAGTTCGCGCTCGACCTCGCCGTAGGCCGGCAGTTCCCAGTCGGGACAGGCCTGGACCAGCAGGTTCACGCGCGCGATCCATTGGTCCACCGCGCGGTCCCATTCCTTCAGGACGCATTCGCCGGACAAGACGGCCTTGGCCAGCAACCGGGCGGCTTCCTCCGCCGGCGGCGGATCGAGCGGCCGGGTTTCCAGCGCCAGATCGCGGAAAACGACTTCGCGGCGGGCGCTGGCGCGCTTGGCAGCGGCGTCCCAGTCGACGGCGACGCGTTCGGAGAAATCGTCGGGGAACAGCTCGCGCAGCCATTCCTCGCGGATGGCGGTGGCCTGGGTCAGCAGGACGTTGACTTCGCCGTCGCCGCGGCCGATCTCGTGGATTTCGTTGGCGACGAGCAGCGGGGCTTCGTCGGCCGCGGATTCGCGGGCGAGTTCGCCGCGGCGCTTGTGGACGAGGTCGCAGCGCAGCGTGCCGCGGTCGAGCCGGCGGGCGACCTGGTCGGAGAACCCGGCCAGGACGCACTTGGCGATGTCGGCGTCTTCGGGCGGGGCGGACTCGATGGGCACCCGTTGCGATTCGGCGATGTGGAGAAAACGCTCCCAGAGCGGGCCGACCTGGCGGGCCGCGCCGGCATGGATGCCGAGGCGACGGCAGCGGTCGAGGTCGAAGCGGTTCTGGCGGGCGTAGTTCCACGCGCGCATCAAGACGAGCAGATCCGAGCCGTCCGCACCGAGCAGGTCGCGCCGCTGGTCCGCCGCGCCCTTGCCGGCGTTGCGCACGAGCAGCGGCCGCCCTTGGGCGATGGCGGCGATGAGCGCCACGGGCTTGACGGCGCCGCGTTCGCCGGCGGCCAGCAGCATGCGGGCGTAGCGCGGATGGACGGGGAACGACAGCATGCGCCGGCCCAGCGGCGTGGGCGCGCCGGCGGCGTCGAGCGCGCCGAGGTCGCGCAGCAGCGTCAGCGCGCGCTCGAGCGCCCGGGGTTCGGGCGGCTCCAGCCACGGATAGGCGGCGACGTCGCGCACGCCGAGCGCCTTGAGCGTCAGCAGGATTTCCGCCGGATC
>RZYG01000116.1 GCA_009930415.1 Spartobacteria bacterium | reverse complement strand
GTCGTAGAGCACGACGTCGTAGAAATTCATGCGGGCGAAGGTGAACGCGCGGCGGCCGAGGTCCGGCACGCTTTCGCCGGGTTCCGGCTTCACGAGGCCGGCGCCGGACTGTTTCGCCAGCGCTTCGAGCTGCTCCACGGCGGCGGGCCGGCGGACGTCGCAGGCGACCAGCAGGACTTTCTTGCCCTTCTGTTTCCATTGGCGGGCCAGTTTGCCGCACGTGGTCGTCTTGCCGGAGCCGTGCAGACCCAGCAGCATGACCTCCGCCGGGATGGCCGTCAGGTTGAAATCCTTTTGCTGGCCGCCGAGCAGCGCCACCAGTTCGTCGTGGATCGTTTTGACGATCTGCTGTCCGGGCGACACGCCGGCCAGGACCTCGGCGCCCAGGCTCTGCGCCTTGACGCGCGCGATGAAATCCTTGGCCGTGGCGTAGTGGACGTCGGCCTCGAGCAGCGCCAGGCGCACTTCGCGCAGCGCGTCCTGGACGTTCTTCTCCGAAAGCTGGCCGACGCCGCGCAGATTGCGGAAGGCCGATTGGAAACGGCTCGAAAGGCGGTCGAACATGGGATTATTCTGCGGCGTCCGCGGTGCCGCCGCCGCGCCGGATCAGCCCGCGGCCTTCGCACCGGGGACAGGTGCCGACGACTCCGGAGTCGGGCAAGACCATGCGCCCCATGCCGCCGCAGGCCGGGCATTTGTAATCGGCCGGATCGAGCCGCCGGATCAACCGGGATCCGACGCCCATGCAGATGGGGCACGCCTCGCGCTTGCCCTCCGGCGACAGGACGCCGCCGGTGCCGAAGCAACGATCGCACTCGATGTTCTCGACGCCCGGCGCGCCGGTGGCCGCGCTCTCCCCCGCCCCCTTCTGGTTGAGCATCCATTGGCCCAGCTTGGCGGCGAATCCATCGGGCGGGATTTCGGCGTTCTGCTTGGCGCGCTGCATCCAGTTCAACTGCAGGAAGAACCCGGCGATCACCAGCACGAACATCAGCGCGACGGTGACGTTCTTGCCTTTGGGCGCCGGCGCTTTGCCCCCAAAGACGCTGCGCGGGCGCGCCGGCTCGCTAGCGCGACGCGCGCCCGTCCGGCGCAATCGGACCGAAGGCCCATGAATTGGAGTGGGGTCGTTCTGCACAGCATCTCCGCAACGGCATCGGCTTGGTCGTCGCCGATTTCCATCATCAACATACCCCCGGAGTTAAGCACGTGCACGGCTTCCGCGACAAGCCGCGAAATCGTTTGCAGGCCGTCGGGGCCGCCATCCAGCGCGAGGGCCGGTTCAAAGTCCCGCACCGTGCGGTCGAGCCGGGCGATTTCCGCGGTGGCCACGTAGGGCGGATTGGACACCACCAGATCCGCGCTTTCCGCCGCCGCGCCGGCCAACAGATCGGCCGGCCGGAACTCCACCGTCGCGCCCAAGGCGCGGGCGTTCTCCCGGGCCAGTTCCAGCGCCGCGGCGCTGAGATCCGTCGCGACGACGCGCGCCTCCGGCACCCGTTTCGCCAGCGCGCAGGCGATGCAGCCCGTGCCGGTGCAAACGTCCACGACGACGGGCCGTTCCCGGCCGCGCAGGAATTCTTCGGCGCAGGCGACGAGGACTTCCGTCTCGGGCCGCGGGATCAGCGCGCGGGAGTCGCAACGGATGCGCAGACCCATGAAATCCGTTTCGCCGATCACGTATTGGACCGGCTCGTCGGTTTCCAGGCGCGCCACGGCGGCGGCGAAACGATCCGCTTGGGCCGGCGCCGGCGATTCGGGCAAATGGCGCAGGACGTCGAGCAAACCGCAGCCCAGCAAATGCGCCGCGACCCAGCGGAGCTTGGTTTCGGCCTCGTCGATCCCGGCCCGCGCGAGGCGCGCCCGGCCGTCGGCCAGCCACGCCTGCCAGCTGCGGGCCGCCGCGCTCATCGCTTCGCGGAACCCATCTGCTCGGCCAGGCGCAGCTCGACGTCTTTCGACTGCAAGGCATCGATGACGTCGCCGAGGTGGCCTTCCATGATTTGGTCGAGGCAATAAAGCGTCAGGTTGATGCGGTGGTCGGTCAGGCGGTTCTGGGGGAAATTGTAGGTCCGGATGCGTTCGCTGCGGTCGCCCGATCCGATTTGGCTCTTGCGCTCGCTGGCCAGCTTGTCGTGGTCCTGCTGGCGCCGCTGGTCCAGCAGTTTCGAGGCGAGGACCTTCATGGCCTTGTCGCGGTTGCGGTTCTGGCTGCGCTCGTCCTGGCAGGCCACCACGATGCCCGTGGGCAGATGCGTGATGCGGATGGCCGATTCGGTCTTGTTGACCTTCTGGCCGCCCGGCCCGGACGCGCAAAACAGGTCGATGCGCAGCTCTTCCGGCTTGATCTCGACTTCGCTGACTTCTTCGACTTCGGGCAGGACGGCCACGGTCGCGGCGGACGTGTGGACGCGGCCCTGCGCCTCGGTTTCCGGCACGCGCTGCACGCGGTGCCCGCCGCTCTCGTAGCGCAGGGTCTTGTAGACGTCGGTGCCTTCGACGGAAAAAACGATCTCCTTGAATCCGCCCAGATCGGACGGCGACGCGTCGAGGACGCCCGTCTTCCAGCCGCGGGAATCCGCGAAACGCGAATACATCCGGAAGAGGTCGCCCGCGAACAACGCGGCTTCCTCGCCGCCGGTGCCCGCGCGGATTTCCAGGATCGTGTTGCGGCTGTCGTCGGGATCCGCCGGCAGCATCAGCGCCATCAGCGCGCGTTCGGCGCGGGGAATCGCGGCTTCCAGCTCCGCCTTTTCGGCCTGGGCGATTTCGGCCATTTCCGGATCGGCGTCGGAAGCCGCCAGCAGTTCGCCGTTGTCGGCCAGCAGCCGGCGCAGCCGGCGCAGGTCGTCCTCCGCCTTCAGCAGGTCGCGCAGGCGCTGGTGCTCGCGCACGAGCTCCTTGAAGGTGCGTGGATTGGAGGCCGCGCCGGGTGCGGACATGGCCTGCTCGAGCTCTTCGGCGCGGGCGGCGACCTGGCGGAAATAGGCGGGATCCAGTTCCATGGGAGTTGCCCCTGCGGGCACCGGTACGCAAAACGGGCCGGATGCTCCCGCGCGGGGAAAAATCCGGCCCGTCCTGAAACCAGCTACTTCTTCGCGGTCGCCTGCTTGGCGTAGCGCTTGTTGAAGCGGTCCACGCGGCCTTCCGTATCGATGAACTTCGCCTGGCCCGTGAAATAGGGATGGCAGGCGGCGCAGGTATTGATGCTCATGCTCTTGACCGTCGAACGGGTCTTGAGCACGTAGCCGCACGCGCAGGAAATCGTGGCTTCGTCGTACTTGGGATGGAGGTCTTTTTTCATGTCGATTCTGGGGTTCCGGGTTCGCTGCCTCCGGAAGTGGCCGGAAGCAAAATCGCGCGGAACCTACCACCCCCTCGCGACCCTTGGCAAGCGGCATTTTCGCGGAAAACACGGCATGGCGTTTTGGCCGGAGCCGTGATAGGCTTTCAACAAGTCTCTTGCCATGCACCGCCGCACCGCCATCCGCTGGGCCTGGATTCCCGGAATTTGCCTTCTGGGGCTGTCCCTTTGGTTGTGGCCGCAGCCCCCGCCCACGGCACCCGCACCGGGATTAACCCGTGAAGAAGCCAACCGGCAGGCGGCCACCGCCCTCCGGGAAATCCGGCAACGTCTGTCTCCGGCCCCGCCCCCCGCTCCGTCGGTCGAGCCCGTCATCCGCTTGCGCGCGGAAACCATTCGACCGGGCATGGATTTCGGTCCGCCCGGCCATGCCCGCCCGACGGCGCGCGGCGTGCCCTGGCTCGTGCTGTTCGACGAGCCGATCCGGCCGGAATGGAAAGCGGCCTTGGAAGCCGCCGGCGCCACGCTGCGGTCCTATCTGCCGGACCACGCGCTGCTTGTCGAGCTGCCGGCCGCCGCCCGGGAGAACGTGCGCAACCTGCCCCACGTGGCTTGGTCCGGGGAATACCGTCCGGCCTACAAGCTCCAGCCGCTGCTCTCCGGCCTGGCCCGGCAGCATCCCGATCTGCCCGTGCCCGTCACCGTCCAGACGTTCGCGCCCGAAGACGTCGCCGCGGTGTCCGCCCAACTGGCGGCCGCCGGAGCCAGCGACCTGCGGGCGACGCCCGCCCGGCGGTGGGGCCTCGTGCGCGCGGTGCTGCCCGCCCGCGCCGCCGCGGACCTGGCCGCCTTGCCCGAAATCCAATGGATCGAACATCACGCGCCGCCCCGGTTCCTGAACGACGCCGCGCGCGCCGCCGAACGGCTGAACGTCGCGGCGGTCCAGGCCGATCCCGGCCTCGACGGCAGCGGCCAGATCGTGGCCATCGCCGACACCGGTCTCGACACGGGCGACACGAACACCCTGCATCCCGACTTCGCCGGCCGCCTGCTCGAAGTGCTCGACACCGGCCGCGGGACGAATTGGAGCGACACCTACTACCACGGCACCCACGTCGCCGGTTCTCTGCTGGGCACCGGCGCGGCCTCGGGCGGACAATATCGCGGCGTCGCGCCCGGCGCGCAACTGGTCTTCCAATCCATCCTGACCGCTTTCGATACCCTCAACCTGCCCGACGACCTCAACGAATTCTACGAGCCGACCTATGTCCGCGGCGCGCGCATCCACTCCGATAGCTGGGGCAGCGCCGTCGCCGGCGAGTATTCCGCCGATTCGATGACGACCGACGAATTCATCTGGGACCACCCGGACCAGTTCGTGGCCTTTGCCGCCGGCAACGACGGCATCGACGGCGATTACGACGGCGTCGTGGACGCCCTCTCGCTGGATGCGCCGGCCTCGGCCAAGAACGTCTTGGCCGTCGGCGCCTCCGAAAGCGGCCGGCCGCCCGGCGGCGGCGGCATGACCGCCCGCACCTACGGCAGCGCCTGGCGCTACGATTATCCCGTGCCGCCGCTTTACTCCGATCTGATTTCCTCCAGTCCCGCCGGCGCCCCGCCAGGCCTGGCGGCCTTTTCGTCCCGCGGGCCGGCGGCCGATGGCCGCACCAAGCCCGACGTCGTCGCGCCCGGCACGGACGTCGTGTCCGTTCGGTCGCGCGCCTCGTCCAGCGTCGGCTGGGGCGTGCTGGGCGCCAACACGAACTACTGCTTCATGGGCGGCACCAGCATGGCCACCCCGCTGGCCGCCGGCTGCGCCACCTTGGTGCGGCAGCATCTCGTCGCCGACCGGGGGCTGGCCAACCCCTCCGCCGCGTTGATCAAGGCCGCCCTCGCCGGGGGCGCGCGGTCGCTTTCCCCCGGCCAATACGGCACGGGCGAGGATCGCGAAATTCCCGAGCTTCCCCGCCCCAATGCCGTCGAAGGCTGGGGCCAGATCGACGTCGCCGGCACGCTCTTCCCTGCGAACGGCCAGCAGGCCGCGCTGCTCGACGGTCCCGTGGCCCTCGCGACCGGCGGCAGCAACGTCTTCGCGTTCCTCGTCCGCAGCAACGCGCCGCTGGTCGCAGTCCTGGCCTACAGCGATTATCCCTCCGCGCTGTCCGCCGCCGCGAATCTGGTCAACGACCTCGATCTCGTCCTGCTGGATCCGGCGGGTGCTCCGCACCATCCCAACGGCGGCACCGGACCGGACCCGCTCAACAATCTGGAAAGCATCGACGTCGCCTCCGCCGCGACCGGCCGCTGGACGCTCGTCGTTTCCGGCCGCAACGTGCCGGAAGGGCCACAACCCTATGCGCTCTATTTGCGCGGCGCCATCGACGTGCCCGCCACCATTGTCCACGAGCCGCTGGAAACCACGTGGATCACCACCGAAGACTATCTCGTCGCCGCCGCGGTGACCTCGTCCGGCGCGCTGGATCCGGCGACCGTCCAGCTGCATTGGAACGTGACGGGCACCGCCCCCTTCGCCACGGTCGCCATGGCCAACCCGACCGGCAACGTGTTCGAGGCCTCCATCCCGGCGCAACCCGTCGGCACGCGCGTCTTCTACTATCTGTCCGCCGGCCCGGAAGGACTGGCGACCTCCCATCCCGCCGCCGCGCCCGCCGAGCTTCATGCGTTCGACGTGAATCCCCCGCTGGCGCTGGCCGTCAGCGGCATTCCCGGCAACTATTTCGATGCGGATCCCCCCTATGGCCTGCACGTGCTGGCCTCCAACGTCGCGGTTCATGCCGTGGCCGATTTCCCGCGCGACGGCACCAACGGCGTGCGCACGGCCTGCATCGGCTGGCAAGGCGCCGGGTCCGTCCCGCCGGCGGGGGCGACGAACATCTGCGACTTCACGCTGGCCGGGCCCTCCATCATCGCCTGGCTCTGGCAGGAGCAGGTCGCGCTGGTGCATGAATCGTCGCCGGCGGGCGCGCTCGCCGACACGACGTGGCACGCCCGCCATGCCGTCGCCGCCAGCCTCGTCGCGCCCGAAAGCCATGTCTTCGGCGAAACCGCCCTCTCGTTCGCCGGCTGGCGAATCGACGGCGTCCGCTGGCCCACCAACGGCGGGCCATCGCGCCACGTCGTCGACGGCATTCCCATGCCCGCGCCGTGCACCGCCACGGCCACCTATCTGGACACGGCATTGGACAGCGACGCCAACGGCCTGCCCGATTGGTTCGAAGAACGCTATTTCGGCGGCCTCGGCCAAGACCGCTACGCCGATCCCGACGGCGACGGTTCCGAAAACGAACTCGAAGCCGCCGACCATACCGATCCGCTCGACGACGCCTCGGTGCCGGCCATGCCCGTCATCCTGCACGATCCGCTGGCCTCGCCGGCGACCACGCCGGCTCCCTGGACCGTGGCGGCTACCGTCAACGACAACTACCAAGTCGCCACCGCCACGCTCCGCTGGCGGCGCAACGGCGGGCTGGCCCGTTCCGCGGCGATGACGAGCACCGGCGGCGACGTGTTCTCCGCGCAACTCCCCTCGCCAGCCCGCGACGGCGACCAAATCGTCTATTGGCTCTCCGCCGCCGATGCCGCCGGTTTCGTCGCCCAGTCCACCTCCTGGACCGTCGACGTCGCCTACGCGCGGATTTCGATGTCACCGGAGACCCTCGAAGCCTCGCTGCCGGGCGACTCGCAAACCAATCTGCTCCTCTTCATCCAGAACGTCGGCAGCCAACCGCTCGACGTGACGCTGGAAATCGCGCCCCTGGGATTCGCCGACGACATGGAAGCCGGCACGAACGGCTGGTCGCGGCCCGACGGCAACGTGGATTGGCACCTCAGCTCGCGGAATGCCCATTCGCCGGCCTTCGCGTGGTACTGCGGACAGCCCCTGACGCAGTTTTACCGGGATTCCACCCATGCCGCGCTCGCCACGCCGCCGATCCGGCTGGCCGCCGGATCGCCGCGGTTGGACTTCCAGCACCGCGCGCGCTTCGAATACGACGACAGCAGCACCCCCGACGGCCGGCATTACTGGGATTCCGGCGTGCTCGAAATCACGGACAACGGCGGTGCCACGTGGAACGCGCTCGTGCCCGAGGGCGGTTATCCGGGGCTGATCACGTCCAACCCCGCTTCGCCTTTCGCTCCGGAAACGCCGTGTTTCGCGGACACCGCCGATTGGGATCCCGTCGGCGCCGACCTCTCGGCCTATGCCGGCAAGCAAGTCCAGATTCGCTTCCGCTTCGGCGCCGATGCCTACGTCGTCGCCGAAGGCTGGCGCCTCGACGACGTCGTGGTCTCGCCGCGGACGGAGTATGCTGGGTGGCTCGATCTGGGCACAACCAACTGGAACTATCCGCCTGGGTTCGCATCCGCCATTCCGCTCGCCCTCGATACCACCCCGCTGCCCCCCATGGCCTCGGGACACTATGCCCTCCTCGTGCACCACAACGATCCCGAGCGCGCCTCGCCCGTCGTCGTGCCCGTCGCCCTGCACAATCTCACCCGGCGCGTGCGCGTCACGGTCGAGGGTCCTGGCGAGGCCGCTCCCTGGGGAGAAACTCTTGTGGAAGAAGGCCAGAACTTCCGCGTTGATTTTGAAGCCCATTCCGGCGCTTTCATTGCGGACATTCGTTCCAATTCGGTCCCCATTCCCTTCATCAATGGCTTTTTCACCAATTTCATCATTTTGTGGCCGCCACTGAGTAGCAACCTCGACATCCACGCCGTATTTGCCCCAATTCTCGAGGAAGGACTTGTGCCGCCTGAATGGCTTTCCCTATACGGATTGTCCAACCGCCACTGGATGGCGGAAGCCAGCCTAGACCAAGACCGCGACGGCTTCCTGACCTGGCAGGAGCATCAAATCGGCTCCGACCCCACCGATGCCGCCGACGCCCCGCTGCTGGTCGATTTCCAGACCCGCCAGCCGGGCAGCAACGCCTGGCGCATCGTCTGGCACGCGTTCACGAACCAAAACGCCACCTACACCATCCTGAGCAGCACCAATCCCGCCTGGGGCGGATTCGTCGTCTTCACCAACCTCCCCGCCGCCCCCCCCGTCATGACG
>RZYG01000115.1 GCA_009930415.1 Spartobacteria bacterium | reverse complement strand
TCCGGCTCCTTGGACTTGAGCACGTCGGCGGGTTGCAGGCTGTATTCGGCGCTCATGCGCTCGACGAGGTTCTGGCGGTGCAGGCGCTGGCGCGCGAGCTGGATGTCCACCCCGTTGCGCTGCTCGCGCACGGCGTCGAGTTCCGCCCGCTGCGCGTGCAATTCGGCGTCGCTTTTCGCCAATTCGGCGTTGCGGCTTTCGCGCTGCGCGCGGGCTTCCAGCAGTTCGGCCTGGCGGCGGGCCCCTTCGGCCTCGAGCGGGGCGATCTGCGCTTCGGCCTCCCGCGTGGCCGTTTGCAGCGCCGCAACGCGCTCGCGGTAGGAATCGATGCCCGCCGCGCGCTCGCGGATCAGGCTTTCCAACTCGCGAAGGCGCGCTTCGAGGGGTTCGCCGCGCGCCCGCAGGCCGTCGAGCTGCTGCTTGTAGCCGGAGAGCGCCACGCGGCATTCCGTGGCCGCCTCGAGGCGGGCGTTGCGCTCGTCCTCGAGCTGGCGCAGCTTCTCGGAATCGGTCGCGGTCTGCGCGCGGACGTCGGCCTGGCGCGCGCGGATGGTTTCCATTTCGCCGGCCATTTCCGTGCGGCGCTGGGATCCGGCGCCGGTCTTCTTCACCAGCGCGTCCAGTTCCCAGCCGATGGTTTCGGCGCGCTCGCCGGCCTGCTTGGCCTCGCGCTCCACCATGCGGATTTCGCCTTCGGCCAGGGCCATTTCGCGCCGGTGGCTTTCCAGCGCGGTCTGGGCCGCATCCAGCGCGGCGCGGGCCGCCGTTTCGTCCTGCTGCAGGGCTTCGGCGCGGGCGCGGGCCGCCTCGGCTTCCCGGCGCAGGCGCTCGAGATCTTCCTGCCATTCGGCCAATTGGTGTTCGCGGGCCAGCGGATTGCTCTCGTTTTCGCCCGGAGCCCAGAATTCCACGGAACCGTCGCCGCGCGCCACGATGCCGTCGCGCGTGACGTAGGTCAGGTTCGCCGGAATCTCGGCCGGCACGTCGCCCGCGGCCGGGACGACGCGCACGCCGCCCAGCAGGCGCCGCAACAGCCCCGCCAGCGCGGCCGGGGCCTTCACGTGGTCGAGCAGCGGCGCGCCCGCGCCCGCCGGCGTTTCCGCGCCGGCGGCGCCCGCGGCGGACAACAACCGCACCGCGCCGCCCTGGGCCGCCTGCAAATTCTTCGCGATGTCCAGCGCGGCGGCCGCGTCCTGCGCCACCACCGCGTCCAGCCACGCCCGCAGCGCGGCTTCCAGCGCGAGCTGGTGGTCCTTGTCCGCGCGCACCTTTTCGGCCAGCGCGCCCAGAACCTGCTTGGGATCGACGCCCGGCACCGCCGCTTTTTCCAGCAGCTTCTTGGCGCCGGAGGGGAACCCGCGCGCCTCGGCGCGGCTGCGGGCCAGCAGGTTGACCTGCGCCTCGCGCGCCGCGGCCTCGGAGGCCAGCTTGGAGATTTCCTTCTGCAGCGCCGCCGACTGCTCCGCGCGCGCGGCCTGCGACTGCCGCAGGTCCGCGACCTGCCGCTGGGCTTCTTCGGCGCCGGCCTGCTTCTGGTCGCGTTGGGTCCCCATCAGGGACAGGCGCTCGGCATAGGATTCCACCGCGCGCTCGGCCTCGGCCTTTTCGGCGGCGAAGCGCTCGCGGCGCAACAGGTCCGTGCGCTCGCGGGCCTCGATCTCGTTCCATTCGTTCTGCAGGCGGGCCAGGCGCGACTCGAGATCCAGCGCTTCCGTGCGCAGATCCTGCAAGCGCTTGCGCGCCCCCGCGGTTTCCTGGTCGTGGGCGGCCAGCGCCGCCTGGCGCTGCTCCAGCTCCTGCCGGGCGGACTCGTGGGCATCCGTCGCCGCGATCAAATCCTTCTTCAGCGCATCCAGCTCGTCTTGGTGCCCGGCGAGGCTGGCCTTGGCGCTTTCCGTCTCGCGCGAATCGCGCTGGGACAGCGTTTCCAGTTCCTGGGCGCGCTCCTGGTTGACGCGAATCAGTTCCCGCGCGCGGGCCAGCGCGCCGGAGGCTTCCGACGCCGCATCCATCGCGGCGGCGATGCGCCCTTCCACCGCGGCCATGTCCTGGCGCAGTTCGGCCGCGCGGGTTTCGGCTTTTTCCACGCCGACGCGGAGTTCCTCTTCGCGCGCCGCATGGGTCTTCAACTCGGCTTCCAGCGCCGCCAGCGATTCGTCCAGTTCCGCGAGCCGGCCCTTGGCCAGCCAGACGTCGCACGCGCGCAACTGGTCCTGGAGGCTCTTGTAGCGCTTGGCCTTGCCGACCTGGCGCTGCAGCGAAATGATCTGGCGCTTCACTTCCTTGATGATGTCGCTGAGGCGCAGCAAATTCGCCTCGGTGTGCTCCAGCTTGCGCAGGGCCTCTTTCTTGTCGGCCTTGTACTTGCTGATGCCGCTGGCTTCCTCGAACACCTCGCGGCGGTCGTCCGGGCGCGAGCTGAGGATCTGGTCGATGCGCCCCTGTTCCATCACGCTGTAGGAATTCGTGCCCAGGCCCGTGTCCATGAACAGGCGCTGGATGTCCTTCAGGCGGCAGGGCGTCTTGTTGATGAAATACTGGCCTTCGCCGGAGCGGAACACGCGGCGCGTCACCGTCACTTCGTTGTATTCCGTCCCCAGCACCGTCTCGCAGCCCGTCAGCGTCAGGCTCACCTCGGCCATCGCCAGCGGCTTGGCCTGATCGGTGCCGTTGAAGATCACGTCGGTCATGGCGCCGCCGCGCAGCGCCTTCGGGCTCTGTTCGCCCAGCACCCAGCGGATCGCGTCCGACACGTTGCTCTTGCCGCAGCCGTTCGGGCCCACGATCGCCATCATTCCGGGTTCGAAGACCAGCTTCGTCCGCTCGGCGAAGCTCTTGAACCCGACCATTTCGAGTGCTTTTAGATACACGACTGCTCCTCGCGCGGCGGAGATTCCCCCAACCGCGACACAATCGCGCATTTACGCAAAAATACGCCCCCGGAATCAATCTCGGACTTCGTCTGCGGACGGAAAAATCGCAGGCGCGACCGGATGCCGCTCCCGTCCGCGCTCAAACCAGCCGGTTGAAAATCCGCGCCCGCGGCCGGTGCGCCAGCACCGCGCTCGTGCTCATTTCCGGCTCGAGCATGTCGGAATCCGTCACCGCCACGCCGATGCGCCCCGCTTCGGACAACTGCCAGATCTTCCGGCTCAGCGCCATGTCCGGGCACGAGGGATACCCCGGTCCGAACCGCGCCCCCGTCTTGCCCCCGAACGGCTCCAGCATCTTCCGGTGCGCCCATTCCGCCGTCGCGTCGGCGTATTCCGCCGCAAATCCCGTCCAGAAGAAGTACTCCTGATACTCTCCTTCTTCCTGCATCCGGGCCATTTCGGCCGATGCGGCCGGATTGCCCACCGTCACCGTGAAGCAGCCGAGCAGATCCCCCTCCGGCGCATAGAAATCCGGAATGCAGAGCCGCTCGTTGATCTGCTGCCGCGGGAAAGCCTGCACCAGCGGCTCGCCGCCCCCGTGCGGATAGATGATTAACGTGTCGCCGTCCGGCTTGCACCGGTGCCACGCCACGGCCGCCTTCGGCACGAACAGGCGCCGCTTCAGGTTCTCCTTCAGCAGCCGCTCGTAGTGCCCCTGCGCCTCGCCTTCGAGGATCTGCCGGTACTCCCCTTCCGACAGGTTGCCCTTCTTGTAGCCCCACCGCCCCACCAGCAGCGACATCCGCTCGATGTACGGATCGACCTCCTCCATCGGCGGCTCCCAAACCTGCGCGCCCTGGAACGGCGGCGTCAACGGTTCGTCGTGGATTTTCGCGTCGGTCATGGCGTCACTTTCCGGCCGGCGGCGCCGCGCGCCGCAGCGTGCCCGTCTCTTTCAGTTCCCGGAACGCCGTCAGGCTGTCGAAGGCGTCCTTGCAGTAGCGCACCGGCCCCGAATAGACCGGCTGGCAGTCGTTGGCCACGAACGGCTCCGTCAGCGCCGCGCCGCCCAGCAGCACCGGCAGGCGCAGGCCCGCGGCCTCCATCGCCTTGAGGTTCTCGCGCATCACCTGCACCGACTTCACCAGCAGCCCGCTCATGCCCAGCACGTCGGCGCCCGACTCGCGCACGGCGGCCATCATTTTCTCGATGGACACCTTCACGCCCAGATTCACCACCTGGTAGCCGTTGTTCGAGAGGATGATGTCGACCAGGTTCTTGCCGATGTCGTGCACGTCGCCCGCCACCGTGGCGATCACCATCTTGCCCGACGACCCCGCCTCCCCCGCCTTCAGATAGGGCTTGATCATGGCGACGGCCTTCTTCATCACCTCGGCCGACTTCAGCACGAACGGCAGCTGCAGCACGCCGTCGTTGAACAGCCGGCCGACTTCCTTCATGCCCGGAATCAGATGCCCGTTGAGGACGTCTTCCGCCGCCATCTTCGCCAGCAGCGCCGGGATCGACGTTTCCAGCAGCGCCGCCTTGCCCTTGACCAGGGCGGCGGCGACCTGCTCTTCCGGCGTCAGCGCCGCGCCCGCCGCGCCGGCCTCGGCTTCCGGCGCCGCCGCCTCGAAGTGCTGGATGAACAGCTCCAGCGGATCGCCGTCCGCCGCGTCGTTGTCCAGCAGCTTCTCCGCCAGCTTCACCGCCGCCGGCGCCAGGTCCGTCAGCGGCACCAGCGCCGACGTGTTGATGATGCACGCGTCCATCCCCGCCTTGAGGCAGCGGTCCAGAAACACCGTGTTGAGCACCTTGCGCGCCGCCGGCTTGAGTCCGAACGACACGTTCGACAGCCCCAGGATCGTCCGTACGCCGGGAAATTCTTTTTTGATGCGCCGGATGGCCGCGATGGTCTCCTTGGCCGCGTCGCGCAGCGCGCCGTCGCCGCTGCACACCGTGAACGTCAGCGCGTCGATCAGCAAATCGCCCCGCCGCAACCCGCGCTGCTCGCAGAATTCGATCAGGCGCTTAGCGATCTCCACCTTGCGGTCCGCCGTCATGGCCATGCCGACTTCGTCGATCGTCAGCGCCACCAGCCCGGCCCCGAACTGCTTGGCCAGCGCCACGAGTTTCTCGGCCTTCTCCTCGCCGGACTCGAAATTGATCGAATTGACCAGCATCCGCCCGCCGTAAAGCTTCAGCGCCGCCTCGACCACGTCGAGCTGCGTGCTGTCCACCATCAGCGGCAGGCGGCATTCGCGCCCGGCGCGCGCCACCAGCGCCGTCATGTCGGCGATTTCGTCGCGGCCCGCGTAGGCCACGCTCAGGTCCAGCACGTGCGCCACGCCCTCGTCCTGCTCCACGAGCAGGTCGAACGCCGCATCGAGCCGCTCCGCCAGCAGCGCCTCGCGGAATTTCTTCGAGCCCGTCGCGTTCGCGCGTTCGCCCACGTAGAGCGGCGCGGGCTCCTGCGTCAAATCCACCGGCGCGAACAGACTCGCCACCTGGTCCGGCGGCCGGACGTCCCGCGGCGGCGGCGCGGGCGCCGCGCCCAGCGCCTTCCGCAGTTCGCGGACGTGGTCCGGCGTCGTGCCGCAGCAACCGCCCGCCACGTTCAGTCCCACGCCCCGCACGATCGGCGCGAACGCCGCCGCGAAGGCCTGCGGCCCGAGCGGATAGTTCACCTGGCCGTCCACCAGCGTCGGCAGCCCCGCGTTCGGCATGCAGCCGATGCCGCCGCGCCACAGCTTCGCGATGGCCTCCAGATGGCGCCGCATCGCCTCCGGCCCCGTCGCGCAGTTCATTCCCAGCACGTCGATCGGATACGGCTCCAGCGCCGCCATCACCGCCCAGATGGACGACCCCACCAGCAACGTGCCCGTCGTTTCCACCGTCACCGACACGTAGAGCAGCTTGTCCGACTTCGGCCCCAGCACCTGCATCGCCGCCGCGACCGCCGCCTTGATCTGCAGCAGATCCTGGCAGGTCTCGACGATGAGCCCGTCCGCGCCGCCTTCGATCAGCCCGCCCATCTGCTCCTGGTAGCCGCCGTAGAGCTCGTCGAACGCCACCTGCCCCAGCGTCGCCAGCCGCGTGCCCGGCCCCACCGAACCCAGCACGAAGCGCGGGCGGCCGTCGTTCTTCGCCGCGTCGTCCGCCGCGCCGCGCGCGATCTGCGCCGCCGCGCGCGAAATCTCCCGCGCCCGCGCCGTCAGATCGTATTCCCCCAGCGTCAGCGGCGCCGATCCGAACGAATTCGTTTCCACCGCGTCGCTGCCCGCCGCGAAGTACGCCGCGTGGATGTCGCGGATGATTTCCGGCGCCGAGAGGTTCAGCCACTCGTTGCAGCCCTCATAGGCGCCCCAGGCCTCTGCGCCGGGATTCCGCCCCTGGATCTGGGTGCCCATCGCCCCGTCCACCAGCAGCAGGTTCTTCTTCAGAAATTCTTTGATGGCCATGCGTCGTCGCCTTTCCGTTCGATCGGAAGGCCGACTCTACACCCTCCGCCCGCCGGTCTCAACGCGAAAGAGCGCCACTTTGCTCCGGCCGGAACCCCGGCGCGCGATAGCGGCCGAAGCGCTGGGTGTAGCTGGCCGCGAAAAACCGGCGCAGCGCCGGCCGGCGCTCCAGCGCGCCGAGCAGACCGTCCAGCGCCGTCAGTTGGAGAACCGTCAGCGCGGCGAAAACGGCTGTGGCCGCCACCAGAGCCCATGGGAGCCGCTCGCGTCCTGCGACCAGCGCCCACACCCACCCGGCCGTCAGCGCCAGATTCACGCCCAGATGGATCGCCAGTCGCGCGATCGAAATCTGGATGGCCTGCACCGGGCAGAGGTTGATGCAGCGGTAGCACCCCGCGCAGGCCGCGCTCCACCGCGGCCGGGCCGGCGCGCCCTCCATCCGGATCGCCCGCACCGGGCAGGTCGCCGCGCACTGCCCGCACGCCGTGCAACGGTCGTCCGCGACGAAGAACATGCCGAGGAACCGCCGGCCGCACGTCCGGAACAGCCGCGCGATCGGCCACGACCAGAGCACGTGTCTCCACCCGCAGCGGAACCGCGCCGGATTTTGCGACGTACAGTTGTTTATAAACATCTGTACAGCCTGATCGCCCTCGAGAAGGGCTTCACTCAGCTCATTTCCCGCCGGCGGATCCACCGCCAGCAGGAAGTTGTCGGGATAGGCCGCCTCGCCGCTGGCGAAGACGGCATAGCCGCGGGCCCTCAGCGCGCGTTCCATTTCGCCGACGCCCTGCGCGCCGAACGCGCCGCAAGTCGCCAGCACCGCCGCCTGCGCACCCCGCCCCTCCGGCAGACGGCGCACGTACTCCAACACGAAATGCGGCGGCGCCCACGCCCAGATCGGAAACGCCACCACCGTCAGATCCGGAATCCCCGCCGGCGGCTCCGTCCCGCCGACGATGGCGTGGCGGGCGACTTCCCAGCCCGTCGCTTCCAGCCGCTCCGCGACGATCCCGACCGCCCGCGCCGTGTTCCCCGTCCCCGAAAAGAAATGGATGACCGCCTGCATGTCCGCCCATCCTACCCGTTTGGCCCGTTTTACGTACTACGTAATTTTTCGGCAAAGTTTTTACGTTCCACGTAAATCCCGCGCAAAGTTTCTACGTTCTACGTAAAATTGCCCCCAGCGGCGGTCAGGGCGCGGCGGGCGGCGGTTCGGCGGGAGCTCCCCGGCGCAGGACCGTCGCGACTTCGTCTTGCCCGGCGGCCACGGCCAGATCCAGCGCGGTCTGGCCGGCGGCGTTCGTGGCGCCCTCGTCGAACTGCGCGTTCATCAGGACCTTCGCGCACTCGGCGTAGCCGTTGAGCGCGGCGTGGTGCAGCGGGGTCAGGCCGTTTTCATCCCGCACGTCGAGCGCGGCACCGGCGGCGATCAGCAGCCGCGCCGTCTTCGCGCAACGCTTGACGTGGAGCCGGCGGAACTCCTGCATCTCTTCGTCTTCGCCGGGCTCGCGCCGGACGACGTCCAGCAGCAACAGCGGGCTCCCGCCCTCTTCCGGCCGGACCGCCGCGCCCAGGCGCAGCAGATAGGGAATCTTCCAGCTCGACCAAACGCTGGCGGCGCGGCGCAGCGGCGTAATGCCGGCGGCGTTCGGCGCGTTCAGGTCGGCGCCGTGCGCCAGCAAGACCGGCACGACGTTGGTGGCCCATTGGTTCAGCGCCATTTCGAGCAGGCTCACGTTCTCGCTGTCGACGGCGCGGGGATCGGCGCCCTCCGCCAGCGCGCGCTCCGCGGCTTCGGGATCGTCGTCGCCGACCGCCGCATGCAGGGCCGCCTCCTGCACGCACCGGCGCGACAGCGGCACGCGCACGTCGGTTTGCGCGTCCCAGTCGTTCGTCAGGCACACGACCACGGGATCGTCCAGCCGCGAAATCGAAGCGAAGCGATAGCACCCGGCCGTCTCCCCGCTTATCCTGAACGAACCATCCGCGCCCGTCCGCAACTCCACGTGCCCGCCCGACTCGTTCGTGCCGCCCGCTTGCCGCTGGACATGGAAGACGAT
>RZYG01000008.1 GCA_009930415.1 Spartobacteria bacterium | reverse complement strand
CCCAGCATGCGGATCTTCTTGAAGTCCTGCACCTGGCGGACGAACTCCCGCAGCGGGGCGGCGTCGTAATCCTGATGGTGCGGAAAACCCGTCGCCAGCGAAGCCTTTGCCGCCGTCTTCACACCCGAGACCGCGATGGGCTTGCCGTTGAGCCATGCGCCCTGTCCCACGATGCCCGCGAACAGCTCGTCGTTGAAGAAATTGTAGACCGCGCCCAGCACCGGCCGCCCGTTTTCCCACAAGCCCACGGACGAACAGCACATCGGCATGCCGCGCGAGAAGTTGAACGTGCCGTCCAGCGGATCCACGATCCACATGCGCGACGTTTCCGTCACCGCGCCGTGCTCGCCGCTTTCCTCCGTCAGAACCGGCAACCGCAGGCGTTCATTGAGCACGGCCAAGATGCGCTCCTCGGCCAGCTGGTCGGCCCGCAGCTTGATGTCGTGCCCGGGCTCGCACAGGACCTCGATGGGCTTGCGGCTGAGTTCAAGCAGCAAGCGCCCGGCTTCGGCGACGGCCGAGCCGGCCACGTCGAGCGCCGTAAAGCGGTCCAATGGAGCATTTTTTTCCATGTGTGGACACTTTACCTTTCGCGCGCGCCACGGGTCAAGCGCTTGCGCGGTTTCGCCGGTGTCCGTTGGTCTTCCAGACAGCACCGGGGCAAGCGAATGGGAATTCCGGCGGCAGATTCAGCCCACCCCGCCCGCAAAACCAAACGTTTTATAAAACGTTTGGTTTCAGCATCACGAATCAGGTGAAAGAGTTGCGATGGAATTGGAACGATCCGGGGTGCGAACCGGCTGATCGGGAATCACAACGGGAAGTCGGCGCCGTAGGGCAAGGGCACGTTGTGCCGGATAGACAGGTCGCGGATTTGCTGGATGGTCCCGGCACGGCCGCTGGCGAGATGGTCGTTGATCAGCTTGTAGATCTTCTGGGCCACCCACTCGCGGCGCAGGCCCTCGCCGCCGTCTTCGGCCTCGGACAAATCGAGCGCGAAAACCATGTCGCGTTTCTGCGCGCCCGATTCGCCGATGATCTGCAGAACCGCCGTCTGCTGGCCCAGCGGGCAGCGCCCCACCAACCGCAACGGCCGGTCGAGGAAGAGGTGCGTCAGCGTGCCGGGATACACCTCGGCCGCGGAGTCGCCGGAGAACCGGTATTCCAGGTTCGCCAGCACGGGCCGCGACAGTTCGCGGGCGGCGCGCTTGACCGCGTCGGGAATCTGCTCGCGCAGGGGCATGATCCAGGATCCGCCGCGGTTGTTGTGGCCCAACAGGTCCAGCAAGAACGTGTTCACCCGGTCCCCCGCCCCGACCGTGAAAACGGACACTTCGCCGGCGTTGAGCTTGCTGAAGCGCGCGATGATGTCGGAGCTGTCCACCGTGCCCATCGTCGGACGGCCGTCGGTCAGCAGCACGACGACCATCGGCCGGCCGGCGGCGCGCGGCAGCTTGAGCACTTGCTGGAGGGGCGCGAACAGATCGGTTTGGCCGCGCGCGCGCATGTCGTCGACGAAGTCCGCGGCTTGTTCCAGCGAGTCGGCGGTGACCGGCTGCCAGTCGGGGAAGCACAGCGTGGGCGAATCGCTGTAACGCATCAGATTGACGCGGTCCACGGTCGTCAGCGTGCGCAGATAGTCGATCAGGCCGTTCTTGAAGTAGTCCAACTTGGTGCGGGTGATGCTTTCGGAGCAGTCCTGAACGAGCAGGACGTCCTTGGGAATCACCGGCAAAGCCTCGACCCCCGCGCGCGCGATCGCCAGTTCGAAATAGAGGGCCTCTTCGTCCGCCGCGCGATAGGTCGAAACCTCGACGGCCAGCAGCTGCTCGATGGGCTGGACGTCGGTGACGTCGGCCGGGGCCTCGTCGAGCATGGCCCCCTGTTCGCGCAGGCGGTCGGCGGCGGAGAGCTCGCCCTGGTTGGCGGCGGCGATCATGTCCTTGGCGGACGGCACGGCCTGGGACAGGACGGACAGCGGCCGCAGGGAGCCGTCGCCGCGGCCGTCCGCGGCGGCGGCCGCCGCCGCGATGGCGTCGGCCGTGGCCGGCAAGGTCACGTCCGGCGCGCCGGCCACGCGGTCGAGCGCCGGCGACAGCCGGCGCGGCAGGGCCGCCAACTCGGCGGCGACGACCTGGTTCTCGATCTCGAGGATGTCCTGGCGGAAATCCATGCCGGCCAGATCGGCAGGCGGCGCCGGCAAGGGCGCGGCGGCCTCGGCGGGCGCCGGCGGCACGAATTCCAGCGCCTCGGCTTCCGCGCGCAGGTCTTCGAGCAGGTTTTTCTGCAGGGGCTCGACGTCGGCGAAGGCCTCGGGATTCTCCGGCCGGAATTTTTCCGGCTGGGCGAAACCCGGCAGGTCGGGCGCAGCGCGGACCTCGGCCAGCACGAGCGGGCGCACCGGCCGCCGCAGGGCGGCCTCCGGCGGGCGCCAGGCGGGCAGCGGCGGCAGCCCGACGAGCAGCGCGCCGTGCAGCAGCGCGGACAGCGCCAGCGCGGCCGCGAAGAGCGCGGCGCGCACCCAGGGCTGGCGCGCCTCGCGGCCCATCGGAACGTGCATGCCCAGCGAGGTCATGGAGCCATTATCCCTGCAAGGTCATCAGGAATTCAAGATTCGTCTTCGTTTTCTTCAGACGGCCGATCAGCAGTTCCATCGCTTCGACGGCGGGCACGCCGTTGAGGGCCTTGCGCAGGATCCAGACGCGGCTGAGCTCGTCGGGATGCATCAGCAGCTCTTCCTTGCGGGTGCCGGACTTCTCGATGTTGATGGCCGGGAAGATGCGCTTGTCCACGAGAAAGCGGTCCAGGCAGATCTCCATGTTGCCGGTGCCCTTGAACTCCTCGAAGATCACTTCGTCCATGCGGCTGCCGGTGTCCACCAGCGCGGTGGCGATGATGGTGAGGCTGCCGCCCTTCTCGATGTTGCGGGCGGCGCCGAAGAAGCGCTTGGGCTTGTGCAGCGCGTTGGCGTCCACGCCGCCGGAGAGGATCTTGCCGCTGTGCGGCTGGAGGGTGTTGTAGGCCCGGGCCAGGCGCGTGATGGAGTCGAGCAGGATCACGACGTGCTTGCCGGCTTCGACCTGGCGCTTGGCCATCTCGATGACGAGATCGGCGATCTGCACGTGGCGCTCCGGGGGCTCGTCGAAGGTGGAGGCGATGACCTCGGCCTGCGTGTTGCGCTCCATGTCGGTGACTTCCTCGGGACGTTCGTCGATCAGCAGGATGATCAGCTTCACCTCGGGATTGTTCTCGGAGATGCTGTTGGCCATCATCTGCATCAGGACGGTCTTGCCGGTGCGCGGCGGGGCCACGATCAGCCCGCGCTGGCCCTTGCCGATGGGCGTCAGCAGGTCCATGACGCGCATGTTGACGTTGTTGGCGCTCTTGGTTTCGAGCACGAGGCGCTTGTCGGGGAACAGCGGCGTGAGGTTTTCGAAGGGAATGATGCCGCGCTGGCCCTCGGGCGGACCGTCGTTGATGCTGTTGACCTTCAGGAGCGCGAAGAAACGCTCCTTGTCCTTGGGCGAGCGGATTTCGCCGTCCACGATGTCGCCGGTGCGCAGCGCGAAGCGGCGGACCTGCGAAGGCGAGACGTAGATGTCGTCCGGGCACGGCAGGTAGTTGTTGTTGGGCGAGCGCAGGAACCCGAAGTTGTCGGGGAGGATTTCGAGGACGCCGCGGACGAACATGGTGCCGTTGCAGCGGGCGTTGGCCTTGAGGATCTCGAAGATCAGCTCGTGCTTCTTGAGGGCGCCGAGATCGACGAGCTGGTAGCTGTCGGCCAGTTCCTTGAGCTGCGGCACGGTGAGCAGCTGGAGCTCGTTGAGCTTGAGGACGCGGGCCATCTTGGCGCGTTCGGCGGCGGCGGCCTCGGCGGCGGCGCGTTGCGCGGCGAGCTGGGCGTCGCGCGCGGCCTGTTCTTCAGGCGTCAGCGGCACGCGCGGCGGGCGGTTGTCGCGGAAGGGTTGTCCGCCGCCGCCGGGACGACGGTCGCGGTTGCGGTCGAAATAGCGGTCGTGGCGGCCACCGCCCTGCCCCTGGTGCTGGGGATAGTTCGGACGGTTGTGCCCGGCATAGCCGTTGTGTCCCTGTCCCTGCCCTTGCCCCTGCCCCTGCCCCTGCCCCTGGGGCTGGCCTTGGTCCGAGCCTGGGTCTGAGCCTTGGTCCGGGCCTTGGTTTTGGTCTTGTTGCGGCGGGCGTGGCGGCGGCGGTTCGCTTTCGCGGCTTTCCTGCGGCACGAAGGCTCGCGGCGGCGGCACGGCTTCGTTGCCGCGCTCGGGCGCATCGCCGCGCGGTTCTTCGGCGGCGGGACCGCCATACGTGCCCGGACGATACTCTTCGCCGTCGGAAATGGTGGTGTCCAGCAGCGAAGCCGGCAGCGGCATGTTCGACCGCTTCGGCGTCTCATCGTCCGCAATCTTGCGGGGCCGGCCGCGGGAGCGGCCGCCGCCGCCGGAATTGGGCTTGCGGGGGGGGCGGGGTTGGCGGGGGTTCTTGGGGTTCGGGGCCATGTCATTCTCCTTGTTCAAACAAATCGTTCCAAATCGCCCGGCACTGTTTTTCCAGTTCGGTCCGGTCGCCGTCGTTGTCGATCACGCGGTCGGCGCGCGCCATTTTTTCGCGCACCGGCCATTGGCTGGCGATCCGCGCCCGCGCCGCGGCGGGCGATAGGCCGCGGGCGGCCAACCGGGCCAGCATCGTCTCTTCCCGGGCGGCCACGCAGACCACGGCATCCCAGGCTTTTTCCATGCCGGCCTCGTACAGCAGCGGAACCACCGCCACGCCGACTTGGCCGGCGCGGCGGATACCGTCCGCCCAGGCGCGCATCCGGCGGATCACGGCCGGATGCAGCAACCGGTTCAGGCGCTCCAAAGCGCTCGTGTCCGCGAACACGATCGCGCCGAGCGCCCGCCGGTCGATGCCGCCCTGGACGGCGCGCACGCGGTCGCCGAACTCGCGCGCGACGGCCTCCACGCACTCGCCGCCCGGGGCGATGAGCGCGTGGGCCACGTGGTCGGCGTCCAGCACCGCGGCGCCCCATTGCCGCCAGAATTCGGCCACGGTGCTTTTCCCGCAGGCGATTCCGCCGGTCAAGGCTGCGCAAAATCCTTTTTTCATTCTCAGGGCCAGGGGCGGGTCGGCGCCAGCGACGACGCTTCTCCGGTCCAGTCTTCGTCTTCCTCCGCGCGGAAACCCGCATCCCGCAGGGCCGTCGCGTGGCGCAGGATCGCCTGCGCCTCCTCGTTGTCGGCGTCCATGCGCAAGGCATGGGCGCCTTTCGTCTCCGCCGCCGCCAGTTCGCCGGCTTCCAAGGCCGCGCGGGCCTGCTCGGCCAGCGCTTCCGCCAGGCGCGCGGCCACGGGGCTGCGCTTCAGCCGGAACACGCGGTACTTCCGGTTGGCGAACTGCGGCGCGAAGTGCTTCAACTCTTCGGGCCGCTGCTCGAACAGCCGCGCCGCGGCGTTCGTCGCCGGGTCCAGCGCATCCACCATGTAGCGCATCTGGAGGCCCGGCTGGATCTCCGAAAACTCGCCCATCGAATGCACGTAGACGGTGGCGCCGTGCGCCTCCATCCAGTCGCGGAACTCCGCTTCGCCGCCCGTGAACAGCGCCTCGCCGTATTCCCGCACCCGGAGGCGGATGTCCGCCGACTCGAACTTCGGATGCAGCACCACGGGGCAGCCGCCGTAGGCCGCGATCCCGGCGCTGATCCCGAAATTCGCCAGCACGGGTTCCGGGGCGACGAAATTCCGCAAATGGTCCATCAACGCTTCCGTTTCCGCCGCGTACACGTTCGGACGGCCCCAGTACAGGGGACCGTCCCACTTCGGCGCGCCGGGGGTTTCCACGGGCGATTCCTCCCAGCGGAAAGGCCCGAACCACGGCTGGCGCGCTTCCGCGAGCCACCCGAAGACCAGCAGGGCCGCGAGCGCCCCGCGGGTCCAGCGGCCGCCGCTCGCCTTCCACTGCCCGGCCCACAGGCCGACGATTCCGCAGGCGAAGATCGCCAGCCACACGTGGAACCGGAAAAACAGGATGAAAGCGGCCAGAGACGCCAGCAGGTAGAAAAGCAGAGGGGGAAAATCGGCGAACTCGGTGCGGTTGCGAACCGTGCCGCGCATCAAACCCCAAACCGCGGCGGCCGTCAACACCAAAAGGAACGGAAACCACTCCCAGAGGAGGGCCCACGAGGTGGAATTGAGCGCCGGCGCCCACAGGATCCGCTGTTCGAACGTCAAGAGCGCGGGATTTTCGGGCCGGACATTGAAAAACCGCAGCTTGGCCCAGAGGAGCGATCCGAAATGGCCGTAAGCCGGCAGATAGAAATGGGCCAGCGCCAGACACCCGGCGAGCGGCAGCAAGCCCAGCACGACCCGCGTGGCGACGCGCTGCCGCTGCGCGGCGGGCGCGCCCGCCAGCAGCATCCCCCACCCCAGCGCCAGCGTCGGCGCAACCAGGAACCCGTGCGCCCGCAGATACGGATTGCGCAGGCCCGCCGCCACCAGCGCGGCCATCAACGGCACGGCGCGCGCCCAGAGATCTTCTTTGGACAGTTCGCCGCGGATCGCGACGGCCAGTTCCCAGCCCAGCAACAGCAGCAAGTAAAATTGGACCATGTCCCAGGCACACAAGGCCAGAGCCGCCAAGCCGGCGGAAATCCAGCCGGCGACCGCTTTCGCGCGGAAGCGTTGGGCGCGGTTGCGCGCCCAGGCCGCCGCCGCCAGATGGCCGAGCAGCAGCGGCAACGCGTTGTTCTCGTGCGACAGCTCCTGGCCCGTCGCGCGCGCCACGGCCGAAATCGCCACCGCGTAGAACGCCGCCGCCCAGAACCCGCCCGCGGCGCCCCCGCCCATCCATTTGACCCAGAAAAACATCCCCGGAATCGCCAGGCAGAACCACGCCAGATGCAGTCCGCGGATCTTTTCGGCCAGCGGGAGCGTGCCGGGCCAGAGCTTGGCCACGCGCGCATAGATCCGCTCGACGCCCAGCGTATCCGTTTCGCGCGTCACGACGCCGTGCGGATACTGGATCCCCTGGTCGATCTTCGGCAAATCGCCGTCGCGATAGACCAGCTGGATGCGGCGGAAGGCCAGCGCGCTCTCCAGCGTGAAGGGAATCGAACCGTCCGCCGTCAACTGCCGCTGGGCGTCGAGCACGTGCCGGCGCGTGGCGCCGGCCAGGAACGTCAACCCCGCCACCAGCAAGAGCTGGAGGGCGATCCCGATCCATCTGGAGACTTTCGTCGTCAAAACAGGCTCAGTTGGTCTTGGGCCGGCCGGGCCGGCGGCGGCTTCGGGGCCGGCGCGGCCGGCGCCCCTCCGGCCGCTTCCGCGGCGAACCGGTGCAGCTCGTACTTCTCGAAAAAGGCTTTCAGCCGCGCGGCATCCGGCGCCGGGGCCGGAACGTCGGCCCAGTCCGGAACGCCCGGAACGGCCTTGTCCAGGGTCATCAACTGCACGTTGAGTTCGGCGACGGCGCGGCCCGCGAGGAGCTTGGCGCGCAGGCTGTCCGAGTCGATCTCGTCCGCCCGCGCGAAACACTCCGCCAACGAGCCGAACCGGGCCAGCAGCTTGGCGGCGGTTTTGGGGCCGATGCCGCTCACGCCGGGAATGTTGTCGGCGACGTCGCCGATCAACGCCAGCCAATCGACGATCTGGTCCGGCCGGACTCCGGTCTTGGCGGCGACGCCGGCAACGTCCAATTCCTCGTCCGTTTTCGTCGGCGGGATGAGGCGCACGCGGTCGTCCACGAGCTGCATCAGATCCTTGTCGCTGGTGGCGAGGCGCACGACGGCGCCGGCGCGCGCGGCGCGGTCCGCCAGCGTGGCCATCACGTCGTCGGCTTCCTGGTGCGGCAGCAGGATCCGCGGAATGCCGGCGACGTCGAGGTACTCGTCGATCAGGGCCAGCTGCGAGCGCAGGTCGTCGGGCATGGGCGCGCGCTGGGCTTTGTAGGCCGGACATTTTTCCAGGCGGTGGGCCGGCGAACCGCCGTCGAACGTCGCGACCAGGCGCTCCGGCCGCCAGCGCGCTTCGAGCTGGCGGAGCATGCGGACGAAGCCGAACAGCGCGTTCGTGGGTTGGTGGTCGCGGGTGGACAGTCCCTGCACGGCATAGAACGCGCGGTAGGCCACCGCGGTGCCGTCGACGATGAGCGCCGACGCAATCATGGATTCCCGGATTTCACGGTTTGATGCGCAGAATGGATCCCAGTTCGTTCACGTGTCCGCCAAACCGGCCGGCACGGGGTTCCTTCCCGGGCGGACGGACGGTGCGGCTCCAACCCGCTGGCCGATTCCCGTCTTTGGAGCCCCCGACGACCTCGTCGGGGGATCCGAGACCCGCAGGACCCGGAAAACGTTCCGAACCGCCCGGAACCCGGCGAATCGGCCACCTTCAAACGGTGCGGGCGGGGCTCGCGCCCCGCCCGTGGTCCGATCCGGCCTACATCGTCACCGGCGCGGCGGCATCCGCCGGCTCGGTTTCGATGCCGGTGCCCGGCATCGCCAGGCTGCCCTCGCTGTGGATCGGGCGGCCGGCGGGATCGACCAGGCGGGCGGTCACGAAGATCAGCAGGTTCTTCTTCTGGCTATACTGCCCTTCCGACCGGAACAGCCAGCCCAGCAGCGGGATGTCGCCGAGGATCGGAATCTTGTCCTTGATCGTGGTCAGCTCTTCGCGGATCAGGCCGCCCATGACGACGGTCTGGCCGTCCCAGATCACGATCGACGTCGTGACGTTGCGGCTGGTGAAGATGGGCTGCGGCATGTTGAACAGATAGGTGTTCTGCTGCTTGGCGCCGATGATGCCGGTCTCCACGGTGATCTGGGATCCGTACTGGATCCAATCGACGAGCTCGGCGACTTCGGGGGCCATCACGAGGTCGATCGTGTAGCCGTCGGGGCCGACGGTCGGGGTGACGTTGAGGATCACGCCGGTCTCGCGGGTTTCGAAGGTGCCGGGGGTCACGACGGGCGACATCGTCACGTTGCCGTCCGAATTCATGGTGGGCTGGGTCACGTCGAACTCGGTGGGATAGATGATTTCCTTGACGACCTGGATCTGGGCGTTGACGCCGCTGCGGGTGGTGACGCGCGGGGCGGAGAGCAAGTCGGTTCCGCCGTGCTGCGAGAGCGCCTGCAAAACCACCGTCACTTCCGGATTCGTCAGCACGCTCGAGGCGCTGAGGAGCCCGCCGAGCATGGTCTGGTTCGCGGTCTGGGTGATCATGGACGCCGGCTGGATGTTCAGGTTGCCGGAGTTGTAGTTGAAGAACCGGTTGCCTTGCGTCACGCCGTTGCGGTTGGCGTTGACCTGGAGGCGTTCGCCGGAGCCGTCGTTCTTGGTGGCGAACTCGTAGTTGTCGTTCAGGATCCACTGCAGGCCGAGTTCCTCGAGATCGCCCTGGTCCACTTCGATGAAGCGGGCTTCGATTTCGACCTGGTTGGGCACGACGTTCAGCTGCTGGAGGATGCGCTCGAAGGTCTCGAGGTTGTCGGCCGTGTTGGCGACGATCAGCTGGCTGATGCTGGAATTGTAGGTGATGGAGGCACCGACGGGGAACTTCACGCCGGTCTTCTCGAAGAATTCCTTCACGTCGCCCTTGGTGACGGAGACGCGGTCGCTCATGGAGGTGAACTCGGCGCCCGAACGCTCTTCGGCCGTCGGGCCCTGGCGCTCGACGACGACGTCGATGAAGGACGGCTGGACGGGATACATGCGGGTGATGATGTTGCCGGTCGGCGCGTCGATCGGGGTGATGATGACGGCGCTGTCTTCGATGCGGTACTTCAGGCCGGCGACTTCGGTGATGTACTTGATGGCGTCGAGCATGCTGATGCGGCGCAGGTTGAGGGTGATGTCGCGCACGCCGGCAGGCGCAGCAGAGACCATGGCCATGCCGCCGCCAAGGTCTTCGCCGCCGAAGCCCCACTCGTCCACGACCGGCGCCGCCGCCGGCCCCGGCGCGGGAGCCGCGCCGCCGCCGCCCTGCCCGAGGTTCAGGATGATGTTGACGCCTTCCTTCTCGGGGTCGGCGGCCATGCTGGCTTCGACCAGGAAGTTGACGACGTCGTTGATGTTGGCCTGGCGGAATTCGACCGCCGGGATGACGATGGTCTTCATCTTGTCCTGCAGGCGCTGCGAGGACGGCTTGCTGTCGACGCCGCCGGGCTGGCCGGCGTCTTCGGGCATGGCGA
Source organism: Spartobacteria bacterium (assembly GCA_009930415.1). Taxonomy (GTDB): domain Bacteria; phylum Verrucomicrobiota; class Kiritimatiellia; order CAIQIC01; family Lenti-01; genus Lenti-01. Next base: position 22,190 of record RZYG01000008.1, on the reverse strand, counting down.
TCGCGGCGCGGATCGGCGGGCTCCAGCTGCGGCGGACTTCGGTCATCATGCCCTGGACGCGGGCTTCGCGCTCGACGGAAGCCAGCTTGAACTTGTCGGCTTCGAGCTTGCGGATGTAGCGCATGGCGCTCTTGTGGTAGGGATCGCGGATCAGGATTTGCTCGAACAGGGCTTTGGCGCGGTCGTAGTCCTTGAGCATGTACCACTCGCGGGCCTCGTCGTACATCTGCTCGATGCTCTTGGCCTTTTCGAGGGTGGCGGGCTGGTCGGCGGGCGCTTTGGGCTTGCCGGCCAGGATTTCGAGCTTGGACAGCCGCTTGTCGAGAGCCTTGGCGCCGCGATGGCCGGAGTCGTTCTTCAACGCGGCATCGACGAGCTTGCGGGCTTCTTCGAGGCGCTCGTTCTTCTTCACCATGCCGTAGGCGCGCAGATACTGGACTTCGGCCAGGCCTTTGGCGATCTGGTCGCGCACGGGGACGTTCTGGGGACGGTCCGGCAGACCGTTCAGGGCGTCGGCCAGCGACTTTTCGGCCGCCACGTAGTCGCCCTGGCTCAGGGCGGCGAAGCCGGCATCGGAAGCCTTCAGCGCATCCACTTCGGCGGCCTGGCGGCGGATTTCTTCCTGGCGGGCGGTTTCCTTGGCGATTTTCTTGAGTTCCGCCGGGTCCATCTTTTCGGCCTCTTTGCCGGCCTTCTTGGCGGCCGGGGCCGCATCCAGTTCGCCGCCGAGATCGGTGAAATCGGCTTCCAGCGCTTCTCCGGCGCCTTCTTCGGCGACGGGTGCGGCTTCCTCGAAAGGATCGGCTTCCGCAGCGGCTTCTTCGACGGCGGGTTCTTCGGCGAACAGATCGCCCAGGAGATCGTCCGTGGCCGCCGGAGCGGTTTCCTCGGCGGCGGGCACGGCTTCTTCGGCGGCCGGGGCGGCCTCAAGCTCGGCGAACGGATCGGCCGCGCTCTCCTCGGCCAGCGGCGCGGCTTCTTCGGCGGCGGCTTCGGCGAACGGATCGGCAGCGGCTTCTTCGGCGACGGCGGCGGTTTCTTCGGCGGCGGGCGCCATTTCTTCGGCGAAAGGATCGGCGGCGGCTTCGGCGACGGGCTCCTCGGCGGCGGGCGCGGCTTCCTCGGCTTCGAGGCCGGCAAACGGGTCGGCGGCGGCTTCTTCGGCGGCCGGCGCGGCTTCTTCGGCGGCGAAATCGGAGAACGGATCGGCGGCGGCTTCGGCGACTTCCGCCGCTTCCGCGACCGCTTCTTCCGCGGCCGGTTCAACGGCGGCGACCGCTTCCGCGGCCGCTTCTTCCGCGGCCGGCGCGGCGGCTTCGGCGGGCGCTTCGGCGGCCGTCCCCACGTCGCCCAGCAGGGCATCCAGATCGAAATCGTCGTCCTGGGCGAACGCCATGCCACCGCACAAGAAAGACACCGCCATCGCCGCAACCATGCACCATTTCATCTGGGATTCCTCCTTGGAACTGAAACGAGGACGAAGGGATTTCCTCGTCCGATCCAACGTCTTGTTGTCGCTAACCGTCATTTGCTAAATCACCACACCGATGAGGCCGCGGCGGCCGCCGCCGGCGCCTGGGGAGCGGCACCCGCCGCGGGCGCCGGTGCGCTCGGCTGGCCCAGCATCGTCGCCCGCTCTTCGGGAGTCCACAGGGGAACCGTCACTTTTTCGCCGGTTTTCGCGCTTTGAATTACTACGTTATCGCGGCGGATGTCAACGACCTTGTAATCCGCGCCGCGGTACGCGAAGACGTCGTTAAGCCGCTGGACGGGCAGGCGTTGCTTGTCGATCAGGGAAACGAACAAGATGGCCAGTTCCTGCTCGGTGACGGGCTTGCCCTTGACGAGCGCGACGGGCCGCTTGTCGGACTGGCGGACCATGGTGATGGTCTCGCCCGCCGGCCCCGCCGGGTTGTAGTTCTCGACCTTGTAGCCCAGCACCACGTCGCCGGGCTTCACGAAGTAGGTGCGCTCCAGCGTCTGCAGGTTCAATTGGAAGCGGATCGAGCCGTCGCCCAAGGTGGACGTGGTGACGAACCGCAGATAGAACGGCACGGGGCGGATGCCGGCCACGCGCAGCTTGACGATGGGATCCGGGAAGTCCGCGGGATCCTTGGGATCCGTCTTGGCATTGAGTTCTTCGTGGTTGGTGAACCCGTCGTTGTCCAAATCGCCGGCGGCATCGGACGGATTCTGCGGATCGAGTCCCAAGGCCAGTTCGACCTTGTCGGGAATCCCGTCGCCGTCGGTGTCCAGCTTTTCAATGTCCACGATGGCGGGCTGGGCCGCGAGGCAGAACGGACATTCGGCCGCTTCGAAGCGGATGGGCTTGCCGCACTTGACGCAGGCCACGCGCCGTTCGCTGACGGTGGTGCGCGCCGCCACGGCGAGGGCATTGGTGGCTTCCGCGCGGGCCGCCACCAGAACGCCGTCGAGCGCCAGCGTGTCCTTGGGCGCGACGGACGACCCCTTCCAGTCGATGCGCGCCAAGGCCGGCTTGGCGGCGTCCTTGTCCGCCTGGATCCGCTGGGTGAGCAGGATGCAGGAGACCAGCAGCGCCACGAGCGCGGCCAGCAGAATCATTTTCTCGTAATGGTTCCGGATCCAATCGTTTTTCCCACGGGGTGCCTGGCTCACGGATGTTCCTCCCCTTGCGCAACCTCCTCGGCGGCGGGTTCGACGAAGCGGTAGAAGTCCACTTCAAGGCGGACGTTGGGCCATTCCTGGCCGGCGACGATGCGCAATTCGCGCGGCAGGATTTCCGGCGCTTCGGCGGCCAGGGGCGTCGCGGCTCCGGGCGCCTGCCAGCCGGCGACGGACGTCGGCTTCGGCGCCGCGGCCGCCGGCTTCGGCGCCGCGGCCGGCACGAGCACCGCGGGGCGGGCGGAATTGACGATTTCCACCTTCGTCACCACGACGAACGGGGCGCCTTGGGCGAGGCGGTCGAGCACGCGCCAGGTGGCCTCGTCCTGGGCTTTGTAGGACAGCACGTAATGTTCCCGGGTATGCAGGCCCAGCGGGTCCGCCTCCAACTCGACGCCGGGCGCGGCGACGGCTTGTTCGGTCCGGGCGCGGGCGCTGCGCCGGCCGTATTCTTCCTCGACCGGCGCGGTCTGGGCGTCCTTCTCGAAGGTCGTGCGCTCGACCGCGACCAATTCGCCGATGCCCGCTTCGTAGAGGATCTCGCACAGGCTTTTCACCGAGTAGAGCTGGTCCACGAGCCGGTTCATTTCCTCCTCGGCCGGCAGCACGCCTTCCGCGTAGCGCTGGAACCCGAACGCGAAATTGGCGGGCAGGACCACGCCCTTCTGGCGGGCGTCGTTGGCCAGCTGGCGGAGGGTGTCTTCGAGCAACTGGCGGAAGCGGTCGCGCGTGATGGTCTCGGCGGCCCGCTGCCCTTTCTTCATCGCCGCCTTCAAGCCTTCCAGATATTCCCGGTAGATGCCGAGCTGCTTCTCCATGGCCTGCACGTTGCCGGGCGACGGGAACGTGGTCCGGTTGGTCAGGCGCTGCAGTTGGCTTTGGGACGACGACAGCTTCGAGAAGCCCTCGGCGTAGCGGCCCCGTGCGCTGAACAACCAGAAGAAAAGGCCCACGGCCAGCAGCAAGGCGACGACGCCCCCCGCCAGCAAGGGCATGTGTTTGCGGTTCATAGTGCCTGCGGCTCCTTCAAAACGGCCAGGATCTTGAATTCGAGCGTGGCGGCATCCGAGCGCGCCGGCGGCTGCCAGATGATTTCCGTCTGCTCGGAAAACCATTTCGCTTCGCGCAGCTGGTCGCGGTATTTGCCGACCGCTTCGCTCTTGATCCGATCCTGGTAGCCCATGCCTTCGATTTCGATGCCGACCACGGAGCGGGCCGTGCCGGCGGCGGCCGGAGCCGGTTCCGCGGCCGTTTCGGCGGCCGGAGCGACGGCGCCGGGCAACTGCGCCAGCGGCCGGATCCGGGTCAGCCACATGCCTTCCGGCAGCGGCGCGCTGATGGCGCCCAGCAGGCCGCGCCAGACCCCGCGGTGCGATTCGAGCGCGGCCAGCGCGGCGATCTGGTTCTCCACTTCCGCCACGGACGCTTCGACGCCCTGCAATTGCCGTTCCACGCCGGAGAGTTCGCCGACGCGGTTTTCAATGCGGGCGCGGACGCGCTCCGCCGCTCCGGACATGCGGACGTAGAACGCCGCCCACACCAGCAGCGTCGCCAGCAGGCCCGCCGCCGCCAGCGCGAACAGCGGCTGTTTGCGCTTGAATTTCTTCTCTTCCTCCGCCTTGGGCGGCAGCAGGTTGACCTCGATGGGGCAGGTGTGCATCCGGCGCAGGGCCAAGCCCACCAGCTGGCCCATTTCGCACGCGTGCGCGCCGACCTGGTCGGCGGGGATCTGCTCCGAGACCGCGACGTTGTTGAACGGATTGAAGTAATCCGTCTCCACGCCCAGCTTTTCCTTGAGGAACGTGTCGGTGTAGGGAATCACCGAACTGCCGCCGGTCAGCAGCAGCAGCGCCGGCTGCTGGCCGCCCTGCTGGCTGCGGTAGAAATTGATCGAGCGGTTGAGCTCCTGGTGCAGGCGCGTCATCATGATGCGCACGCTCTTGGACACCTTGTCGACCGTCTCGCTCTGGGGGCCTTCGTAGGCGCCGCCGAAGGCCACGTAGGCGTGGGCCTTCTTCATCGCCTCGGCGTCGTCGAACGAGATGCCGAACTCGTTCATGATCGCCTGGGTGATCTGGTTGCCGGCCACGGGCACGCTGCGGCTGAACACGCGGCCCGCCTCGAGGAAGACCAGGTCCGTCGAGCGCGCGCCGATGTCCACCACCAGCGTGCAGGGCGGCAGGTTGTCGTAGTTGTAGCGCACCGCGTTGTAGAGCGCCATCGGCGCCACGTCCACGAGGCTGGGTTCCAGCCCGGTGAACCGCACGCAGTCGCTGATGCCTTCGATGATGTCCGACTTGATCGCCGCGAGCATCACGTCCACGTCGCCCGTCGCGCCGCTGATCAGCTGGTAGTCCCAGACCACTTCGTTGATCGGGAACGGCACGTTCTGCTGCGCTTCGTACTGGATGATCTGGTAGACCTTCTCGGGCTCCACCGGCGGCAGCTTGACGAACCGCGAGAACACCGCGTGGCCGGAAATGGCCACCTGCACCGGACCGGGCTTGCAGCCCGACTCGCGGATCAGGTCGTGGATGGTCGTGATGATGTACTGCGAGCGGTCGGCATCGCTCTGGGGATCGACCCCCAGGTCGCTGACGGCGTAGCGGGTCATTTCCAACCCGCCCTTCACCTCGACGAACTCCGCCAGCTTGAGGCTGTGCGAACCGATGTCCAACGTCAGGATGGGCTTTTTGGCCATGGAAGGAAGTCCTTCGCTGCGAATGTTACCGCGCGGCGGCGGCCGGCTTGATCTGCTCGTACAAATCGTAGTCCACGAACGCGAACGGGGTCTGCGCGCGGTTCAGCAGCACGCCGTCGATCGGGGCGAACCGGTCCCACCAGTTGGCCGTCTGGGCGGTGGATTCCGTCGCGACCACCGCGCCCTTGGCCTTGACGACCACGGCCACCTGCTCCACCCGGCCCATCCGCGCCAGCGTGCTCGGATGCAGGAACATGTCGCTGTAGTGGCGGCCCTTGGCGACGTTCACGTAGGTGACCGCGCCGCGGAACATCATTTCCGCGCCCTTGTTGCTCTGGTCCTTCATGTAGACGTAGTAGGTGAATTCCAGTTCGTCGACCCAGTCCGGCGCGGTTTCGAATTCCACCATCACGCGCCACCAGTCCGGCTGCTTCGCCGAAGCCTGGCTGGCCGTCGCCGTCCGGAACACCGGCGTCTTGGTGTTCGGCACCGGCGCCATTTTGCGGATGCGCAGGACGTCGGAGCCGCCTGCGGCGGCGGAAGCCATTTGCGCCAATGCCGTTCCGGCCAGCAGACCCACCGCGGCGAACAGCGCCATCCCGAACCCCACCTTGGACCGAACGGATCGATTCATCATCCTGCCTCCTGCACGTCAATTCCGAGCCGCAAAACCGCCATGGCCTGCCTGCACAATTTTCGGAAGTATAGGCGCACCGGCCGTTTTCCGTCAATCGTCATTTTGACGCGCGGAGAGTTCGCCCGGCGTTCCGGCGGCGGCCGCGCCCGCCGTCCCGCCTACGGATAGATGCCGCGCAAGGTCGCGGCCTTGGCGACGCGGCTGACGGCCAGGATCTGCGCCGCCGTGCGCAGGTCGCACGATTCGCGCGCGGCCACGTCGGCGACGTCCTGGTAGCTGCGCATCATCAGCCGGTCCAGGCTGCGGTTCACGTCCTCCTCGTCCCAGAAGCTCGCCTGCAAGTCCTGGACCCACTCGAAATAGGACACCGTCACGCCGCCCGCGTTCGCCAAGATGTCCGGCACGACCGTCGTGCCGGCCCGCGCGAGAATCTCGTCGGCCTCCGGCGTCGTCGGGCCGTTGGCGCCTTCCACGACGATCTTCGCCTTCACGTCCGCGGCGTTCTCGGCGGTGATCTGGTTTTCCAGCGCGCACGGCGCCAGGATGTCCGCCGGCAGCGCCAGCAACCGCGCGTTGGCGGCGGCGGGGCCTTCCACGTATTCGCCCCCGCCGAAGCCCTTGATCTGGTGGTGCGGACTCTGCCTCGCGTGGGCCAGCAGCGCCGGCACGTCCAGCCCGCGCGGATTGAACAGGCCGCCGCCGTCGTCCGTCGTGCCGACGATCTTGAACCCTTTTCCATATAGGAACTTCGCCGCCGAGCTGCCCACGTTGCCGAACCCCTGGATCGCCACGGTGCTCTGCGCGGGATGCAGCCCCAGCCGCTCCGCCGCCGCGATCATCACCGTCGCCACGCCCCGGCCCGTCGCGTCGGCGCGCCCCTGGCTGCCGCCGATCTCCACCGGCTTGCCCGTCACCACCCCCGGCACCGAGTAGCCCACCGTCATCGAATACGTGTCCATCATCCACGCCATCGTCTGCGGATTCGTGTTCACGTCCGGCGCCGGGATGTCCTTGGCCGGGCCGATGACGATGGAGATCTCGCTGGTGAACCGGCGCGTCATGCGTTCGATCTCGCCGAGACTCATCGCGGCGGGATCGCAGACGACGCCGCCCTTGGCGCCGCCGTAGGGCAGCCCGATCACGGCGCACTTCCAGGTCATCAGCATCGCCAGCGCCTTGACCTCGTCGAGCGTCACGCCGGGATGGTAGCGGATGCCGCCCTTGGTGGGCCCGAGCTCGGAATTGTGCTGCACGCGGTAGCCCTCGAACACCTGCACGCGGCCGTCGTCCATGCGGATGGGCACCGACACGATCAAGGCCCGTTCGCAATGGCGCATCTTGGCATGGATGCTCGGGTCGAGGTTCATCCGCTGGGCTACGCGGTCCAACTGCTGGCAGGCCATGTTCCAAAAACTGAACGACGCGCTCATGGGGACTCCTCCGGGTTTGCGGCTTTTAACGGGAAAGCATAGTCTTCCCCCCTCGCCTTGTAAACCAATTCCGCCGCCGCCCCTTGCGTCTTAACCGATTCGGAACAAGGAGTTCCGTTGACACGGTTCCGTCCGTGCGCTACGGTCGTCGCAGTTAACCCCGTATTGCGAAAAGCCATGGCCAAGATCCTGATCATCGACGACGACGAAGCGGTGCGCGACTATCTCGCCACCCTCGTCACGCGCCTGCACCACGAAGCCTGCAAGGCGTCCACCTGCGCGGAAGGCCTCGCCGGGCTCGCCGATCCGGCCGTCCAGGTCGTCATCGCCGACATCTATCTGCCCGACAGCCCGCCCCTCAACGACTGGGTCGACCAGCTCAAGCGAGCGGCGGCGGGCCGGCCGATCATCCTGATCACCGGCGAACCCTCCGAGGCGCTCGCCGCCAAGGCGCAGCGCGGCGAAGTCATGGCGTTTCTGTCCAAGCCCTTCGAGCTGGCGTTCATCAAAGGCCTGCTGGCCCGCGCCACCGGCCCCGGAACGCCCCCCGCCGCCGTCTAGGCGTCCGGCCCGACCTTGCCATCCGCGCGCGCGGACGCTACCCTGTCCGCATGAATCCGCAGCTCGTCCAGGAATCCCTCGCGCGCGTCGTCTGGTCCGGCGCCGGGCTGGATCTCACTCTCGGCAATCTCCTCCTCGCGCTGGCGCTCGTGCTCGGCGGCGGCCTCGCCAGCCGCCTCGTCGCCGCGCTGTTCGCCCGGCGCATCGCCCCGCGCATGGCGGCCTCCCGCCAGACCCGCGAACTCGCCCCGCGCTGGATTTTCTTCGGCCTTTGGATCCTCTTCCTCCTTGCCGCGCTGCGCGTCCTCGGCGTGCCGCTGACCGTCTTCAACTTCCTCGGCGGGGCCATCGCCCTCGGCTTCGGCTTCGGCGCGCAAAACCTCTGCAGCAACCTCATCAGCGGCGCCATCATCCTCGTTGCCCGCCCCTACAAGCTCGGCGACATCGTCGAAGTCGACGGCCAGGCCGGCACGGTCCTGTCCATCGGCCTGCGCGCCACCGAAGTCCTCACCTACGACGGCGTCAATCTCCTCGTCCCCAATTCCAACTTCCTTTCCAACACCATCGTCAACCGCACCAACTTCGACCGCTCCCTGCGCGGCCTCGTCACGATCACCGCCGCCTACGGCACCGATTCGCGCCTCGTCGACGAAACCCTCCGCGCCGCCGCCGCCGCCCACCCCGCCGTCATCCAGACTCCCGGCAAGGCGCCCTGGACCCTCTTCGACGACTTCGGCGACAGCGGCCTCAAGTTCAAGCTCTTCTTCTGGGTCGACACCACCCGCGCCAGCGTCGCCGCCACCGCCAGCGACGTCCGCCACGCCATCCTCGCCGCCTTCCGCGAAAAGAACCTCGCCATCCCCTACCCCCAGCTCGTCGTCCATGCCCCCAAATGAACCCTTTTTACGTACGACGTAAAACCGGGCGCAAAGTTTTTACGTTCTACGTAAAAACCGCCCAAAGTTTTTACGTTCTACGTAAAACTCTTCGCGCGCCAGACCCCCACGCCCTTGCGGCGTGGGTGAACCAGGTCCACCCATGCGGCGGCTCCCCAGCATGCTCCGCCTGATTCCAACCCCGGCCGTCGTCCGCCTGCTTGACGGCGCGTGCGCCGTGCCCGCGCCGCCCACGGCTTGCGTTCCGGACCATCTCGATCCGCGCGTCGCCAGCGCGTTGCACGAACTCTTCCCCGGCCTGCACCACGTCGCCTGCCGGCAGGCCCACGCCGCGATCCGCCTCCAAATCGCCGGCGGCCCGGCCGAATCCTACCGGCTGCGCATCGCGCCCGCCGGCATCGCCATCGCCGCGCCCGACGCCGCCGGTTTCTTCTATGCGCTCCAGACGTTCCGCCAGATCCGCGCGCAGAGCGGCGCGACTCTCCCTTGCTGCGAAATCGAAGACGCCCCGGCCTGGCCGCTGCGCGGCTGTTATCTCGACGTCAGCCGCGGCCGCGTCCCGCGCCTCGAGATGCTCCAGCGCCGCGTGCGCCTGCTCGCGTCCCTCAAGATCAACCACCTCCAGCTCTACTTCGAACACCCCTTCCGCTTCCGCTTCGATCCCGCCATCGCCGGCGACGGCGACGCCTACGACGCCGACGACCTCAAAGCCCTCGACGCCTTCTGCCGCGAGCACTTCATCGAACTCGTGCCCTCGTTCACTTGCTTCGGCCACATGGGCCGCATCTTGTCGCTGCCGCAATACCGCGAACTCGCCGAAGTCGAATTTCCCGCCCCTTCGTGGGAAGCCGCCACCTGGCTCCAGCGCCTGCGCGGGGCCACGCTGTACTCCCGCGACCCCGACGCGCAGCAACTTCTCCGCGACATCCTCGACGAATTCCTGCCGTGCTTCACGTCGTCCCGCTTCAATCTCTGCGGCGACGAAACCTACGACCTGGGCCGGCGCACCCCGGACGCCGCGCCCGCCGACGTCGCCCGCCAGTACGTCGACCACGTCCGCTTCCTCCAAGGCGCAGCCGCCCGCCACGGCAAATCGCTCATGCTCTGGGGCGACATGCTGCTCAAGCATCCCGAGGCCATCTCCGACCTGCCCCCCGGCTGCGAAATCCTCGACTGGGCCTACTTCCCGACGAACACCTTCGACAAATGCGGCGAGTTCATCGCGCGCGGCCTGCCCACGACCGTCTGCCCGTCCGTGCGCGGATTCGGACGGCTCTTCAACGCCGTCGAGGACGCGCGCGTCGTTTTGGCGAAATACGCCCGCACCGGAAAAGAACTCGGCGCGCGCGGCCTGCTCAACACCGATTGGGGCGACTACGGCCACTTCAACATGCCCCCCGCCGCCCTCCACGGCCTGGCCCTCGGCGCGCAACTGGCGTGGAACCCCGCCAACGACGAAGGCGCCGACTTCGACCGCGCATTTTCCAAGATCCTGTTCGGCGCAGACGACGCGCGCCCCGCCGAACTGTTTTCTCTGGCCGGCTCCGTACCCGAAGCCGTCGCCGCGTGGCCCTTCGCGCCGCTGAAAAACATCGCACCGCCGGCCGATCCCGCCCCGTTGCGCGAAATCGCAGCTCAAGCTCCGGCCTGGGCCGACGGCTTTTCCAAGCTCGCGGCCACCGAGTGGGCGGACGAAACCGATCACGCGCAGCTCGCGCTCGCCTGCCGCTTTCTTCAGTTCGGCGCCCTTGTCGCTTCCGGTGCGCCCGCGGCGCAGACCCGCTCCCTCCTCGACGAACTCGAAAAAGCCTATGCCCCGCTCTGGTTCGCCGAAAGCCTCCCCCGCGGCCTGCTGGATATTCACGCCCGCGGCTTCGAGCCCATGAGAAAACTCCTCGGATGAACGCCATGGATAATTCCGCGCCCGCCCAACCGAAACCCTCCCAAGCCCAGCGCCTGAACCGGGCGTTCGGGCCGGTCGTGGCGGGGCTCGTCATCGATTTCGTGGATCTGGCCACGTTCGGGCCGATCGGCCAGTATCTCGGTCTGCCCATCGGGGCCTTTGCCGGTTATTGGATGGGCCGGGCCCTCGGACTCGAGCGCAAGCCGTCCCTCCTCTGCGCTTTCCTGGCCGGCATCTATTGCATGATTCCCGGCACGGAAATGATCCCCGTCGCCACCGTCGTCGGCGCGCTGGCCCGCTATCGCGAGTCCGCGCCCAAGACCGAAACCGGCGCCCCGGACTCGCCCCGGACGCCGTAAAACACCCCCGCCCCCTTGCCTTGTTCCCAGGGCGCATCTGCGATTCGGTGCATTCTTGGCGTCATCGGGAAATATACGCTGGCCTTCGTGGCACGCGGCTCCTGCCGCGTGCGTCTGGAAGAATCCGCGCGGGGCGGGAGCCCCACGCTACAAAAGCCAATGCGGACGACACCGAATCGCAGATGCGCCCTTCCCATCATTTCGGATATTTCCTTGCTATTCAGCCAAATTGTTATATTCATGTTAGGGATTCGGGTGGCCAAACCGCCCGACGTCCGAACGGGCATCAAGAGAAGGAAGCCGGAACATGACCATTGGAAAATCGCGCATCGCCGCGGCTCTGTTGCTGGGGACGACTTGCATGGCGGTCTACGTCATGGCGGTGGCGGGCTATGCGGTCTGGTCGTACCGCGAACACAAGGCCGCGCTGATGGCCCAAATCGACCACGACCTGCTCCAAGCCGCCCGCAGCCTGAAATATCTGCTCGCGCCCGATTTCCACGACCGCGCGCTCGCGCCCGATTCCATCGGCCGCGACGAAGAGCTCCGCAATCGGAAGCGGGTGACGGAATTCGGCGTCGAGTCCGGCTTCAAATGGGTCCAAACCATCGTCGAAAAAGACGGCCGGTTCTACTTTTCGGCGCCTTCGGTTTCGGAGGAAGAAGCGCGCGAACGGGAATCGTGGTACTTCTATCCCTACGAAGACGTCCCCGCGGAATTCGTCCAGGGCTTCGAGGCAAACCAAACCGTCTATCTCGAGTTCACCGACCAATGGGGCACGTACCGCTCCGTGGCCGTGCCCGAGACGTCGCCCGGCGGCCGGCGCTACCTCGCCTCCGCCGACCGCGACATCAGCGAAGTCCGCCGCCTGGTGCGCCGGAATCTGCTGCAATCCGCGGGGGTGACCCTGTATTTCCTGCTGGCCAGCCTGCCGTTTTTGTTCATGCTGACGATCGTTTATCGCGCGCACCTGTCCGCCCTGAAAGAACACAACGCCGAACTGCGCGCCCACAAGGACAACCTCGAAGTCCAGGTCCAGGAGCGCACGGCCGATCTCCGCCAGGAAACCAAACGACTGCAGGAAGCCCTCGCCAACGTCCGCACGCTGAGCGGCCTGATCCCCATTTGCGCCTCCTGCAAGAAAATCCGCGACGACAAAGGCTACTGGAACCAGCTGGAACTCTACATCCAGAAGAATTCCGACGCCTTGTTCTCCCACGGCCTGTGCCCGGACTGCGTCCAGAAGCTCTATCCCGAATTCGCCGACGCCGACGAACTGTCGCCGCCGCCCGATTCCGCCCCGCCCCCGCCCCCTGCTTGACCCCGGCCCCCTGCGGAGGTAGCATGGCCCCATGAAATCGCGCTGGATTTTTCGGAGTCTGTTCGCCGGATTGGCCTTGGCCGCGGCCGGGCCCGCCGCCGCCGGAAACGAGGCCGAGTATTCTCCCGACGGCAAGCTCTACGTCCCGCACATGAAGATGCTGGATGCCGAGGGCGACGTCGTCGCCAGCTACGCCGCCTATTTCGAGAAGAGCGCCGGCTGGAACTTCAAGCTCTACGGCCTCGCGAACGCCGTCCCGGCGACGGGCGGAACCGCCACCAACCTCGTCACCAGCTACGTCACCAACGTCGTCACGGTCAGCAACTTCGTGATCTTCACCAATTTCGTCACCCTCACGACGACGAACGACGGCACCAACGTCTTCGTCACGACGAACGTCGTCGTCACCACCAACGTGAACGTCACGACGAACGTGACCATCTCGACCAACGTCGTCGTCACCAACTCGCTGGCGCCGGCCCTGGCCGACGTGGCCGGCACCTGGCGCTTCAACTTCAACGAACACTACGCGCGCACCTACACGGGAACCGAGTTCGGTCGCACCACCAACTTCAGCCCCGTTACGTTCAGCATCACCCTCACGCTGTCCCAAACCGACACCGACGTGGCCGGCACTGGCCTCGTCGATTCCGTCCGCTACGCCTTGACCGGCGAAGTCACCAACGACTTCTTCGTCTTTTCCATGTTGGCCGGTACCACGAACAAAACGATCAGCTTGGCTTCCGGCCAGGCCCTCGTCGGCGATGGCGCCCTGTTCGGCGACTATTACTGGAGCACGGCCAACGGAACCAAAGTCGGCCTCGGCGATTTCACCGCCGAAAAGCAATAGACTTTGAAATTTTCATCCTCTTGCATTCCAATGGATTATAATTATATTATAGTTTATTTATAGACATTGTTGACATATCGTCTTCCTGCGCTATCTTGGGAATGGTCGATTTGCGAAATCAACCCAAGGAGAAAACCCCATGAAACGCACGTTGTTCCTCGCCGCTGCCGGCTGGCTCGCGGCCGCCCTCGCCGCCTCCGCCACGGAAGGCGTCAACCTCATCGGCATCGGTCCGCGACAGCAAGGGGCTGGCGGCGCCGGCGTCGCCGCCGCCCGGGACTCCACCTGGGTCGTCCTCAATCCCGCCGGCCTGACCGACGTCGATTCCGGCGCGGAAGCCTCGTTCCAAGTCTTCGCGCCGGCGCGCACGATCGAATCCACGGCCAATCCCGCCGCCGGCAAGCAGAAGGACGACTCGGTCTTCTACATCCCGGCCCTCAGCGCCGCGTGGACGGCCGGCCCCGACGGCCGCCACCACCTCGGCGTCGGCCTCTACGGATCCAGCGGCATGGGCGTGGACTACGACGCGCCGCGCGTCGGCTTCTCCGCCGGCGACACCCGCACGGAACTGGCCATCGCCAAATTCGTCGCGGCCTACGCCCGCGGATTCGCCAACGGCTTCAGCTTCGGCGCCGGCCCCGTCCTCGTTCTCGGCCGCTTCCGCACCGACATGGAGACCAGCCGCACCGGTCCGCCTTCCGCCGCCTCCCCGGACGACTGGGACGAGGCGACCGGCATCGGCCTCAGCCTCGGCGCCAATCAGCGCCTTACCGAGCGCCTGCGAATCGGCGTCGCCTACGTCAGCGAACAGTTCATGGAGGAATACGGCGACTACGACGGCCTGTTCGCCGATTCCCTCAACCTGCCCCAGCAGCTCACGGCCGGCCTCGCCTACGAAATCCGCCCGGGCCTCGAAGTCGCCCTCGACTACCGCTGGATCGGCTGGGGCCAGCTGGAGACCTTCGGCGACCAGTTCGGCTGGGAGGACCAGCATATCGCCAAGGCCGGCGCGACGTGGGAGGCCACCGACCGTCTGACGCTGCGCGGCGGCGTCTCGCACGGCAACTCCCCCATCGGCCGCGAGGACGTCTTCGCCAACGCGCTCTTCCCCGCCATCATGGAGACCCATCTGACTGCCGGCGCGTCGTATCGCTTCAACCGCTTCGCGCTGCACTTCGCCTATATCCACGCCCTGGAAGAGGAGCTCGAAGCCAGCGGCCCGCCCGAGGCCGGCGGCGGCACCGTCGTCCGCATGGTCCAGAACAGCGCCACCCTCGGCGCCAGTTGGAGCTTCTAGCCCGGCGTAAATCTTGTTCCGTGCCGCGGAGTCCTGAGGTAGAGTGGGAGATCTCTTCCGGAGGTCCCGCCATGAACGTCGCCCAACTCGCCACGACCCGCCGCACGGCCAAAGCTTTCGCGCCCGACCGGCCCTTGCCGCCGGGCTTGCTCGAACAGATCCGCGTCCTGTTGCGCCACAGTCCGTCGTCCGTCAATTCCCAACCGTGGCATTTCGTGCTGGCAACGAGCGCGAACGCCAAGGAGCGCCTCGCGCGGGCCATGCCGCCGCCCTACGCCTACAACGCGCCCAAGGTGCGCAACGCCTCGCTCGCCGTGGTCTTCTGCGTCCGCGCCGAAATGGACGACGCCCAGCTCGACGCCCTGCTCGCGCAGGAACGCCGCGACGGGCGCTTCCCCGACGATGCCGCGGAAGCCAATCAGGCGAAATCTCGCCGAGTCTACGTCGATCTGCACCGCCAGCGCGGCGACGTCCGCGCCTGGATGGAAAAGCAGGTCTATCTCGCGGTCGGCGGGCTGCTTTTCGGCGCCGCGGCGCTCGGGCTCGACGCCTGCCCCATGGAAGGCTTCGACGCGGACATCCTCGACGCCGAGCTGGGCCTGCGGGAGCGCGGTCTGGCCGCGACCGCGCTGGTGGCGCTGGGTAGACGCGGGCCGGACGACTGGAACGCCGCGCTGCCCAAGTCGCGCCTGTCCGCCGAAACGGTCTTCACGGAAATCTGAGCCGTGCGGATCCTGTCCAGCGGCGACCGCATCCGGCCGGGCGCCTACGCGGTGAAAGCGCGGTTTGCGCGCAGCGTTCTGCTGCTGGACATGGCGAATCGCGCCCTGTTCGTCGTGGACACATCCATCGGCGCGGGGCCGCTGAATCTCGTCGTGGCCGATCCCAACGCTTTCGTTGCCGGCGAAACGCTCGCGATGGCGCCCCCCCGACGAGGTCGTCGGGGGCTCCAACAAGGATCGGGATGGAGCCGGCACGACCCCGTGCCGGTCGCTTTGGTTCCCCGTTTCGACTCGGCCCTGCCACGCACCGACCGCGCGAAGCTCGCGCGCGTTTTGAAAACGGCCCTGCCGCGCCACGCGCCGCCGGACAGCCTCGTTTCGCTGTTTTTTCCATCCGGGAAACTCCCGCGCCTCCAGGAAAATCGCGACGCGCTGTTCCGGACGGCTTTCGCGCAGATCGCCGCGGGCCGGCTCGCGGCCGGCGTGCGGCTGATTCGCGGCTGCGGCGCGGGCCTGACGCCGGCCGGCGACGATTTCCTTTGCGGCTGGATGCTGGCGCTGCGCCTGCACCGCCGCGGCGCTTTGGCGCGGGAAATCCTGAAACACGCCCGCGGAAAAAATCCGGTCTCCAACGCCTTTCTGGAATTGTCGGCCGCGGGCCGCGTCCACGCCGCGATGAAAAAGCTGCTGCAAGCCCCGTCCCCGGCCCACGTGCGGACCGTCTGCGCTTTCGGCCACAGCTCGGGCGCGGATTTGCTGTGCGGAATGCTCTTTGGCTTGGGGTATTCAGAATTCAGGATTCAGAATCCAGAATGGACAGCTTCCGACCCGCCATTCTGACTCCTGAATACTGACTCCTGAATACTGGAGCCCCCGGCTCAAACCAACGTCCACCACACCACGAGGCTCAGCGCGACGCGGTACCAGCCGAAGCCCTCGAACGTGTGGTGCGATATGATCCGCATGAGCCAGCGGATGGATGCCCACGCGACGACGAAGGAAACGACGAGCCCGACGGCATAGGGCGCCAGATCCGAACGCTGGAGCGAATCCCAGCCTTTGTAGAAATCGTAGGCGCCCGCGAGCAGCAGGACGGGCACCGCCGCGAAGAACGAGTATTCCGCCGCGGTCTTGCGGCCCAGCCCCATCAGCCGCCCGCCCAGGATCGTGGCCATCGAACGCGACGTGCCCGGAATCATGGCCATGCACTGGAACAGGCCGACGCCGAGGGCGCGCCGCCAGCCGATGCCGTCCACCCCGCCCTCGTCGTGCGACGGCAACGTCCGCTCCAGCGCGATCATCGCAACGCCGCCGACGCCGAGGGCGACGGCGATCGTCGCCGGCGAGAACAGCTTCGCCTTGATCGCGTCGTGGAACAGCAGGCCGAACACCATCGCCGGCAGCGTGGTCAGGAACAGCCACCACAACCCGCGGAACCCGGCAAACCCCGCCGCGGGACGGAAATCCGCCAGCCGCCGGAAGCGCCGGCGGTATTCCACCAGCACCGCCAGCATGGCGCCGGACTGGATCACCACCGCAAAACTCTCGTGGAAAGAAGTTCCCAGGCATTTTTCGGCCAAGACGAGGTGACCGGTGGAGGAGATCGGCAGATATTCCGTGATCCCTTCCACCACCCCCATCAGGGCGGCCATCCAGTTTGTCGCAAGATCCAGCATGGGCAGATGAACCGTCGCACCGTATGCTTTTGTCCGCGCGCAGGCAAGCCCATCCGGGCCGCGCCTCGGGCCTTGACCGGCCCCGGCGCGTTGCGTAATGTTCCGGCCATGTCGACATCCCCATCCATCGGCCCTTGGCGCCGCGCCGGATTGGCCATTTGCCTGGGCCTCGCCATCGTTGCGCCGGGCGCCGCCGAGGCCGCCGCGAAACCTTACATGGAAGAGACCCCCGGCCGGGGATTCCACCTGCTTATCCGCCCGCGCGAAAAGGCGCCGGCGGCCCAGTGGGCGCACGTGCAGGCCCTCGACGCCGCCGGCCGGACGCGCGCCGCCGCCAAGCAGGCGCTGGCTCTGCGCATCTGGTGGCCGAACGCGGAAGAAGCGCCGGCGGCCCAGCTCTATTACGCCCGGCGCCTCGACGAACGCGGCAAGCTGCAGGCCGCCTTCGATGCCTATCAGCACTTGGTGGACCGCTATCCGGGCCGTTTCGAGTTCAACGAGGTGCTCGAACGCCAGATGCGCCTCGCCAAGACTCTCATGGACCGCAGAAAGGGACGGTTCCTTTTCCTGCCGGGCTTCGCCGCGCCCGAGCGCGCCATCCCGCTCTTCGAAAAGATCGTCGCCAGCGCGCCCGAAGGGGCCTTCGCGGCCGAGGCCTACGTCCTGATCGGCGCCGCCCACGAGCGGGCCTACGCCTACGACGAAGCCATCGACGCCTATTTCACCGCCCTGAACCGCTATCCCGACAGCCCCTTCGCCGCCCAGGCCGCCTTCGCGCAGGCCCGCTGCCACGTCGAGCTCTCCGAGGACGCGCCCAACGACGGCCGCGCCTTGGCCGAAGCGATCGCCGCCTGCACCCTCTTCCTCCAGCGCCACCCCGAGACCGAGCCGCGCGGCGAAATCGAGTCCAGCCTCGCGCGGCTGCGCGACCGGCAGGCCGCCGCCGCCTTCGCGCGGGCGCGCTACTACGACCGCATCCTGCACAAACCCGAGTCCGCCCGGATCGAATACCGCCGCTTCCTGGCCCTGTTTCCCGACGCGCCGCAGGCCGCCGAAGCCCGCGACCGCATCGCCCAGCTCACGCCCGAGGAGAAATAAGATGAAGCGAATCCCCGCCGCCGCCGCCGCCCTGCTGCTCCTGTTCGCCGCCGGCTGCGCCAACTATCGCCTCGGCTCCATGCTGCCGGACGACGTCCGCACCGTCTACGTCCCCACCTGCCGCAACCAAACCCCCGAACCGCTGATCGAACAGGACGTCACCCGCGCGATCCTTTCGCAGATCCAGATGGACGGCTCGCTGCGCGTCGCGGCCGAAGACGCCGCCGACGTCGTCCTCGAAATCACCCTGAACCGGTTCTGGCTGGATCCCGTCGCCTACGAATCGGGCAGCGCCTCGACCGCCAACCAATACCGCATGAGCATCAAGGCCTCTTTCGTCCTGTACCGGCACGCCGACCGCTCCGTGGTCGCCGAGTCGCCGTCCGTGACCGGCTGGCACGACTTCGATTTCGCCGGCGACATGACCTCGTCCAAGGCCGTCGCCTTGCGGCCCGCCGCGGAAGACCTCGGCCGGCGCATCGTCAGCCAGATCGTCCAATACTGGCCTTAGAGAGGCCCGCGCCGTGCCCGCCAAGCGCATCATCCCCTGCCTCGACGTCTCCGGCGGGCGCGTCGTCAAAGGCGTCCGCTTCGTCGAACTGCGCGACGCGGGCGATCCGGTGGCCGTCGCCCAGGCCTACGAAGCCCAAGGCGCCGACGAGCTGGCCTTCCTCGACATCACCGCTTCCAGCGACGACCGCGACACCTTGGTCGACGTCGTCCGCGCCGTGGCCCGGCAGGTGTTCATGCCCCTGACCGTCGGCGGCGGAATCCGCACGCCGGGCGACGTCCGCCGCATGCTCCAGGCCGGCGCCGACAAGGTCTCCCTCAACACCGCCGCCATCCTCAACCCCGACCTCATCGACGAAGCGTCTCGCCAGTTCGGCGCGCAATGCATCGTGCTGGCCATCGACGCCCGCCGCAACGCCGACGGCCGCCCCGGCTGGACGGTCCATACCCACGGCGGCCGCAAGCCCACCGCGCTCGACGCCGTCGCCTGGGCCCGCGAAGGCGTCCGCCGCGGCGCCGGCGAAATCCTCCTCACCAGCATGGACTGCGACGGCACCAAGAACGGCTACGACCTGGCGCTGACGCGCGCCATCGCCGACGCCGTGCCCGTCCCCGTCATCGCCTCCGGCGGCGTCGGCACGCTCGACCATCTGCGCGCCGGCATCGTGGACGGCCATGCCGACGCCGTCCTCGCCGCCTCGATCTTCCACTTCGGCGAGTTCACCGTGCCCCAGGCCAAGGCCTATCTCGCCGCCCACGGCATCGAAGTCCGCGCGCCCTTCGCCGCGGACGCCCCGGCCCCCCAAGGAGTCCCCGCATGAAAGAGCTCGAAGAAGGCACCGCCCTGACCCTCGATTTCGACAAGCTGACCAAAGCCGTCGCCGCCTGCCCCGGCGTCATCCCCGTCGCCGTCCAGCACGCCGACACCCGCGAAATCATCCTCGTCGCCTATGCCAACGAAACCGCCCTGAAGAAGGCCCTCGCCGAGCGCACGGCCATCTTCTGGAGCACGTCCCGCAACGAGCTGTGGGAAAAGGGCAAAACTTCCGGCGAGACCTTCGAGCTGCTCGAAGTCCGGGTCAACTGCGAGCAGAACTCGCTCGTGTTCATCGTCCGCCCGCGCCGCGGCGGCATCTGCCACACCAAGAACCAGGCCGGCCAGCCCCGCAACTGCTACTATCGCCGGCTCGATTTCGACACCGGGCAGCTCGTCAATCTTGACCCCTAGGCCATGACCGCGAAACCGCCGCCGCACCCCGATCTCCTGCCCGAAGCCGAGGCCCTGCGCACGGCGGCCAACCGGCGCATCTTCACGTTCGTGGCGATCTTCACCCTGTTGCTTGTCGGCGCGCTGGGACTCGTGCTGCGGGAAGAAAAGCGCCGCGGCACCCTGGTGGTTCCGACCGAGCCGACCGCGCCCGCGGCCCCCGCCATCCCGGCGCGTCCCGCCGAACCGGCGGCGGCTCCCGCCGCCCCGGCGCGCCCCGCCGTCGTCCCCGCCCTCGAACAATCCGCGCAGATGGAAGAAGCCCTCGTCGCCTACCGGGAAGCGGGCGCGCATCTCGTCGCCAAGCGGTTCGAGCAGGCCGAAGACCGCGCGCTGGCCGCGCTCAAGGCCTATCCCAAGCTGGCCGGCGCCCAGCGCATCCTCGGCCTGATCTATCTCCAGCAGGGCAATATCGACCGCGCCATCGCCGTGCTCGAAGCCTCCCTGCGCAACGAGCCGTTCCATCCCGAAGCCCTCACCAACCTCGCCTTCGCCTATTTCCAAGCCCAGAACATGGGCCTCGCCATGGAACTCATCGAGACCTGCCGGCGGCTGCACCCCGACTACAAGCCCGCCCTGCTGCAGGAAGGCGTCATGCGCCTCGGCCAGCCCGGTTCCGAAGTCGCCGTCGACGTCCTGCGCGAAGCCGTCGAAACGTTCCCCAATCTGCCCGGCCCCCGCAACAACCTGGCCGTGGCCCTGGCCCGCGTCGGCGACCGCGCCGGCGCCCGCGAACAGCTCGAAAAGCTCCTCGAGATGGATCCCCGCAACTTCTCCGCGCTGTTCAACGTCGGCGCCCTCTTCGCCCAGGAAACCAACGCCCCCGCCGCCGTGCCGTGGCTGCGCCGCGCGATGGAACAGATCCCCCAAGCCCAGTTCCGCGCCTATCTCAACGATCCCGACCTGGCCCCCATCCGCGAAAGCGCCGAGTTCCAGCAATTCCTGCAGGAACTCGACCCCGTCTTCCCCGGCCCGAAGCCCGGAAACTGACCGCCCCGCCCCGGTCTCCTGTTTCCTGTCCCCTGTCCCCTGACCCGTCAGGGCGCCGGATTGCCGATCCAGACCGCCTTGTTCGTGAAGGGCTCCAGATCGCCGCCATGCGACCACAGGTAGAACGTGGCCTTCGAACTGTTCGAATAGACGTAGGACATTCCCCACGGATCCAGCAGATTGGTCAACGCGTGCTTGGACTCCACCAGCGCGTTCGACAGCGTCGCAAAAGAGGGCGGCACCTGGCCGTATTTCATCTGGTAGTCGGTGATGAAGACCGACAGCTGCTCGATCTCCGCTTCCGCCTTGTTGCGGGCGGCCGATTTCTGAGCGTTGCCGGCCAACCCCAGGATCAGCGCCGCCAGCAGCGCGATGATCGCGATCACCGTCAACAACTCGACCAGCGTGAATCCGGAACGCATCGCTCGCTTCATGGCAACTCTCCTATGTGGCTGGCATTTTGCCCCTTCCTCTCGGCGGAATCAATCCCCATTCAGGCGCCATTTTTCCTCTTTTGTCCGCGCCCCATCCGGTGTAGATTCAATCCAATGTCAGGGCGGCAATAAGGAAGACCCATGCAACAGAAAAACGCATTCACCCTCATCGAACTCTTGGTCGTCATCGCCATCATCGGATTATTAACCGCCATTCTCATCCCGGCCGTTTCCAAAGCGCTGGAAACCGCCCGCCGCTCCAGTTGCGCCAACAACCTTAAAGCACTGGGCGTTGCCTTCACCAGCTATGCCGCCGACCACAAAGGCGCAATGCCGCCTTCGGAAGACGGCACCGGCAACGACGACACCGTTGCAGCCGTCGCCAACAATGTCCGCAACTACGTTACCGAACTGCGGACATGGATCTGTCCGAGCGACAAAGACGTTACGCTGGCCGAGTCCATCGAAAGTTTCAATTCGGACGCGAATTGCAGCTATGCCTATGTCGACGGCTATTTTATCGGCACACCGGTCGCACCTTCGGCGTCCCCTCTTCTATTCGATGAAGTCAACGGCGGCGATACCATCGATTCTACCCTCTCCGACCTGGACAACCACGGCGCCCGCTTCCGCAACGTCCTTTTCGTCGATGGCCACGTGACGACGTTCAAATTCGACGAATCGTTCACCCCGCTCAACGTTTTCGACAGCATCAGCAGCCTGATCAACGAACCCACGCGTCCCCCCGGCCTTTTTGTTGTGGAGTGATCCTCCCGTTGATGATGGAGAATGAAACGAGGCCCGCCTGCCGGCGGGCCTCTTTTTGCGCCGATGCGCGTTCCGGTTATTTTTTCTTCAGCGGGATGCAAATGTCGAACCGGCAGGTCGGGCCGGT
>RZYG01000363.1 GCA_009930415.1 Spartobacteria bacterium | reverse complement strand
TTGTTCGCATCTCCAAATCAACAAGAGCTTGCAGGATTTAAAACAAATGGAACGCTGTGGATTCAGGAACCAAATTATGTTGTTGGTGAATTTATAGACATTCCGACAGGAGGATAAATGGCAGCAATATATCCATTTGTCTTTGTTCCTAAGACAGATAGACAAGAAAAAATAACTGTAGAACTAGAAACAGATTTTTGGACAAGGGTTTATGACAATGTAAATGATTTAATAGCAAGAACAAATGCGTTTCAGGCGTCATCAATAGATGAGATCAATATAATCTGGCATGGATCAGAAAAAGAAACAACAATAGCGGAATATGACGCCAACATAACAGCAATAGAAAATGCCTTTAATTCAATAATTGTAAAATCTGAAGCAATAGGATTTAATCCAAATAACAAGATAACCCTTTTTAAAAGATCGGTATTACAAAGACCACTGTTGACATACGAAAGAGATACAAACTGTGGAACCATTCAGGTTTTTATCAATACGGCGCATATATTGATGCAGTGGGCTGGTTACTGATATGGCAATGGTCACTAGATCGTATAGGATTAATTTTAGATGTGCAATAGATCTAGCAGCGTATGCTGGGTTTAACATTGTTGTTACAGAATATGGAAAAGAACCATTAACAAATCCAATTTACTCATATTATATTAAGCCGCCGTATAGTGGTGACGGAATATATTCGTATGAATTTATTGATGTATTAATTGACTCTGAGAAAAGTTATGATATTTGGGTACAAGCTGTATCTTATGGCGTTGATTCGATGTGGAGAAGTCTGTCCAATCTTGAGATTCCAGATGACGGAATTGGTACGATTGGAGGTGATTTTAATTTTGAAGACATAACGCAAGAAGAATTAGACGCTGGATTGGCAGACAAAGACATTAATGGTAATAATACAAATATTATTAATATTGATGGTGGTAATATTAATGACGGATCAATTACGGCAGATCAAATTGCAGCAGGGACCATAACGGCTAATGAGATTTTTGCGAATACGATAACAGCTAATCAGATAGCGGCTGGTACGATTACTGCTATTGAAATTAATACTGTAAATTTGGCAGTTACAGGATTGGCTACAATTAATGAGGCATACATTGGCGGCGTACATATTGTAAATGGGGCTGTAACAGCTCAAAAAATTGATACACATGATCTTGTTGTTAACGGTTTGGCTATAATTAATGAAGCATATATTGGTGGTGTTCATATTATTGATGGCTCTATTACCGCTGAACATGTTGCTTCAAATACAATATTGGCTAACAACATTAACACACATGATCTTGTTGTTAACGGTTTGGCTACAATTAATGAGGCATATATTGGTAGAGTTCACATTGTTGATGGTTCTATTACTGCTGAACATATTGAATCTGGGACAATAACAGCCACAGAAATTAATAGTGTAAATTTAGCAATATATGGCCTTGCTCTAGTAAATGAAGCATATATTGGCGGGGTTCATATTATCGATGGCTCTGTTATCGCCAAACACATTGCCTCAAAAACGATTACTGCTGAGCAAATAGAGGCTGGAGCTATAACTGCAAATGAAATTGCGTCAAACACTATAACTGCTTTACAAATTGCGTCAAACACTATAACTGCAAATGAAATTGCGTCAAACACTATAACTGCAAATGAAATTGCGTCAAACACTATAACTGCAAATGAAATTGCGTCAAACACTATAACT
>RZYG01000362.1 GCA_009930415.1 Spartobacteria bacterium | reverse complement strand
TCCCGCTGGCCGTCGCCCTGCCCGCCGCGTCCGCCTACCAAGCCGGCTACGCCTACGACGACGCCGGCCGCCTCGTGCAGGCCGACTACGGCGGCGGGCAGACGATCGCCTACGCCACCGACGCCAACGACAACCTGTTGACGCGCTCCGCCGTCGCCGGCCTGGGCCCCTACGCCCTGGCCTACGCCGCCCAGCCCGGTGGCCTCCTGGTCGGCGACGCCGCGCAATCCGTCGCCCACGGCGGCACCGGCACGGCGGTCGTCGCCGCGCCGCAGTTGCATTACGCGTTTGTCGGCTGGAGCGACGGCTTCGGCAACGCCGAACGCACCGACTCCAACGTCGTCACCAACCTCAGCGTCGTCGCCCGGTTCGTCCCCCTCCTCGCCGCCGGCGGCACCCCGCACTGGTGGCTGGCCGACCACGGCTATTCCGGCGATTTCGACGTCGCCGAGGCGTCCGACGACGACGTCGACGGCTTCACCGCCGGCCAGGAATTCGCCGCCGACACCGATCCGGGCAATCCCGGCGAATTCCCCTGCGTGGACTCCGCGCTGTCGCCGTGGATGGCCAACGCCATCCGGTTCCAGTCCTCCACCGGCCGGCTCTATGTCCTGCAAGGCCGCACCCCCGTCCTCGAAGCGTGGTCCAACCTGCCCGGCCGCGGCCCGCGCCTCGGCCTCGGCGGCGCCGACGGCATGGAACCCCTCGCCGATGCCCCCGCGCAACTCTACCGCCTCCGCGTCCAGGTGCCTTAGCGGCGTCCAAGCCGGAAGGCCGGACGACAAACGGGGATCCGGCACGTCGTCCATGCGTCCACGTGCCGATCGGATCGGGTACGTAGTCCACGCTTCAGCGTGCGGCCATTCCCCGCCCCCGCCAACCGCTGAACCGTTGACCCCCTGAACCCTGCCCCCTCCCCATGCTCTTTTGACTTGCGCCGCCCCGCCCCAGCGGATAGGTTTCGCGTGCCATGGATGATGCCGGAGTGGCGGAATGGCAGACGCACCAGACTCAAAATCTGGCGCCTTCACGGGCGTATGGGTTCAAGTCCCTTCTCCGGTACCAGTTTCCGATCAATCTGCGGAGAGGTGGCGGAGTGGCCGATCGCGCCCGCTTGGAAAGCGTGTGTACCTCAAAAGGGTACCGAGGGTTCGAATCCCTCCCTCTCCGCCATTTATTTTTATGGCTTTCGTGGTAGAGTTCCACGCCATGGAAACCCCTTTTCTGCCGCTGGAACAAGATGCCGGGCGCGCCGAGCTGCTGCCGCTGCTGCGCGCGACGGGCGCGGAGCTGGCGGCGCTGTATGCGCGCGCCGACGCCGTGCGGCGCGAGCGCTGCGGCGAGGCCGTGCCCATCCGCGCCATCGTCGAGTTTTCCAACGTCTGCGCGAACGACTGCCTCTATTGCGGCATCCGGGCTTCCAACCCCGTCCCGACGCGCTACCGGATGGCGCCGGACGAGATCCTGGCGGCCGTGCGGCAGATCGCGGCGGCCGGCGTCGCGGGCACCGTCGTGCTGCAGGGCGGCGAGACCCCGGGCGCGGCCGACGACGAAATCGCCGCGCTGTTGCGACGCATCAAGGCGGAAACGCCCGGCCTGGCCGTCACGCTCTCCGTCGGCAACCGCCCGCGCGACGTCTACGCCCGCTGGCGCGAGGCCGGCATGGACCGCTATTTGCTCCGCTTCGAGACGTCCGCGGCCGACCTCTTCGCCCGCCTGCATCCCGACTGCAC
>RZYG01000114.1 GCA_009930415.1 Spartobacteria bacterium | reverse complement strand
GACGACAGCCAAGAGGGGGTGGTTTTCATGGCGGCGCATTGTAGCCACGGGAGGCGGCCGGCGCAAGCGATCCGGCGCGGCCGCGCCTTGCCCGTTGCGGAGCCCCGCCCGTTGCGCTACTCTCCCTGCCGGAAAAGCGCCTGTAGCTCAGTCGGATAGAGCATGGGATTTCTAATCCGATAACGGCCCTTTTCCGCCGATGCCGTTTCCACCCAATGAAAACGCGGATACCCTTGAAAACATTGATTTATCTATGGTTTTCGCATGGTTTGCACGGCGGACACGAAAAGACACGGAAAGCCCTCCAAGAGCCCGCAAAGTGGTACGCTTTTGGTACGCTTTTCCCGGTAGGTGGTACGCTTGGAGGGTAGGGTAGGGCCCGGCAAGGTACTACCGGAGCTCGCCGCTCCTGTGCCTCAGGTGGCGACATGGCGAGAATATACTGACTGTATGAAAACGCCTCTTTGACAACTTTGGACACGCTTGTTCGGAATTCGGTTTGTTACCCACGGGTAACATTTATGAAAACGCCTCTTTGACAACTTTGGACACGCTTGGGCGGTATGTCAAACGAGGGCGCGGCCTCTCGAAAAGCGCCCAAAATAAGGGCTTTTTGGCCTATGTCGCATAATATAGCTTATGTTGCGCTAGATAAGGTGTTTATCTGCTTGCAATACACCCTCTTACGAAGTAAGAGGGGAGGCATCATGAAAACGAGCATTTCCAAGCCCTCGCCCGCCACCGTCAAAATCATCTCCGCCGCCCTAGACGGTGACGGCGGTATCTCGCCGGCGCATCGTCGCCGCATCATGGAAGCCCTCGTGTCGGCTCCACAATCGCCCATAAACACGCCGGAGCCCTCCGCCAAGATGTACACGCCCACGGAAGCCGCCGCCCTCTGTGGCGTGACGCTGGCGGGCCTGTTGGGTTGGGTGCGCTCCGGCAAAATGGAGGCGCAACGGATGGGTGCACGGAATTATCTCATCCCGGCTCGTGCCGTGGAGGCCATGCTCGCCAGCCGGCAACCGCCGCCGCCGATCTCCGCCGATGCGCTAGGCGATAGGCTGGCCCACCTTGCCGCCGTCGCCAAGCCCGCCCGGAAGTCGCGGCGAGGTTGAAGCCGTCGCCCCTGTGCCTACCTCGAAAAACGAGGTGACCCACAACCTACTCGCCGGAAGTCGCCGCCACGCTCCAACCGTCGCCCGGTAGGACGGCCACGACGTCAACCGTTGCAATCTAGGGCGGAAGTTCGGCCTCTGTCCAAAGGAAAGCCCCACGGCCTAGACCGTAGGGCGGTAGGGCGCGCCGGGTTCCGCCTGTGCTATGCCGTCGCCGCCTCCGGCGCGTCAACCGGGTCGAGATGCTGATGGACGTTCGGCCTCGGCGGTTCCGCCGTCTGCCTACGATCCAATGCGCCTTGCCAAGCGTCAACATAGGCATTGGACGCCGCCGGGCATCGCGTTTTGATCTTCCGGCATCGCGCCACGAGTCGCGGCCAGTCCGCCGCCCGCGCCGCTCCCATCGCCCTCCGGCGTTCGGCAAGTTCCTGGCCCTCCGCTGTCGCGCCGTAGAGGTACACGCCCGAATAATGGCACGTCCGCCACTCCACCAGCCCCGCCACGAGTAGCGGCAAGACGGCCTCGTAAACGCCCTCCGCCGAATCCGGCAACCTCGGCTTCCCTAGACCCTGCCTATGGGTAGGCGAGAGGCCGGCAAGCGTGGCCTCTGATACGTAGCCGCCCGGATTCCATCGCACGGCATCCGGCGCGTCCGCCATGAAGTCCAGTCCGCAAAGTGCATCGGCCAGCGTCGGCAATCCGCACAACCGCCGCGCCTCGTCCAGCCCCGCCGCCGTCAGTCCGGCCCGCTTCCCGCCGTCCGCCACGGATACCAGCCCCAGCCCCGCCAGCGTGTCCCGCGCCCGAACGAACGCCTTGCGCGTTGCCCCGGCCTCGCCGGGATTGAACCACGGGATGAGTCCGCCGCTCGTTTTGAAGTCATCGCGGTTTTGCCAGTCCGCCTGCCATGCCGCTCCCGTGAGAGTACTCGGCTCGTGAAGTCCATCCGCCGCGCCTAATAGATGGCCCATCGTCGTTTGTTCGTTCGTTGTCATAGTGTCGCCTTTCGTTGTCTCAATGTCCGATGCTGTCAGTCTATATCTCGCTAATGTCGTTTGCTTGGGCTTAGGACGCTCAATCGCCGGAAGTACCTTTGACGGGGGGTGTCCGCCTCATGGCGGGCCCACCTCAAAGTCCAATTCGTCGCCGCCGGAGTGCTCCACGGAATAGGCCGCTTGGTTAGTTTGGTGGGTTTCGTGCGGTGTTTTGGCAAAAGTCTCTATATTATCCTTCCACGCGGACTTTTCCGAAAAAGCCGTTTGAAACCCACCAAACCCACCATTTGAGGGCGGTTTGAGGGTATAGCGGATGCTTCCGCCGTGTCCGGCCTCCTGTTTGGCTCCAAGAGCGGCCACGAGATGCGGCCATAGCTTGCTCATCCGTTTGCCTAGACGACGGGCGGAGAGAGTGCCCTCCAAGCTGGCATCGTTGGCTTTCAACCGCTCCAATAGCTCGTTGGCGGTTCCGTTGAACAGCGTACCGCCCTGCATGGCCTCCAAGATAGCCGCGCCTATGGTGTCATTCTGGATGCAGAATAGGCTCTTGTCCGCCTCCGCCGCCCTGAGAGCGGCCACGGCATCGGCCTCCCGGCCTAGCGCACGGCCTAGCCTAACGGCAAAGGCGGCAAAGTCAGGGTGGCGGCTATTGAGGCCGGAGGGCACGGGCGCATCGTCGGCTAAGGCGGCTCGTATCGTATGGCACACCCACGAGAGGCCGGCATCCCTCGCGGCGGCTATTTCGGCCGATAGAGCGGCCTCAGCCGTGCCTCCCTCGCGCCGGTTCAACCGCACAACGAGCAACCTGTCCGCCAGTCCAGCATCGGCGGCAAAGGCGGGGTTGGCGGAGGTGACGGCCACCCACGAGCGGGCCCGGAGCACGACGCGCTCGGCATCGCTGTACAACTTGCGCTTGCTCTGGCATCCGCCCGTAGCCGCGGCGGCTAGGGCATCCGGCAACCAGTCAATGCGCGTATCGGCGTTGTCCCAACACGCCAGCCCGCCCGCGTCCGCCTCCGTCCAAAAGTCGCCCTCTCCGCCTTTTGTGACGGCGGCGACACGAGGCGGCAAGCCGTAGAGCTCAAACAAGCCCACGACGGCGCGGGTTTTGCCGGAGCCCACCACGCCCGTGGTACAGAGCGGCGGTTTCGTCTGTTGGTTGGTCGGTAGGCTAAGGGCCCACAACTCAAACAAGAGCTTTCCGTGCGGCGCGGTTGTGCTCATCTCGCGGAAAAGCGTACACGCCTCAAACGGGTTGACGGGTTCCGTTGCCGAGTCCCAAGTGGGCAAGACGGCATCGGCCGGAAAGAGCACGCCGTCCGTCCCGTTGTCCACGAGGGACACGCTCTCCGCCGTCGCCTTGACGATATGGCCGGGCCCGTTGCTCAGATAGACCGCTCCCGGCCGCGCCGCCCAATAGGCGGATGGCTCAATGCCGTGCGAGCGTTCCGTGAGGCTTTCGGTTTCAACGGCGGACTGGATGAGTTGAAAGTTCCGCTCGCCTCGGTTCATGGCGAGGGAGTCAGCCAACCATGCCAAAAACGCATCGGAACGGATCCTCTGCAATAGCCGCCGCTCGCCGTCGAAGTAGAGCGCACCGTCGAAGTCCGGCCGGCTGGCGAGGTGGTAGAAGTCGCCGCGCACGTGGAGCCAACCCAACACGGCATCGCAATACTCTTTGGCGCGTTCCGTGGCCGTGAGCTTGGGAGTCTGCGATACCTTCCACAATTCCAAGCGGATGCCCTCCGCCGTCGCGTTCCTGGCCTCCGTCATTTCCGCCTCCATCTTTTCAAGTGTCTCGTTCATCTTCCCGCCTCAGGGTTCAAATATAGAAGTTTCTGCCACGCTCGCTTTTCGGCCCGGTAGTGGCCGGGCAGTCGTGAGAGGCGGCTCTCGTTTTGGCATTTCGGGTCGCACCCAAGCGGGATGAGAACGCGCTCGAAAAGCCCTTGCTCCACGTCGCGCTCCCATGCCTCGCGGTTTTTGCAGTCAACCCATAACCACGCATGGATGCTTTTTCCGCCGCTGTCCACGAGAGCGGCAATAGGTGCGGAAGTGAAGCCGGCCCAAAATTGGAGTTGGGCCTCGCGGCTTACGTCGTCCATTTCGGCCACGGCGTACTTGAAGCCCACCACGGCCTCATCGCACCGGGCGGAGAGCTTGCCGTTGTCTTTCGGGTTCGGAACGGCACGACCGCAAAGCACGTTCGGAATGATGAGAGGCGGCACGGCCTCGCCTTGTTCAAGCCGCCGGATGTGCTCGCGCACGGTACGCACCTCGCGCTTGTAGGTGTCGCCAATGAACAGAAACTCATCCGGCTCCCATAGGGCCCTGAGCACGGCGAGAGCGTCCGCCGGGCCCGGCTCCGCCTCTGGCAGATAGACGGGCGAGCGGTGAAACCAATCCGCCTCCGTGCCGCCGATCTCCGCGCCGCGCCGGATGATGGCCTCTCGCGTCAACGGTAGCGGCATCGGCTTGGGCTTGCGGTATTTCGTCGGCTCGTATTTCGTGCCGGGCTTGTGCTCGCGGTATGCCTTCGCAACCGCCGTTGCCACCTCTGAGGCGGGCGAGGGTGGCCGCGTCATTTTCTGAATGATGTCGCGCTCGGCATCCTCTGCCGTGGCGTTTGCAAAGGCGGCTAGGTTCGCCGTGCTCAGCACCCACCCATGAACGCCACCGCCGGAACGAGGGCACGAGCCCAGCGCGGCATTGTAGTTTTCGAGGGCCTTGTCTGTCAGCTTCATCGGAGGCCGCTCCATGATTTGCCAAAGTCCACAAGCGCATCGGCCATCCGATAGGCGCGGAAGGCTATGTCCTGAGGCGACACGCTAACCGTGCCGACGCGGTTTCCTGAGGCGGCTATGAAACCGGCCGCGCAAAAGGCGGCGAAAACGTCACGCGCCTCCATCGGCGGCTCCGCTGTTGGTTTGTCTCCAACGGGAGACACGACCGGCTTTCTCTTGCTCTTGGTTATCATCGCCCGGCCTCCCGCTCTTGGATGCGGGCTTGGATTTCGTCGGCTCGCCGGAGGTGCGATTGCGCCCGCTGGATGAGTTCGGCGCGGCACGACCTGAGCTCCCAAGTGTCCGCATGGTCTGAGTGCCGGAGCCCTTGTCCGCGTCCGCTACCGAATATCACGAGCCCGCCGGAGTTCTCCGCTTGGAGCCGCACCTCGCGCTCTGTGAGGCTGAGGGCGAGCGATACGGAAAGCCGATCCTGCCAGCCCGGACGGGTGCGGAGGTAGAGCTCCACCGGGCCCTCGCCGGGTTCGGGCGGAGGCGTGAAGCCAAACGACGGCGAAAACGTCTCTTGCTTGTGGCACGGGCACGGCGTAGGTTTGGCCGTGTTGGTTCTCTCTTTGGCCGCACCGTTCGCACCGGTAGCGGCTTTTCTGTTGGTTCTCTTTTTCATCGCCGCGCCTCCTAGATGGCCTCGACGCGGTGACGGGCGAGAAACGCATCCAGGTCGCGCACGTCGAAAACGACGGCGACGTGGCCTAAGCGGTAAAATCCAATACGCCGCTCGTGCCGCCATTTTTTCAGGGTGCGCGGTTTGATGCCGAGGTATTCCGCTGCCTCAGGTGGAGGGACGCGGAGGTGTTTCGGCGGTAGCTTGCCGGATTGCTCCATCGCCACGAGAGGGCGGTGGGTGGTCTGTGTCTGTTCGTTCATGTTCGCGTTTCCGCCGGAAACGGCTCCGGTTTGCCATCGGCCGGCGTGTCACAACTTCGTGTCGCGACAATGCGCCTTTCGATGTCCACTTTGTACGGACGCGAACGGAACGGAATAATTGCGCGTGAGTGTTTCCGTTGTAGATATGCAAAGAGAAACGCGCTCCGCCTATGCGGAACGCGCTTTCAAAAACGGAACGGAATAACGGCAACCGCCTATTGACGCTTGTTTCTCTTTAGAGCCTTTTTTGCCAAACCAGCGTTTCGTCGCTTTCGTTCCCTGTCGATTAGTCGGCGCAATTCTCTAAGAGTGTAGTCTTGTTTTATCTTCGGATTTTCTTCGCGGAAAGTTTCTATTGAGATGCGTTCGGGTTGCGCCTTGTAAAGGTCAAAAATACGCGCATCTTCTTTCGGATCATATTCCGGCTCTCGGCCCTTTGGGTTTGGCGATGGCTTCGGCATGAGCACCGCTTGTTGTTCTCTCGGCAACACGCGGATGTTGCCGTGGAGCTCGCGCCTCGGCTCTTGAAGAATCATATAGGCCAAAGAGGTTGGGATGTTGGTCTTACTGTCACGCATTATGCCGGCGTGCGTCACTTCATCAATGCGCGGTGTATTTTCTAAAGGCTTGTGTGGCGTGAATTGCCACACCTCGCCGCCGTCCAGCGTCAATAGAACATCGCCAAACTCGTTGCTTCCGATGCTGCACAGTTCGCGCCACTCATTCACCGTTGCGCCCGTTGTCCAAATCCGTTTGCGCTCTCTCATGCCTTGCTCGCTTTCTTGTTCGCGGTGGGTTTGATGCTCCAAAACTTTTCGGCCTCGGCCTCCGCGTTCTCTTTCGGCTCCAAGTAATGCGCCCGCGCCACGTGCGGCGTGTTGCCGGCTTCTTCGCAAAGTTGGCTGATGTTCTTAATGACGGCCTGTCGGTAGGTGCAATAAGTGTGGCGCATGACGTCCGCGCTCCACTTGACGGCCACGCCCTCTTTGCCGGGCTTGAAAACGGGTTTTTCCTTTTCCACCGTGAAGTCCACCGGCCGGCCTTTCTTGTCCACGCGGGCGGCATCCAGTACGCGCCGGAACGCCCGGCGAGAGTAGGGCACCGATCCCGTGCGCCTCTCCGCCGGTACGCTCCTGAGCCATGCGCGGAGGTTCGGTTGGATGGGAACGTAGCGGGTGCGGTCGGTTTTCGAGGTGGAGCGTACCACTTTGATTTTCCCGCCCGGCTCCAAGTTTACGTTGGCAAAGTCCAATTTTCCGAGTTCGTTCTGTGGTCTGAGGCCGGCGAAAAAGCCGAGGGCGAAAAACGGCACCATGCGCGGCTCTACCTTTTGCGCGGCCCTGAGCACCGCCTCCACCTCGCCGGGCGAGAGCACGGCCACCTCATCGGGCGAGCGGGAAGCGATTTTCTCCACCCTCGCCACCGGGTTCTCGGGCACGTATCCGCGCCGCGCCGCGAACGTGAACAAGGCGTTGACGGCCCGCCGCCGCGCCGCCTGTAGCGGTTGCCGGTTGGTGGAGAGCACCCAATCCTCCACCGTCGCCGGCGTTATCGCGGCGGCTAAGGTGTCGCCGTATGCCGCGACGAGCGTATTGAGGCGAGAGCGTCTATCTATCAGCGTTCCCGGCCGTTTGGTTTTCGCCAGCCTCGCCAAGTGCTCGTTGACCACTTCCGCAAGCGTCAGCTTGGCACCGGTCAAATGGGTAGCGGCGTAGAGCTCCACGGCCTCCACCATGCCGTCCAGCCGGCCACCCTTTACCCGCATGAGCTCCACGGCCCGCATGATGGCAGAGCGGTCTGGCGGCGCGATCCGCACCCACCACGACACGGCATCGCCGCGTTGTTCGGAACGGTGGGCGAGTTCATAGAGGCGGGTTCGGCGCGTCTTTTCCTTTTTGAACCACTTATCCAGCTTGGCGCGGTCTCTGAATTGCTTGCGTTTCCAGATACGCCCGCCGCCCGGCTGTAGCTCGTGCCAGTTGACCACCCAAGCCGTGCCGCCGGCGGCGAGCGGCCGTTCCGTTTCCCACGGTTTCCACGGCCTCCATCTCGCGGCCTCGCTCTCTTGGCCGTTGTCCGCCTTGCTCTCAGGCTCGTTTTCGGTTAGCGTTTCCATCGGTTCTTTGCCCTTTCGTGTCCTACTGGGTACGCTTGGAATATGGTACGCTTTTGGTACGCTTGCAAGGGCGAAAAGATAAAAAAGTGAGAATTTCCTAGAAAGCGCCTGTAGCTCAGTCGGATAGAGCATGGGATTTCTAATCCCAGGGTCGCAGGTTCGATCCCTGCCAGGCGCACCAAGTTTCAGGGGGCCGGGGGCGGATTCCCGCGGAAGGGCCGGTCTTTTTCGAAATCGGGCAGGAAGTCGTCGGTGGCGGCGAGGGGCTGGATCAGGAGGTTTTCGAAGTCGAGGTCCCGGGCGTGGTCGAGGGCGGCTTGGTATTCCTCCGGCGCGAGCCGGCGGTCGAAGGGCGGGCGGTTTTGCGCGGCGGGCGTCGGCGCGTATTGGCTCATGAGCGACAGCGGCAGCCAGCGGCCGAATTCTTCGCGCAGCAGATCGAGAACGCGCAGGGTGTTTTCGAGGTGGCCGGGCAGGACGAGATGGCGCACCAGGACGCCGCGCTTGGCCAGTTCGGTGCCGGAGGGATCGAAGGGGTCGAGAAAGCCTTTTTCGGCGACCATCAGGCGCA
>RZYG01000361.1 GCA_009930415.1 Spartobacteria bacterium | reverse complement strand
CGCACACGCTCCAGCGTCGCCGCCCCGATTCCGGGGTGCCGTCGTATCATTTCCCTCTCTTCTTCGGAGAGTGCGCCCTCTTTCAGGAGGACGGCGTCGGGGATGCCTACCTTGCCGATGTCGTGCAGCGACGCCGCATGGTAGATATTCTCGATGAACGCGTCGTCGATCACGGACGCGTAGCGGGGGAGTTCCCGCATCTTGCGGGCCAGAACGCGGCACAGCTCCTGCGTGCGCTCGATGTGTCTTCCCGTTTCGTCGTCCCTCGACTCCGCCAGCTTCGACATGGCGAGGATCGTCGCCATGTGCGAGTCGGCGACTTCGCGTATCTTCTCCAACACCACGTCCTCCAGATAGGCGGCGTTGATCCGGTCCACCTCGGCGCTCATCCGGAAGACCGTCCAGTTCTGGTCGTCCTCCACCGAGAGCTGGTGGAGCGAGAAACCCAGCAGCGAGGCGGCATACCCGAGGATCGAGCAGACTCTTGCGGCGGCGAAGAACGGGTCGTATATCTCCCGCGAGAAGAGCAGCAGCGACTGACCGGCCAGCATGACGCCGATGGAGAGTCCCAGCCACCACGTGATGCTCTCGCCCGAACGTCGGAACTCGCGGGCATACACTATCAGCGCGGCTGTGAACAGGGCGGCGGAGAGAAAGTCCAGAGGGCGGGAGAGAAGCGTGTGGAACGGGAGCGGCGAGCCGTTGAGCGCCGCGTACAGCGTGAGCGCGATGATCAGCGGCACGGAGAGCAGTGCGGGCAGGAGTTCCCGCCCGGGGCGCCGGGGCACGCCCTTTCCGGCGGAGATGACGAGCGGCGCCATCAACAGCAACGGCGTCAGCGTCCGGAAGGCGATCGAACTCCGGAGGACGGCTTCGCGAGGCGCCTGAAAGAGGGATGCCCCCGCCAGCTCAAGGAAGCCGGCCGCGAGGTCCTCCGCTCCGGCGACGAAGAAAGCGAGCCCCGCGAACAGGTAAAAGCGTCTGCCGGGGCCGGCGAATCTCGCGATGAAAGCGCAGCCCGCCGAAAGGGCGATCAGCGCGCCCGTCATCCTGACGCCCCCGAACACGCCGGAATTTCCTGCATGTTCGAACGAGCGAAGCAGCGGATACGCCGAAAACAGCAGGAGAGGCGCAATGAGCAGCAGGAATTCGCGATACCGGCTTCCGTTCCACGAGGAGCGGAATCCCTTTTCCGCGGTCTGTCCCGTCGGGAGACTCCCGGGTGTTCGCGTTGTTGTTTTCATGATGTCACCCTTCCGCCCCGGCACGGCCGGCCGGCGTTACAGTATGCCCTCCGCGCCCTCGTTCGTCATGTGGTCGCAGATCTGCTCGAATTCCTGCTCGACGGCGAAGAAGGCGTCGACGACCGAAGGGTCGAAGTGAGTCCCGTTCCCCTCCCTGATGATCCGGCAGGCCGTTTCGTGCGGGAAGGCCTCCTTGTACGGCCGGTCGGAGCGGAGCGCGTCGTAGACGTCCACGAGCGCCATGATGCGCGCGCTCAGAGGAATGTCCTCGCCCGCGAGGCCGTCCGGGTAGCCCCCCCCGTCCCACCGCTCGTGGTGGAAGAGTGCGAGGGCGATGCCCATGTTGATGAACGCGTTCTGCGGGTACTTGCTGCGCACCCAGCTCAGCGTCGTCGCCCCGATGCGCGGGTGCCGCTTGATGATCTCGAACTCCTCCTCCGTGAGCTTTCCCGGTTTCAGCAGGATCGCGTCGGGGATGCCCACCTTGCCGATGTCGTGCAGGGG
>RZYG01000360.1 GCA_009930415.1 Spartobacteria bacterium | reverse complement strand
AAACCGCTTGTACTGCATGTCGAGGACGGAAACGACCTGCGGGCAGGCGGCGCGCGCGGGGGCGGTGTAGCCCGGCGACCAGAGCACGTCCGGGCGCGCACGGCGCACCAGTTGCGGCAGCTGGAACTGCTCGGCGAGGATGCGGGCAAACCGGTTCGTGGCGGCGATGCCGGAGGGCACGGCTTCCGCGGCCGGAAATTCCGCGCGCAGCACCCGGTCGTTTTCCGCGTTGGTGAAGAGCACGAGATCCGGCCGGTCGGGCCGCCGCGCCAGCGCGCGCAGCGTCTCGCGCAGGTAGGTTTCGGAGCCCCCCACCTCGCCCGGCAGGTAGAACAGGGCGTTAACGCCCAGCCGCAGGGCGGTCATCGGGCTTCTCCTTGAGCACGGTCGGCTCCGGTCCGAACCGGCGTTCCAGTTCCCGGATCCGCGCTTCGAGGATCGCGCAGCGGGAGGCCGTCGCGGCCGCCTTGTCGTTCAGCGCCGACAGCGCGATCGAGAAATGGAACGCCACGAGCACGAGGAACGTGAAAACGACGGCCACGACGGACGTGACGTACTGCATGCCGAACCATTCGCGGGCGACGTCCATCACCTGCGGGAAAAAAGCGGCCAGCGTGATCATGGCGGCCGTCGCCAACCACAGCACGGCGTATTTTTCGCGCAGCTTGTAGCCGCGGATCGCCAGCAGCGTGATCAGGAAAACGCCGACGCTCACCGCGCCCATCAGCGCGCGGATCCGCATCATTTGGGACGCCTGCGCCAGCCACGGCCAGCCCCAGCATCCGAACGCCGCCAGCGCGGCCAGCGCCACGAGTCCCTTTTTCATGCCGCCGCGCCTCCGCCGCGCTTGATGAAGGCCGCCGAGCCGCGCGGATCCACCGCCCGCAGGCGGTCCACGAACAGCGCCAAAAACACTTTCGCCGCGAAATTCACCGTGCCCCAGGCTCGGATCGAGGACGCGCCCGCCTGCCGCGGCTTGAAGGCCACCGGCACTTCTTCCAGCGAAAATCCCTGCCGGCGCAGCAGCGCGATGGCTTCGGCTTCCGGATAGTCCGAGGGATAATGCAGCGCGAAGCAGCGCAGCAGCGGCCGCGCCACCAGCCAGAAGCCCGATGTGGGATCCGTGATGCGCTTGCGGCAGATGATCGACACGAACACGGCCAGGCCCTTGAGCACGAATTGCCGGAGCCAATTGCCGTGGTAGGTGCTGCCGGGGCCGTAGCGCGTGCCCACGACCAGGTCGGTGGGGTGCGCCTGCATGGCGGCCACCAGCTTGCGGGCTTCGGCGGGCGGATGCTGGCCGTCGCCGTCGAGGCGGATCAAGTAGTCGTAGCTGC
Organism: Spartobacteria bacterium; assembly: GCA_009930415.1. GTDB lineage: Bacteria > Verrucomicrobiota > Kiritimatiellia > CAIQIC01 > Lenti-01 > Lenti-01. The sequence goes on along the minus strand of RZYG01000360.1, from coordinate 415 downwards.
TCTCCAGCGCGTATTTGAACCCCGTCTGTACAGCCGGACCCACGCCTAAGTTGCAGGGCAGCCGCAACACGCGAGCCCCCGCCGCGTGCGCCACCTCGGACGTGGCGTCGGCCGAACCGTCGTCCACCACCGCTACCGTTGCGCCCGGCAAGTGCGCGCGGACCTCGGCCAGCAATCCCGGCAGCGAGGCTTCCTCGTTGTAGGCGGGGATCAGCACCAAGGTGCGCGCCAGAAAGGTCTGCAGGTCGGCTTCCATCGCTCCATCAGTCTGTCACGATTGGCCCGCCGGGTTCAACCCGAATGATGACGCGCCGCAGCAGGACGCCCAGATCGGGCGGATAGCCGCGCAAGCCGTAGGCGGCCGGATCGTAGGGGCGTTCCGCGCACCATTCATAGGTGCCGGTCGCCGCGCGCG
>RZYG01000113.1 GCA_009930415.1 Spartobacteria bacterium | reverse complement strand
GGTGAAACTCCTACGAACGAAACTTCCAATGTTCAATAATCAATATTCAATCTTCAAGATAGGCTGTTCAGACCCCCACCCCCTCGCGGGGTGGGTGAATCAGGTCGGCCGCAAGCACGCCGCAACCCAACCTCGTTCACCCGCGGCACAAGGCCGCGGGGGTCCCGGCCATTCCCTTGAACGTTGGATATTGGATGTTGAATATTGGAAATTGAGATTTTGTCTTCCGTTTCTAGCGCCCCAGCCATAAGGAACCCGCCATGAAAAAACTGATCGCCCTCCTCGCCCTCGCCGCCCTGCTGCTGCCCCTCGGCGCCGCCATCGCCCAGGATCCGCCGCCGCCCGCCCCGCCCGCGGACGCGCCGGCCCCGGCCCCCACCAAGGTCACCCTCTGGGGCATGATCAAGACCGGCGGCTGGGCCATGTGGCCGCTGGGCCTCTGCTCCGTCGGCGTCGTCACCATGATCGTCCTCAACGTCCGCATGGTCAGCCGCAAGGCCCTGCTGCCCCCCGCCGTGGTCATCCCCCTGCGCGCCGCCGCCGAGCAGCGCGACGTCGGCCAGATGTATTCCCTCGCCCGCGCCACGCCCTGCCTGTTCACCAACGGGCTGCTTCCCGGCCTGCGCAAGATCAATCCCGAAGATCCCGCCGCCTCCAAGCCCGACATGGAAGGCGCGATCTCCGAGGCCGTCGGCCGCGAGGAAGCCCAGGTCAGCTTCTGGATCAACTTCCTCTCCCTCTTCGCCAGCATCTCCCCCATGATCGGGCTGCTCGGCACCGTCTCCGGCATGATCGGCGCCTTCCAGAAGATCGGCACCGGCGGCATGGGCAAGCCCGAACTGCTCGCCGGCAACATCGGCGAAGCCCTCATCACCACCGCCACCGGCCTCATCATCGCCGTCCCCGCCATCTTCGCGTTCTTCATTTTCCGCAACAACCTCTCGCGCATCGTCCGCGACGCCGAAAGCGAATACTCCGCCCTCATCGACGGCCTCACCGGTTCCGCCAACCTCTTCGCCGAAACCGAAACGGCCCCCATCGAGAACGAAGCCTGAGCATTCTGAACCACAGAGAGCACAGAGTTCCACAGAGGTGAAATGAGCGACAGCGTCCAGGAAAGCCGCGATCCGCTGACTGAAAAAGTCATCGGCTGCGCCATCGAGGTCCATCGGATCCTCGGTCCCGGCTTGCTGGAGTCCGCCTATCAGCGCTGCTTGGCGCTCGAATTGCGCAAGCAAGGCTTGATCGTCGAAACCGAGGTTCCCATGCCCGTGAATTACAAGGGCGAAGTCCTCGATTGCGGCTATCGGGTGGATATTTTGGTCGAGAAATCCTTGATTCTGGAACTGAAAGCCGTCGAAGCCATCCTCCCCATTCACCAGGCCCAAATCCTCACCTACCTGAAATTGTCCGGCCTCCGGCTTGGTCTGTTGATCAATTTCCACCAACCCCGCCTCATCGACGGCTTGAAGAGATTCATCCGATGAACCCCTCCGTGAAACTCTGTGGCCTCTGTGGTGAAATGGATTTAGGATTCCGGCCATGAAACTGAAAAAACAAGAAGAGCCCGAGGCCGCCGTCGACATGACCCCCATGATCGACTGCGTCTTCCTGCTGCTCATCTTCTTCATGGTGTGCGCCACGATGAGCAAGGTGGACCAGACCCCCGAAGTCGTTTTGCCCATCGCCCCCAAGGCGGCCATCCCCGAAGACCTGCGCGGGCGCGGCGTCGTCAACGTCGTCCCGCTGGGCACCCCCGTCGGCGGCGGCGCCACCTCCGAAGAAACGCCCTTCATCATCTACGGCCAGGTCACCGACGAACCCGGCCTCATGAAAGTCATCGCCGAACGCCGCGCCACCGAACCCGAACTGCGCATCTACATGCGCGTGGACAGGAACGCCGAGTTCAAGATCGTCAAGCGCGCCATCCGCGCCTGCGCCAACGCCGGCATCTTCGACATCATCTTCGGCACCTTCCAGAGCGCCAGCGCCGGGGGAGGCGTCTGATGAAGCTCAAGCACAAGGACGACGTCAAGGCCGCCGTCGACATGACCCCCATGATCGACTGCGTGTTCCTCCTGCTCGTGTTCTTCATGGTCTCCACCACCTTCAACAAGCAGGAAGCCGACATTTCCTTCGCCCTGCCCGGCACCACCGAGCAGTCCGATTCCGTCGAGATCCCCGACGAGCAGATCATCCAGATCACCGAAGCCGGCAACGTGTTCCTCAACGACCTCGAGTACGACAAGCCCACCGATCCCGACATGCCCGAGCTCGTCAAGACCCTCGAGCTCTTCCGCCAGACGGCCGACGCCAACAAAGTCCCGGCCATGATCACCATCGCCCCCGAGGACAACGTCAAGCAGCAGCGCGTCGTGGACGTCCTCAACGCCTGCACCGCCGCCAAGATCGCCAACGTGACCTTCGCCGTCGGGTCGGAAGACGAGGAAATCTGATGGCCCGGAAGCGGAAAACCGAATATCCAACGTCCAATGTCCAATATCCAATGTCCAAGGGCGGACGGGGGCCGTTGGTCAAAGAAAGCGGATACGATCTGGAAGACCGCTTGATCGATTTCGCCGTGCGCATCATCCGCCTATCCGAAGCATTGCCCAACACCAAAGCCGGCACTCACGTTGCCGGCCAAATCCTGCGCAGCGGCACGTCGCCGGCCCCCAATTACGGAGAAGCCCAGTCCGCCGAATCGGCTGCCGATTTCATCCATAAACTGAAAATCGCGCTCAAGGAACTGCGGGAAACCCTCATCTGGCTCAAAATCATTTCCCGGGCCAACCTGATAAAGTCTGCCGCCATGCTGACGCCTCTCATGCGGGAAAACGACGAGCTCATCGCCATCCTCTTTGCCAGCGTCAAGACGGCCGGGAAAGGCAAGGCCTGATCATGTTCCCCATTTGGACATTGGATATTGGACATTGGACATTGGATATTGTGATCGGGGGGCCCCGATGAAACTCTTCGCCGTCTGGACCGCGTTTTCGAAGACCCAGGCCGAGGATGCCGCGCAGAAGAAGCGCGCCCTCAACGCCATCCTCGTCTCCCTGGGCATCCACGTCCTGCTGCTCATCGGCGCCGTGTCGCTGACCATCATGATCATCGCCCCCAAGCAGAAGATGATGTTCGAAGGCAAGAAATCCCCGTCGCTCCCCGCCCGCAAGCTCGAGCACGCCATCCGCGTCAAGCAGATGCAGAAGCAGACCCGCAAGCCCCAGATCCTCCAGCGCCTCGTCACCGAGGCCCCCTCCAAGGTCGCCCTGCCCGAAATGCCCGAAATGACGACCCCCGACGTCAAGAACCTCCGCGACACGCCCTTGATGAATTCGCGCGCGGGCTCCATCGGCGGCATCGGCGGCGGCGGCGGCGGCGCGGGCCGCGGCCTCACCGGCGGCATGGGCTACTCCGACACCAAGTTCTTCGGCGAAAACGTCCGCACCCGCGCCATCGTCATCTGCTTCGACATCTCCAGTTCCATGGTGCTCAAAGGCGTCGTCAACGACGTCATCGCGGAATCCGGCACCATGCTGGCCAACATGAACGCGGGCACCAAATTCAACTTCGTCGTCTTCGTCGACGGCGCGGACCAGTTCGCGCCCCAGATGGTCTACGCCACGCAGGAAAACAAAGCCCAAGGCCTCGCCTGGCTCGAAAAAGTCAAAGCCGCCTTCGATTCCGCCACCCAGCGCGTGCGCGACCAGTCGGTGGACGGCCAGCTCCACGGGCAAACCGGCTCCACCTCGCACACCGCCCTGCAGCGGGCCGTCGAGATGGGCGCCGACACGATCTTCCTTCTCACGGACGAAGCGCCGTGGCTGAGCAGCGATTCCAACATGGCCAACGCCATGCCCGACCACATCGAAAAAGTGGAGCAATTTGTCCGCTCCATTGAAAGCACGACGGGCCGTTCGGTGCGGATCTATCCCATCCTGTACGATCCCCGGGAACGCCCCGGCCAAAACCAGTTCGGCGTGGTCAGCGCGGAGTTCCACAAGCGGCTCGCGCGCGCCACCGGCGGCAAGCTCCGCATCGTCAAAAAAGCCCAGTAGGCCGCTGCCCGCCGGCGCCCGAATTTCGTTTCCTTTTGCGATAGGCGCGCACGGCGCCGTTTTGCTAGCGTCGCTTCCGTACCGACATGCGGACGTTCATCGCATCCCTTTTTCACCGAAACCGGCCGGGACGGCTGCGGCCCATCGGCCTGCCGCGGGCGCTGCATCCCCACCTGCAACCGGGGCTGTGGGAGGCGTTTTTCGCGGCGCTCGGCGTGCCGGTCGTCCTTTCCGAGCCGACGACCCGCGCCACGCTCGAACGGGCGGAGCTCATTTCCGAAACGGAGCATTGCCTGCCCGTCAAGCTGCTCGACGCCCATCTGGAAGAGCTGGGCGGACGCGTGGACCGGGTGTTCGTGCCGCGCATCCTCTCGCTGCACCGCGGCTTCATCTCCTGCCCCAAGCTGGCCGCGCTGCCCGACGCCGTCCGGGCGCAATTCCGCGGCCGCTTCGAGGTCGTGACGGCGGACGTGGACGAGAACCGCCGCCCGCTGGAGCAAACGCTGGCCGAACTGGGCCGCACGCTGGGATTCGCTCCGGCCGAAAGCACCGCCGCGGCCCGGCAGGCTCTCGCCGCCGCCGCGTCTCCCGCCGCGCCGATCGCGGATTCCGACCGCCGCCGGTATCTGTTGATCGGCCATCCCTACAACCTCGCCGACGCCTATCTGGCGGATCCGATCGTCCGCAAGCTGGAAGAATTGGGCGTGGCCGTCGAACGCCTGCCGGCCGGACCGCCCCGCGGCGCGCCCGCGACGCTCCGGTGGGACACCAGCGCGCATATGCTCGAAGCCCTGTGCGCGCTCGACCCGGCCCGTTGCGCCGGCGTGATCCAGTTGACCTCGTTCAACTGCGGCTGCGATTCCATGGCGGGACCGTACTACCGGGAAACGCTGAAGGCCGCGGGCATTCCGTTCATGGCGCTGACGCTGGACGCGCACTCGGCGCTGGCCGGGCTCGACACGCGCCTGGAAGCGTTCGTGGAATCCATCGCGGGGCGCGCATGAAACCCGGCCTCGCCATCCAGCCGTGGGGCAACTATTCGCTGGCCCTCGCCGCGTCCGTGGAATGCCTGCGGGTGGAACCGTGGACCCAGCGCAGCACCACGCCCGAAACCCTGCGGCTGGGCGTCGAAGCCTCGCCGGAATTCGCCTGCCTGTCCTTCAAAGCCTGTACGGGCCACTTCATCAAGGCCGCGCAGGAAGGCGTCCGCTACGGGGTCATGGTCAACAGCCGCGGCACCTGCCGCCTGCGCTACTACCGGGAAATCCAGCAGAAGATCCTCCAGGAGCGCGGCCTGGACCTGTTCATCTTCGGCCTGGGCTACGACGGCCTCAAGCCGCCGCTGATCCGCCATTTCGATCCGGACCTGCTGCCGTTTTTGCGCTGTTGCGCCCGCGCGCAGCAAAAGACCCTCGCCGTGGACGCCCTCGAGCGCGAGGTCTGGCGCGTCCGCGCCGTCGAACGGCAACCGGGCGACGCCACGCGCGTTCTCAACGAATGTCTCGCCGACCTGGACCGGGCCCGCTCGGTCCCGGAAATCCGCGCCTGCGTCCGGACCTTCAAGCCCCGCTTCGCCGCCGTCCCGATCGACGCAACGCGCGTGCCGCTGCGCATCGGCCTGCTGGGCGAAGCCACCCTGCTGCGCGACCGCTACCTGAACCACAACCTCGAGGAAATCCTCGGCGGGCTCGGTGCGGAAGTGCGCAACTTTTTCCTCCTCGGCGACGAAGTGCGCAACATCTTCCGGATCGGCTTGTTCAGCCGCAATTCCCGCTGGCGGCTGAAGCGGCTGGCGCGCCCCTACCTCGAAAACCTCGTCGGCGGCCACGCGCTCGATTCCGTGGCGCACGCGCTCCGCTGCGCGCAAGAGGGCTTCGACGGCGTCGTGCACGTCGCTCCCGCCGGCTGCATGCCCGAAGTCAGCGTGCGGCCGATCCTGCGCCGGCTCTCCCAGGATCTGGATCTGCCCATTCTGGAATGTTCCTTCGACGAGCACGCCAGCCACGTCGGCGTCGTGACCCGCCTCGAGGCGTTCGTGAGCATGCTGCGGGAACGGCAGGAGAAGAAGCCCAGGAAACGGCCATGAAGAATTCCCATTATCTCGGCATCGACGTCGGCTCCATCAGCGCGAACCTCGTGCTGATCGACGCCGAAGCCCAAGTCGTTTTCGCCGACTATCGGCGGGTGGACGGCTGGCCCCTGCGCGCGGCCCAAGCCGCGCTGGCCGCCCTGCGGGCCGCTTGCCCGCAAGCGGTCCTCGCCGGCGTCGGCGCCACCGGCAGCGCACGCCATTTGGTGGCCGCCGCGCTGGGCGCCGACGTCGTCCAGAACGAGATCAGCGCGCACGCCTGCGCCGCCATCCACGTCCAACCCGACGTCCAGACCGTCATCGAGATCGGCGGCCAGGACAGCAAAGTCACGATCGTCCGCGACCGGGTGGTGGTGGATTTCGCCATGAACCTTCTGTGCGCGGCGGGCACCGGCAGCTTCCTCGACGCCCAGGCCCAGCGGCTGAATCTCACCATCGAGGAATTCAGCCGCCAAGCCGTCCGTTCCGAACGCCCGACCGGCATCGCCGGCCGCTGCACGGTTTTCGCCGAGTCGGACATGATCCACAAGCAGCAGATCGGCCACCGGCAGGAGGACATCGTGATGGGCCTGTGCCTGGCCATGGCCCGGAATTTCCTGGGCAACGTGTGCGTGGGCAAGGAAATCCGCCCGCCCATCGTGTTCCAGGGCGGCGTCAGCGCCAACCAAGGCATGCGCCGGGCCTTCGCCGAACTGCTGAAATGCGAACTCATCGTGCCCGAACACCACCTGGTGATGGGCGCGCTGGGCGCGGCCTTGCTGGTGCGCCGCGCCGCGCCGGCCGCCTCGCGCTTCCGCGGATTCGACGTCTGCGAACGCGCCATCGACACCCAGGCCTTCACCTGCCCCGACTGCGCCAACGCGTGCGAAGTCATCGAAATCGTCGACCGCGGCGAAATCGTCGGCCGCAGCGGCGGCCGCTGCCGCAAGTGGGAAGGCCGCGCCGGCCCACGCTAGGCCTCCCGCGGCTCGTTCGTTTTTCCGCTGGATTTTTCGGATGGTCGCGCTAGGGTTCCGCCATGCCGTCTCTCGACCTGAGATCCATCGTCTTCGCGGGCGTCGCCGTCGAGGTGGTGTGCATCCTCGTGCTGGTGGCGTTGTGGCGGCAAACCCGCCGCCACTATCCGGGCCTCGGGATCTGGGCGCTGAACGCGACCCTGCAAGCCACGGGCCTGTTCCTGATCCTGTTGCGCGACGTGCTGCCGGTCTGGGCATCGGTCAGCGCGGCCAACGTCCTGCTCTTCGGCGGCACCTGGCTGGGCCTGGTGGGCCTGGAACGGTTCGTCGGCCGGCGGCGGAAGCAAATCGCCAATGGATCCGTCGTGGGCGGGGCCATCGCGATCCATCTGTGGTTGACCTACGTTCAGCCGAATCTGGCTTTGCGCTCGGCCGTCGTGGCGGCGGTCCTGCTGTTTTTCTCCATGCGCTGTTCCACGTTGACGCTGCGCGAGATGAAGGCCGACATGCGCCCCGTCACCCGCTGGGTCGGAGTCGTGTTCGCCCTGTTCGCGGGCCTGTTCGCCTTCCGGATCGCCAATATGCTGGGTCACGTGGGCCGACCCGACGATTACCTGCGGCTGGGTTCCGCGGAAGCCCTGTTCCATCTGGCCATCCAGATGCTGTTCATTTTGCTGACCTATGCCGTCGTCCTCATGGTCAACCGCCGCTTGCTGCTGGATCTGTCGCTCCAACGGGAAAAATTCTCGAAGGCTTTCCACTCCGCTCCGTACGCATTGCTGTTGACTCGTCTTTCGGACGGCCGGATCCTGGAAATCAACGACGGCTTCACCGCCCTGGCCGGGTACGGCGACGCCGAGGCTCTCGGGGTCACGACGCTGGACCTGAGCTTGTGGACGCAAACCGGCGATCGCGACGCCGTCGTCGCCCAGCTTGCGGCGCATGGCCGCGTCGATGGGCTGGAGTTCACGTTCCGGAAGAAAACGGGCGAACGGCTCACGGGACTGTTTTCAGCCGTGGTCATCGCCGTGGGCGACGAGCCCTGCATTTTATCCAGCATCGCCGACATCACGGCGCGCAAGCGGACGGAGGAAGAACGCGAACGGCTCGTCGCGGAGCGGGAAAAAGCCCTCGCGGAAATCAAAATCCTCGGCGGCCTCCTGCCCATTTGCATGTCCTGCAAGAAAATCCGCGACGACAAAGGCTACTGGAACCAGATCGAGGGCTACATCCGCACGCATTCCCAGGCCGAATTCTCCCATGGGCTGTGTCCCGACTGCGCGCTCAAGATGTATCCCGATTACCGCCCCCCGCCGGATTCTACCGCGCCTTAAAGCGAATCCACCTTTTATGTAGCGATTGAATCTCGATAAGCAACGGCTCACCCAGAGGGTTCGCCCTACCCGCAATCCGCATTACCGGCTTTAGGT
>RZYG01000359.1 GCA_009930415.1 Spartobacteria bacterium | reverse complement strand
GGCGGCGAGGACCAGGAACGGAACGAGCAGGAACCAACAGCAACGCCGCATGGCGGCATCCTTTCTGCCCCAGGCTGCGAGGGCATCAGGTTGATTTGGCACCGGCTTCCCGTCTTCTGGCTCGCGGCCTGCTACTCTTCCGCCTTCTCCCGCCCCGGGGGGCGGAATGGCTGGTTGGAATTTCGGGACCGTTTACAGCGGCGCGACCGCGCGGGAATTGCACCCGCTTCCGTAGTCGCCGGAGGCGCCGCCACCGTGGACGACGCGAACAGCACTCTAGCACCGGAACGCCGGGCTTGGCAAGAAGCGCGATGGTTTTGTTGTAGGCCGGGGCGTTGACCCGGCGGATCGGAATGGAGGAGCCGGCACGACCCCGTGCCGGGGGGGGGATTCAATATCCAATATCCAATATTCAATCTCCAATCATCAAGTAGGGCAGGGTTGACAACCGTCCGCCCTAGGGGTCAAATCGGCGCCAACGCAAACGCACGAGAACCGGAGAAGGCATGAAATTCGCGCTAGTCCAGATGAATCCGACGGTGGGGGCGCTCGCGGAAAACGCCGCCAAGATCGTGCGCTTCGCGCAGGAAGCCGCCGCCGGCGGCGCGGACGTCGCCGTCTTTCCCGAACAGGCCTTGTGCGGGTATCCGCCGGACGACCTCGTCCTGCGGCCGCGCTTCATGGCCGTCGTCGCGGCGGAGGCCGAGAAACTGGCCGCCGCGCTGCCGCCGGACCTGCTGGCGCTCGTCGGCGCGCCGGTGCGCGAAAACGGCCAGCTCTGCAACGCGGCCCTGCTGTTCCACGGCGGGCGGCGCGTCGCCACGGCCCGGAAAATGCTCCTGCCCAACTACGGCGTGTTCGACGAGCGGCGCATCTTCGCGCCCGGCGCCGCGCCGCTGGTCTACGAGTTCAAGGGCGCGCGCCTCGCCGTCCACGTCTGCGAGGATTCCTGGTGGCCGACGGGCGAATCCTTCCGCGGGCTGAAGGGCAATTGCGACGTGCTGGTGAACCTGTCCGCCTCGCCCTATTGCCGCGGGCGCGAAAACGACCGCGAGGAAATGGCGCGGCAGGCCACCGCCGCGCTCGGCGTGCCGATGCTCTACACCAATATTATCGGCGGCCAGGACGAACTGGTCTTCGACGGCGGCGGCTTGGCCGTCGCGGCCGACGGCGCCGTCGCCGCGCGCTCGGAATTGTTCCGCGAGGGCATGCTCCTGGTCGAGCTCGAGCAAACAGCCGGCCGCTGGGCGCCGGTTCCGGGCCGGCTCGCGCCGCTGCCGGACGCCGTGGAGGAAGTGTACGAAGCGCTCAAAATCGGCCTGCGCGACTACGTCGACAAGAACGGTTTCCCGGGCGTCCTCGTGGCGCTTTCCGGCGGCATCGATTCCGCGCTGGTCGCGACGATCGCCGTGGACGCGCTGGGCAAGGACCGCGTCTTCGGCGTCACGATGCCGTCCGTCGTCACCTCGAACGAGACCTATTCCGACGCCCTGGAGCTGGCGCGGCGGCTGGGCATTCCGTGCCTGAAAATTCCGATCGCGCCGGCGGTGGACGCGCTGTCCGGGATGCTCGCGCCGGCCTGCGCGGAGGTGGACTGGGCGCGGCCGCTGCCGGGCACGCTGATGGAGGAAAACCTCCAGGCGCGCATCCGCGGCGTGCTCGTCATGGCCCTCTCCAACCGCTACGGCCACATGGTCGTCACCACCGGCAACAAGAGCGAGATGGCCACCGGCTACGCCACGCTCTACGGCGACATGGCCGGCGGCTTCGC
>RZYG01000358.1 GCA_009930415.1 Spartobacteria bacterium | reverse complement strand
CGCGTAGCGCGCTTCCAGCTCGAAGCCGTAGTAGTGGAAAAAGAAATAGGGGAGATACAGGCCGCCGGCTGCCGCCAGGCAGATCCAATTGCCCCGCCGCACGGGCCGCCACAGCAAGGCCGGAGCCAGCAACGGCAAGGCGGCCGGCCAACCCAGCAGGGCTTGGTTCAGGCGCAACGCCGTCCAGAAGGTCTGCTTCAGGGCCCGCGCCGCGGAAAACCCGTCCGAAAACCCGAGGGTGTCGCGGATGATGGGCGTTTGGGATTGCGTCGCGGCGCCGGCCCAGTGGTAGCCGCTGGCCCAGAAACTGCCGTAGAGCCGGTGGTTCCAGAACAGCAGGAAGCCCAGCGGCAGCGCGGCGCCGGCCAGCCCGCCGGCGAGGATCGGCACGAAACGGAACGGCCGGGCCGGCCGCGAAAACCAGATGAAGCCCGCGATCGCGAGACCCGCCAGCGCCGCGTCGTGCGCGCGGGTCAGCACGCCCATCCCGCCGCAGAATCCGGCCGCCGCGGCGAAACCGAAGGCGCGGCCGGGATTTTCCGCGTCGGCGGCCTGGAGACCGAAGGCCCAGACCCCGGCCATCCACATCAAGAGGGTCGTGTGGGACATGAACGAACCGGCCAGCAGCAGCAGCAGGGGGGAGGCGGCCAGCAGCGCGACGGTCGCATGGGCGGCGGGTCGATCGAAATGGCGCGCGACGATCCGATGCGCCCCGGCGAGAAACAGCGCGAAGGCCAGCGGCATCATGACGAGCCGCAACGGCCAGATCAGCCACAGCGCCTGCCCGGGGAAATATTTCGTGTGCCACAGGCCTTGCAGGCCGACGACGACGTTGTGCTGGAAAAACGCCGCGGGACACGGCGGGGCCGGGGCCGCCAGTTTTCCCGCGGCGAAAATCCGGGCCTGGAACCAGTGGCTGGTGGCGTCGGTGATATGGGGGACGTTGCCGAACAGCCCGCTTTGCACGGCCCAGGCGCCGGCGAAACCCGCCGCGGCGACGAGCACCGGCCAGCCCCGGTCGAGGGCCGGCGACCCGCGCAGCCGCCCGACCAACGGGCGGCCGGCCCGCGCCAAGACGCCGGCGGCGAGCAGCGCCCACGCCATGGCCCATTGGGAACTCGCCAGTTGGGCCGCATAGGCGGCGGACAGGCCGTCGGCATCGGCGAACCGCGCCGCCAGTTCCACGCCGGGAAAAACGCCCAGTCCGGACAGTCCCAGCAAGCCGATGCCCCAGATTCCGGGCGCGAGAAGCCGCGCCGCGCGTTTGCGGGGAAGCGGGCTTTCGGCATTCATGGGGCGGGCCACCGATTCATGGCGCGAACAATACCGGCGCCCCCCCATGCGGGGCAACGGAAAACGACGGGCCGGCGGACGCAATATCGTTGCGCGGGGCGCGCGGGCGGGGTAAGGTTTCGCGGATTTTCATGAGACCGATCGGACAACTCGAAACGGAAGAGCAGGCGCGGACGTTCGCGGACTATCTGTTTGTCCGCGACATCGAAACGCAGGTGGAACCGGGCAGCAAGGGCGGCTGGACGCTCTGGGTGGTGGATGAAGACCGGGTGGATGAGAGCCAGGCCTTGTTGTCGCGGTTCCGCAGCATGCCCGATGCCGAGGAATTCTACCAGGCACCGCATTTGGCCGCCGCCCGCCGGCGAGAGGCGGCGCACGAGTCCCGGAAAGAAGAGAAAAGCCTGAAGCGCCCGGCGGCGTTTCCTTGGCGGATGCGCGGCGGCGGTCTGACGACGGCGCTGCTGGTCGCCTGCGTCGCGGT
>RZYG01000112.1 GCA_009930415.1 Spartobacteria bacterium | reverse complement strand
TTCCACCACCTGCTTCTTGAACGCCAGGCTGTATCTCAATGTCGCCTTCACTTCGCCTCCTCATTGTGGCAAAGTGACAACCTATTTCAGGACCGGACAGAATTTCCTGTTTTCCTGCTTGGTTTGGGGCTCGAAAAGAGCCGAGCGGACGCTCGGCGTTCCCAGAGGGGAATCTGAGGTTCGAGGTCGGATATCGGAGGACCGAGACCCGAAAACGGCGAAAACCGGGTCAAAACGGGCTATATATCGCGAAAATTGCCCCAAAATCGCGAAAAAGGGCCGCGCGGGAGGCGCTACGGGCTTCAAAAAGGCGTTTTGGACCGCAAATCAACGCAAATGGACGCGAATGAGCGATAAGCCGCAACGGATGGCGAAATGGGGGCGTGTCCGCGGCGCGGCTTGACGGTGCCGTACAAACGTCGTAGGACTATACGGCATGAACGTGAAGCTGACGTTGCGCATGGACGACGCGCTGATCCGCCGGGCCAAGCAGGCGGCGGGCAAGCGCGGCAAATCCGTTTCCCAGATGGTCGCCGAGTTTTTCGGCACCCTGGGCGCGCGGGCCAAGCCGGAGCCGGAAGTTCCGCCCGTCACGGCCAGCCTGCTGGGGGTGTTGCGTGAAAAACCGGTGGACGAGGGCGCCTACAAGCGCCACCTGCGCGAGAAGCATCTGTGAAGGTGCTGCTCGACACGAACGTGGTCTTGGACGTGCTCCTCGACCGCAAACCGCACGTGGCGGATGCGGCGCGGATTTTTCGGCTGGTGGAAGAGGGGCGGGCGACGGGTTTGCTGTGCGCCACTACGCTGACCACGCTGGATTACCTGCTGACTCAATCCCTTGGCCGGTCCGATGCCCGGCCGATTATGGCGCGGTTGCTGCGGCTGTTCGAAATCGCGCCCGTGACGCGGGCGGTGATTGAAGGCGCCTTGCGCAGCGAAATGGCCGACTTCGAAGACGGCGTGCTGGTCCAGGCCGCGCGCCAGGCCGGCGCGGACGCGGTCATCACCCGCAACGTCCGGGATTTCGCCAAAGCCGCCTGTTCGGTCTTCGATCCCGCCCAGTTCCTCGCGCAGATGCGGTAAGACCGTCGGCGGTAGGATTGCTTGGGGGGCGTCGGGGGTCCAAGCAGCCGGTGGACCTACCCTTGGAGGGTTCGTTTTTTGGCCAGGGCTTTTTTCTGGGAGGGATGGGGCGTGGCGGCGGTTTTCTTGCGGGCGGGTTTGCGGGCCGCTTTGTTCACGGGGCGGACGGGGCGGCCTTCCATGTATCCGCGGTAGCCGACGGGTTCGAGCTGGAAGCGCGGCGCGTCGTCGTCGGCCCATTCGTAGCCGTAGAGTTCGGGCTGGTAGGTCTTCATGACGTCCCACAGCGAGAAGATGGCCTGCTCGAAGTTTTCGTCGTCGAAGGGCGGGCCTTGGAAGACCATCAGGGTGCAGGGCGGCAGGTCGATGATCTCGAAGCCCTCCGGGACGGGGCCGGCATAGTCGGCGGGCACTTCGACGCCCTGGGCATAGACGGAGGTGCCGCGGCGCTGGAGGCGCTTGGGCAGCCACAGGCCCATGGGCTCGTGGATGGCGGCCTGGATCTGGCCGAGCCGGTTGTAGATTTCGCAGCCGACTTCCTCGCAGTACTCGAAGTAGTGCGTGGCTTTCTTGCCGCGCTTGAGGATCATTTTGCGCGCGGGGCGGTCCACGATCTGGACGAAGACGACCTGGGACTGGGGCTGGGGTGTTTTGGCTTTCATGGGGGCGTTTCCTTTCGTTGTGGGCGGGTAGTAGCTGCGCATCCGGTCCGGCATGAACAGGACGACGGACGGCTTTTTCCGGCGAAACTGCCGCGGGGAAAGTCCGAATTGCCGGGTGAACGCGCGCGTGAAACCGGCGTGCGAATCGAAGACGAAGTCGAACGCGACGTCGATCACCTTGCGCGGCGCGGCGCAGAGCTCGTCCGCGGCGGCGGACAGGCGGCGCTGGCGGACGTACTCGAACGGCGCGCGCCCGACGTATTCCTTGAAGAGCCGCGCGGCATGCCACGGGGAATAGCGGGCGGCGCGGGCGAGGCCGGCCAAGGTGATCGGTTCGGTCCGGTGCGCTTCGATGAAGGCCTGCATCCGTTTCACCGCGTTGATCTGTTCCGAGTCCATCGGGGTCTTTCCCTTTGTTGTGCCGCCAGTCAACCACGGGCGCGGCGCGGATTCTTGACCGGGCTTGCGAAAATAGCGGGAAAAATCCGAATGTCCAAGATCCAAAGGCGGAACAGCCGGCCACCTCGACGCGGTGGCCTACAGGGCGGATTGCTGTAGGCCCGGGCGGCGACCGGGCGGATCGAGCTTAATCCAGAAACGCGCCCTTGGGGCCGGCCTTGTCGTCCCAGTTGCGGGGCTTCTGGGTCTCGATGGCGGCGACGACCTTGGTGGTCATCTGGATGCCGCGGGTCTTGGGCGTGCGGACGGCGACTTTCTTCGGCTCGAATACCTGTTGGTGGATCTGCTGGCCCTTGCGCGGCGCGTATTTCACGTAGAGCGTCGCGGGCTGGGCGTCGGAGAAGAACAGGGATTTGGCGGTTTCGCCTTCGGGGACGCAGAAGTAGTCCTTGTTCTGGATGACGCCGCCGAACGCGAACCGCTTGAGGTGCGTGATGCCGTCGGCTTCGTAGACGAGGGTCATCACGCGGTCGCGGTCGTAGATGGCGGCGTAGACGAGGTTCTTGTCCACGAACAGCTTTTCGGGCGGCGGGACGACGCGGTAGCGGCAGTCGTCCCAGACGAGGATGACCTTGTCGTAGGACGAACAGCGGAAGAGCGGCTCGCCGCCGCCGACGTCGTAGCCGAGGTAGCCTTTTTCCTTGTCGAGGACGACGGCGCGTTCCTCGGCGGTCAGTTCGCGCACTTCGATGGCGTCGAACTTGGCTTCGCGCGTCTTGCGGGGGAAGAGGTCGGCGTAGTCGCGGTAGAGACCCTTGAGATACTTGATCGCGTAGGCGGTCACGTCGGTGAGGCTCTGCTCGACGGCGGCGAAGTCGGCGAGGAGATCGTCTTCCTCCTTGCGCGACTTGTTGATGTCGTAGAGCGAAATGCGCCGGATCGGAATGCCGAGGAGCAGGTCGAGGTCGGCGGAGCTGATGTCGCGGCGGAGCTGGTCGCGGAAGGGGGCGAGGCCGTCGAGAATGGCCTGGCGGACTTCGGCGGCCGTCTTGCATTCCTCGATGCGTTTGTAGATGCGGTGCACGATGAACAAGCGCACGAGCGAGGCCGCCTGGAGGGCTTCGTCGATCTTCTTGCGCTCGATCTGGAGTTCCTTGCGCAGCAGGTCGACGAGCCGCTTGGTGTTGTGGCGCAGGATGTCGTGGACGGACATCTCGACGGGGCGCTGTTCCTGGATGACGATGGGGCGCAGGGAGAGGGAGACCTCGCACTGGGAGAAGACGTAGAGCGCCTGGATGGCCTGCTGGACGTCGGCGTCGGCCGCGAGGGCGATTTCGATCTCGACCTTGCCCGCCGTGTAGTCGCGGATGGCCTTGGTCTTGATCTTGCCCTTCTTGGCGGCGTCTTCGATGGATCCGATGAGGGTTTCCGTGGTGACGCCGTAGGGCAGTTCGCGGACGACGAGAGTGGCTTCGTCCTTCTGGTCGACGACGGCCCGGCAGCGGACCTTGCCGCGGCCTTCGTCGTACTCGCGGGCGTCGATCAGCCCGCCCTGCGGGAAATCGGGCACCAGCTTGAACGGCTTTTTCTGGAGGATCGCGATCTGCGCCTGGAGCAGTTCGCCGAAATTGTGCGGCAGGACGCGGGTGGACAGGCCGACGGCGATGCCTTCCGTGCCGAGCATGAGCAGCAGCGGCAGCTTGGCCGGCAGCACGACGGGTTCCTTGTTGCGGCCGTCGTAGGAGGGCACGTAGTCGGTCAAATCGGGATTGAACAGCTGCGTGGCGGCCAGATCCGTCAGGCGGCACTCGATGTAGCGCGGCGCGGCGGCGGGATCGCCGGTGTGGATGTTGCCGAAGTTGCCCTGGCCCTCGATGAGATAGCCGCGGTTGACCAGCGTGACCAGCGCGTCGCCGATGGAGGCGTCGCCGTGCGGATGGTACTGCATGGTGTGGCCGACGATGTTCGCGACCTTGATGAAGCGGCCGTCGTCTTTTTCGTAGAGCGCGTGGAGAATGCGGCGCTGGACGGGCTTGAGGCCGTCGTCCAGCTCGGGAATGGCGCGGTCGCGGATGACGTAGGACGCGTACTGCAGGAAATTGCCGTCCATCAGCCGATGCAGCGGGCCGTCGCCGAGGTCTTTCTCGTCGATCCGCGGAGGCGGGTTGGCGGGCGCGGCGGGTGCCTTGGCCCCTTTGGCGCCCTTGGCGGGCCGCGGGGCGTCGTCGTCGGAGTCGGAACCGAAAAGGGATGGTTGCTGGATGTCGGTCATGGCGTCAACGGTCGGGCACTATACCGGGCCGGCGCGGGGAAGACAAGCGGCGGGGCGGATGTCTTGATTTCGCGGGGCGGAGCGGGCAGTATGGCGGCGCATGAAAGCGTGGCTGAAGCGGACGTATCGCGAGACCGAGTGGGGGGGGCGGGTTCTTTTTCCGCTGGTCCGGGCACGGGATTGGCTGCAAGGGGGCGGATGGCGGTCGGACCGGAGCGCGATCGAGCGGCAATTTGCGCGGACGTTCGGCTATCCGCTGGATTGGGCGAATCCGCGCACCCTGAACGAAAAGCTGAACTGGATGAAGCTGCACGTGCGCGACCCGCTGCAGAAGATCGCGGCGGACAAGTACGCCGTGCGGGCGCATGTGGCGGCGAAGGTGGGGGAGAAGTACCTGATTCCGCTGATCCGGAAGTGCGACCGGGCGGAGGAAATCCGGTTCGCGGAGCTGCCGGCGGCCTTTGTCTTGAAGACAAACCACGGCAGCGGCCAGAACTGGATCGTGCGCGACCAAGCGCGCGAGGACGAACGCGCGGTGGTGCGCCAGTTCCGCGAGTGGCTGGCGACGAGCCATTACGCGACGTCGCGCGAGTGGCCTTACAAGGACATGAAGCCGGCCGTCGTGATCGAAGAACTGCTGCTGGACGAAGCGGGGCAGATTCCCAGCGATTTCAAGTTCCACTGTTTCGGCGGCAAAGTCGCGGCGATCCAGGTGGATCTGGACCGCGAGATCGCGCACCGACGGAATTTCTACGACCTGGACTGGCAGCTCCAGCCGTTCATCTGGACGGAGTGGGAGGGGAGCAAGCCGTCGTGGCCCAACGGGCGGGCGGTGGCGCGGCCGGCGGCGCTGGAGGAGATGGTGCGCGTGGCGGAAACGCTCGCGGCCGATTTTCCCTATGCGCGCATCGATCTGTTCGCTTGCGGCGGTAAGGTCTACTTCGGGGAGATCACCTTCTACCACGGCGGTGCCTTCGAGCGGTTCGATCCGCCGGAATTCGACCGGTTTTTCGGCGATAAACTCATGCTGCCGAGTTTGTAGGCCAGGGCGTCGGCCTGGTTGGTTCCATTATTCGGACCTGATTCACCCACGCCGCAAGGGCGTGGGGGTCTGCGGGGCGCTCCGATCCAGACCCCCTCGGGTTCATCCCGTGGGTGAATCAGGTCGGCCGGAACGAAGGAACGACCAATGCCCGGTCGGATTTTCTTGCTTTCTATTTTTCCGCGACGTGGAAAAATGCCCCGGACTTTTTCCACGGTGTGGAAAATTCCCGATTTCGAGGAGAATTCATGGACATCCAGGAAGTAGATGGTTTGACGGCGCAGGCGCTGGCGGAGCTGGCGGGCGCGGCGGATTTGGCCGCGCTGGAAGCGCTGCGGGTGAAGTACATCGGCCGCAACGGAATGCTCCCGGCGCTGATGCAGGGGCTCAAGGACGTGCCCGCGGCGGACAAACCGGCGATGGGCCAAGCCCTCAACCGCTTCAAGACGGGCGTGACGGCGGCGGTGGCCGAGCGCAAGGCGGCGCTGGAAGCGGCGGCCAAGGTGGCCAAGGCCGGCGCGTTCGATCTTTCCCTGCCCGGGCGCTGGGCGCGCCGCGGCCGGCTGCATCCGATCCAGCAGCTCATCGACAAGACCTCGGCGATCTTCCGCCGCATGGGCTTCACGGTGGCCGACGGGCCCGACGTCGAGACGGAGTACTACAACTTCGACGCGCTGAACACGCCGGCCGACCACGTCTCGCGCGACGTGCAGGACACGTTCTATCTGCCCGGCGGCCTGCTGCTGCGCACGCAGACCAGCGCGGTGCAGGCGCGGTACATGGAAAGCCGCCAGCCGCCCGTGCGGATCGTCTGCCCGGGCCGGTGCTACCGGCGCGACACGACGGATGCGACGCACTCGGCGAACTTCCACCAGATCGAAGGCCTCTACGTCGACGAGAAGGTCAGCCTGGCCGATTTGAAGAGCGACATCGACCACTTCGCCAGCGAGTTGATGGGCCCGGGCGTGAAGTCGCGCTTCCGCACCCATTTCTTCCCGTTCACCGAACCGAGCGTGGAAGTGGATTTCTCGTGCCACATGTGCGGCGGCAAGGGCTGCCGGGTCTGCAAGCAGAGCGGCTGGATCGAAATCATGGGCGCCGGCATGGTGGATCCCAACGTCTTCAAACTGGCCGGCTACGATCCGGAAAAAGTCACCGGCTACGCCTTCGGCATGGGCATCGAACGCCTGGCGATGATCCTGTTCGGCATCGACGACATCCGGCGGCTGTACGAAAACGACGTCCGGTATTTAACGCAGTTCTAGGGGCGAGAGAGCCGCAAATGGACGCAAATGGATACAAATGGGGGAAGAACCCCGGATTCATTTGCGTGTATTTGCGTCCATTTGCGGTGCAATAAGTTTTAGGATCGAACCATGAAAATTCCGTTAAGCTGGTTGAAAGAGTACGTGGACTTCGAAGACACGGTCGAGGGGTTGGCGGACAAGCTGACCTTCTCGGGCGTGGAAGTCGAAGGCATCGAGCGCCTGGGCGGCGGCGTGCCGGGCGTGGTGGTCGCCGAAGTGCTGGCGATCGAGAAGCATCCGAACGCGGACAAGCTGACGCTGTGCAAGGTGAACTTCGGCGGGCCGGCTGAAATGACCGTGGTGTGCGGCGCGCCGAACGTGGCCGTGGGCGGGAAGTACCCGTTCGCGCCCCTGGGCACGGCGCTGCCGGCCGGCTTCACGATCGAAAAGCGCAAGGTGCGCGGCGTTTTCAGCGAGGGCATGCTCTGCGCCGAGGACGAACTCGGAATTTCCGACGACCATGCCGGTTTGATGGCGCTGGACGCGAAGTGGGCGCCGGGCACGGCGCTCTCCGAGGTGCTGGGGCCGCCGGAAACGGTGGTCGAAGTCGAAATCACCCCGAACCGGCCCGATTGCCTGAGCCTGCTGGGCCTCGCGCGCGAAGTCGCGGCGCTCTACGGCACAAAAGTCAAGGTGCCGGACGCCTCGCTGCAGGAATCGCATCCCGCGGTGGAAAAGGCCACGAGCGTGGTGGTGGAAGACCTGAAAGATTGTCCGCGCTACACGGCGCGGGTCCTGCAGAACGTGAAGGTGGGCCCGAGCCCCGACTGGATGAAGCGGCGCCTCGAGGCGGCCGGCATCCGCGCCATCAACAACGTCGTGGACATCACGAACTACGTCATGCTGGAGTGCGGGCAACCCCTGCACGCGTTCGACCAGAAGCTCCTGGCGGAAGGCCGCATCGTGGTGCGGCATCCGAAGCCGGGCGAGAAAATCCTGACGCTGGACGGCGTAGAACGCGCGCTGGAACCACAGATGCTGGTGATCGCCGACGCGGTCAAGCCGATGGCGGTGGCGGGCGTGATGGGCGGCGAGCACAGCGGAATCAACGAGACGACGACCGACGTGCTGCTGGAAAGCGCGAACTTCCGGCCGGCGTCGGTCCGCGCGACGAGCAAGAAGCTGGGCATGCTGTCGGACGCGTCGTACCGCTTCATGCGCGGCGTGGACGCGGAACTGGCCGAATTCGGCAGCCGGCGCGCGGCGAAGCTGACGTGCGAGCTGGCCGGCGCGAAGCTGCTGCTGGGCGTCGTGGACGTGCGGTCGGAACCGAAGAAACCCTGGAAAGTGGTCTGCCGTCCGGCGCGGCTGGAAGCCCTGCTGGGCATCGCGGCGGCCCCGGCGGAGATCGCGCAGGTCTTCGCGGCGCTGGATCTGAAAGTGCTGAAGAGCGGCCCGGACGCGATCGAAGTGGAAGTGCCGACGTTCCGCGAGGACCTGACGCGCGAAGCGGACCTGATCGAGGAATACGCCCGCATCTACGGGCTGAAGAAATTGCCGCCGGTGCGCTCGATGGCGACCATCGTGCCCGACGCCGACGACAAGCCGGCGCAGGCGCAGGCTCGCCTGCGCGACGTCCTCGTCGGCTTGGGCCTGCAGCAGATCATGCACTACAGCTTCCTCGCGGAAGGGTTGCTGGACCTCTTCGACCAGGGCAACGCGCCGAGCCGCGTGAAGCTGGCGAATCCGCTGACGGCGGACCATACGGTCATGCGCGACGCGCTGCTGCCGCAAATGGCCGAGACCATCGGCCTGAATTTCTCGCGGCAGGTGGCGGAAACGGCGTTCTTCGAGACGGGGCGCGTCTTCCGGCTGGGCCCGGACGGCAAGCCGACGGAAACCGACCACGTCGCGGTCGGCCTGTTCGGGCCGGCGGGGCGCACGGGGCTGGACAAGTTCAAGCCCGTCGATGAATTGGAAATGTTCCTGTGGATCAAGGGCCTGTGGGAGCAGGCCTCGGCCGCGCTGAACCTG
>RZYG01000111.1 GCA_009930415.1 Spartobacteria bacterium | reverse complement strand
TGGTACGGATGGATCACGTTGCCTTCGGCCACCAGCACGGCGCGCTCGATGCAGTTTTCCAGCTCGCGCACGTTGCCCGGCCAATGGTAGCTCATCAGCATGTCGATCACGGCGCTGGAGAGCCGGCGCACGTCCTTGCCGTTTTCCTGCGCGTACTTCTGCAAAAAGAAATCCGCGAGCAGCACGACGTCGGCCTTGCGCTTGCGCAGCGGCGGAACGTAGATCGGGAACACGTGCAGCCGGTAGTAGAGATCCTCGCGGAACTTGCCCTGCTGCACCAAGGTCGGCAGGTCCTTGTTGGTGGCGGCGATCACGCGCACGTCCACCTTGATCGTCTTCGTCCCGCCCACGCGCTCGAATTCGCGCTCCTGCAGGACGCGCAGCAGCTTGATCTGGATGGACATGGGCACGTCGCCGATTTCGTCGAGCAGCAGCGATCCGCCGTGGGCCAGCTCGAAGCGGCCCTTGCGCTCGGCCACCGCGCCGGTGAAGGCGCCTTTTTCGTGGCCGAACAATTCGCTTTCGATCACGCTTTCGGGCAGCGCCGCGCAGTGGGCCTTGATGAACGGCTTGTCCGCGCGCGGGCTGTTGTAGTGGATGGCGTGGGCGACGAGTTCCTTGCCGGTGCCGGTTTCGCCTTCGATCAGCACCGACGCCGCGCTCTTGGAGACCTGGGCGATCTGGTCGTAGACGATCTGCATTTCGTGGGAATTGCCCACGATGTTCGCCGGGCGGAAGCGTTCCTTCAGCTCGGCCTTGAGCCGCGCGTTTTCTTCGGTGAGCCGCCCTTGGTCTTCCTGCACCGCGCGGCGCAGCTTGGCGGCCTGGGCGATCATGGAGGCGACGATCGTCAGCAGGCGGACGTCCTGCCGCAAGTCGGCTTCGGGATCGTAGGCGCGGTTTGCGCTGAGGGCGCCGGCCACCTCGCGCTCGACCTTGATCGGCACGCAGATGAACGAGGTGTCCGGTCGCTTGCCGCGCCGGGTCTTGTCCAAAAACAACGGCGATTCGCTCGTGCGGGAAATCACGATCGGCTGGCCGTCCTGCACGACCTTGCCGGTGACGCCCTCGCCCAGGCGGTAGCGGCCACGCTGGGCCTGCTGCGCGGACAGTCCGTGCGCGGCTTCGATGAGGATGTCGCCCGTCTTGCGGTTGAGCAGCGTCAAGGTCGCGTACTCCAGGCCGAGCTGCGCGGAAAGCGCCTCCAGCATGGGGTCGGCCACCTCGCGGAGATCGAGGGTGTGGTCCAGCAGGCGGCTGATTTCGCCCAGCAGATCGAGCTCCCGCGAATGCCGGTCGGCGGCGGGGGCCGCCGCCGGCGCGGTTTCGAATGGCCTGGATTCCGGCGACATGGCGCCCTATTTGATGAACAGCATTTCCTGGTAGGTCGGCAGCGGCCACAGGTCGTCCGCCACGATGAATTCGAGCTGATCGACCACGGCGCGGACGGCATCCATGGCCGGCACGATTTTCTCCCGGCAGTAGCGCGCATGGGCGGCGACGTCGCCGTTGCCGTCGTGCGCGAGGATCTTGCGCAGCGCCTCCATGCGTTTCTGCAGATCCGCCGCCAGGCCGCATAGTTCGGCCAGCACCGACGTGCAATGCTTCTGGCCCAGGTCCTTCAGCGCCAGCGACGCCTCCGCCAGCCGCATCTGGTACTCCACCGCCGCGGGAAAGATCATCGTCTTGGCGATTTCGAACGCCAAGCGCCCTTCGATCTTCACGTCCTTGACGTATTTCTCGAGGTAGATTTCGTTCCGGCTGTGGAATTCGCGGTTGGAGAGCACGCCGTACTTCGCCAGCACGTCGTCGTTCGCCTTCGTCTGGCAGGCCGGAATCGCCTCGGCCGTGTTGCGCGCGTTCGGCAGCCCGCGCCGGGCGGCTTCCTTCTGCCACGCCTCCGTATAGCCGTCGCCGTTGAAGATGATCCGCCCGTGGTCCTTCATGATCTTGCGGATCGTCTTCTGCACCGCCGCGCCGAGTTCCGCCGGCGTCTGGGCCTTGGCCGCTTCGAGTTCGCCCGCGACGTAGTCGATCGAGTCGGCGATGATCGTGTTCAGAATCACCAGCGGCCCCGCCACCGACTGGCTGGAGCCGACGGCGCGGAACTCGAATTTGTTGCCGGTGAAGGCGAACGGGCTCGTGCGGTTGCGGTCGCCCGCGTCCTTGGGCAGCGGCGGCAGCGTGTCCACGCCCACCGTCAGCGTGCCCGGCTTTTTCGACTTGTCCGGCCCGCCCTTTGCGATCTGCGCGAACACCTCCGTGAGCTGCTCGCCGAGGAAGATGGAAATGATGGCCGGCGGGGCTTCGTTCGCGCCGAGGCGATGGTCGTTGCCGGCGTGCGCGATCGACGCCCGCAGCAGCGTCGCGTGCTTGTCCACCGCCCGGATCACCGCCGCGCAGAACGCCAGGAACTGCATGTTGTCGTGGGGCGTATCGCCCGGCTCCAGCAGGTTGGCCTTCTTCGTGCCCAGCGACCAGTTCAGGTGCTTGCCGGAGCCGTTGATGCCGGCGAACGGCTTCTCGTGCAACAGGCAGCTCATGCCGTACTTCTGCGCCACGCGCTGCAAGACCGTCATCGTCAGGTACTGGTGGTCCGCGGCGACGTTGGCGTTTTCATAGACCGGCGCCAATTCGTATTGGCCGGGAGCCACTTCGTTGTGGCGCGTCTTCACCGGCACGCCCAGCTTGTAGAGCTCGCGCTCGGCCTCGAGCATGAACGCCAGCACGCGCTCGGGAATCGCCCCGAAGTACTGGTCTTCCATTTCCTGCCCCTTCGGCGGCTTGGCGCCGAACAGCGTGCGGCCCGCGCTGATCAGGTCCGGCCGCGCGAAGAAGAAGTTGCGGTCCACCAAAAAGTATTCCTGCTCGCAGCCCGCCGTCGCGAACACCCGTTCCGGATTCGGATCGCCGAACGCCCGCAGCAGCCGCTGCGCCTGCGCGTTGAGCGCCTGCATGGACCGCAGCAGCGGCGTTTTCTTGTCCAGCGCCTCGCCCGTCCACGAGCAAAACGCCGTCGGAATGCACAGCGTGGTGCCGTTGGGATTTTCCAGGATGTAGGCCGGGCTGGTGACGTCCCAAGCGGTGTAGCCGCGCGCTTCGAAGGTCGCGCGGATGCCGCCGGACGGGAAGCTCGACGCGTCCGGTTCGCCCTTGATGAGCTGCTTGGCGCAGAATTCCGCGATCGCGCCGCCCTTGCCGTCCGGTTCGAGGAAGCTGTCGTGCTTTTCGGCCGTCAGGCCGGTCAGCGGATAGAACACGTGGGCGTAATGCGTCGCGCCCTTCTCGATGGCCCAGTCGCGCATCGCCACGGCCACCTCGTCGGCGACCGACACGTCCAGCGCTTCGCCCTTGTCGATCGTCCGCCGCAGCGCCTGGTACACGCCCTTCGGCAGCCGCGCCTGCATCGTCCGGTCGTCGAACACGTTCGATCCGAAAATCTCGCTGGCCGGCGTCTTGGAGAAATCCAGCGCCTGCGCCGTCGCCCGGTAATTCGTCACCGCCGCGATCGCATTCAATCTCGCATTGCTCATCGTCGTCCTCTTTCGATATTGGAATCGGATGCGTTCCATCCGACTTCCGCGTGTGCCATTTCCGTACATCGTCCACTTTTGTGGCGATGGTTTTCAATAGCAATCCGCATGCCAACCGACTCCGTCGATCCGAAAAATATTCATATATCACACACCATCATTGAAATATGATTATCGGCGGGCCGTGCAGAATTTTCATTGTGACGACATATTTGTAATCATAATTTTAAAAATAATACAATTTTGTCATGTGTATTCTTAAAACCGACATCTCCTACCTATCCCATCACTCGCCGGCAGGATGTCCGATCGTCGCCCGAAACGAAGCGGACCTGATCGAAACGGCCCCGACCCGGCGCGCGCGTCGGATCCTCCCCGAACCCAGCCAGACGTTTTATGAAACGTCTGGTTTTCCGCCGTGTCGCGATCCGGCTTGCGCGCGACGGTCTTCCGGTTCGCCCGGCCCGGGGCTCCGGACGCTCGGGTTGGGATTGATTTTTCCGCGCGGCGGCGGCTATGATGGCGACCTTTAGAAAGCAGAACCAAAGGAAACGTCATGAGCAGAGCCCACAACTTCAACGCCGGCCCGGCCGTCCTCCCCCTCGAAGTCCTCGAGATCGCCCAGAAGGAACTCGTCGATTTCAACGGCACCGGCATGTCCATCATGGAACACAGCCACCGCGGCAAGGCCTACGACGCGGTCCACGCCGAAGCCATCGCCAACATGGGCCAGCTTCTGGGCGTCGACGACAACTACCAGATCCTCTTTCTCCAAGGCGGCGCCAGTCTCCAGTTCGCCCAGATCCCCATGAACCTGCTGCTGCCCGGCCAGACCGCCGACTACGTCCATTCCGGCGCCTGGGCCGGCAAGGCCATCAAGGAAGCCAAGAAGATCGGCAACGTGAACGTCCTCGCCGACACCTCCAAGGACGTCCCCACCAACATGCCCGACTACGCGGCCCTGAACTACACTCCGGGCGCCGCCTACGTGCACGTGACCTCCAACGAGACCATCGCCGGCACGCAGATGCAGGCGTTTCCGAAGACCGAGGCCCCCCTGGTCTGCGACATGTCCAGCGACATCCTCTGCCGCCCGTTCGATCTCAAGCAGTTCGGCCTGATCTACGCCGGCGCGCAGAAGAACCTCGGCCCCTCCGGCGTGACCCTCGTCGTGATCCGCAAGGACCTGATCGAGCGCGCCCCGGCCACCCTGCCCACGATGCTGCAGTACCGCACGCAGGCCAAGGACAACTCCCTCTACAACACCCCGTCCACCTTCGGCATCTACATCCTGATGCTCGTCTCCCGCTGGCTCCTCGCCAAGGGCGGCGCCGCCGGGATCGAGAAGATCAACCGCGCCAAGGCCGACAAGCTCTACGCCGCGATCGACAACTCCGGCGGCTACTACCGCGGCGGCGCCAACAAGGCCTTCCGCTCCATCATGAACGTCACCTGGCGCCTCCCCAGCGAGGAACTCGAGGCGAAGTTCATCAAGGAAGCCGTCGCGCTGAAGATGAGCGGGCTGAAGGGACACCGCGACGTCGGCGGCTGCCGCGCCAGCATCTACAACGCCTGCCCCATGGAGTCCGTCGACGCCCTCGTCGCCTTCATGAAGGACTTCCAGGCCAAGAACGGCTAAGGTTCCGATCCATACCGGAACGCACGCGCGCCGCGGTTTTCCGCGGCGCGCTTTTTTCGCGATCCACCGCGGCGTTTCATTCCGCCTCCGCCGGGCGCAACTCGAAGACGAAATCCTCGGCCCGGCGCCGATGGCGGCTCGCCACATACTCCTTGTCCGCGCCCGGCACCCGCGTCGAGCCGCCTTCGTCGGTCAGGTTCTTGCCCACGGCCCAGACCTGCCCCTTCTCCGTCGAATACCGGAAAGGCGCGCCGTCGTAGGGATCCCGCGGCAGAGCGTCCAGATATTCCGGCACCAGTTCCGCCAGCGTTTCCGGGAAGCGGCCCCTCTCCCGCTCGAACCGGTGGCACGCCACCGCCAGTTTCGCGCCGGCCAGCAGGCTTTCCGCCCGGCACTTCGTTTCCAGGGTCTGGCGGGCCGGCACGACCACCACGCGCCGAAAAAATTCCCCGACGGAATTCGGCCGCAGCAATTGGAGCAGGCTCTGGCCGAACTTGGGCTCCTCGGTCGCGTCCGCCTGCGCATAGGGCAAGGAAACATCCCGGATCGCCTGCCGGTACTTTTCCCGCACGGCGCGCAGCGTGGCCTGCGGCCGGAAGAAATACGGCGAGCGCATGAGACCCGCGAGCAGGCGCTTCCGGAAGTCGCGCTCCACCTCGCCGAATGTCAGCAGATCGATCCAATCGACGCGGCCGGAGGCGAAACCGGCGACGAGATCGGCCGCATGGTCGGCTTCCATTTTCAACGCGCGGGCCAGGCCCGCATCGTACGGCCCCAGCTGGTCCAACCCGGCCGCCAGCACCTGCAGGTCGGCTGCGGGAACGGCCGGATCGGCGGCCAGGGCCAGGATCTGCTCGTACCCCTCGCCGGCGATGGCCACGCCCACCAGATAATGGATCATGGATTCCGCGTGGTCCGCCGCGATCCCGCCCATGCGCGCGACCGCCCACGCATCCACCACGGCCTCCGCCCAGCGGCCGTCCAGCCGGGCCTGGCGCGAACGAACCGCCAGCAGCCGGCCGATTTTCAGCCAAGCGCTGAGGTATGGGAATTCGGCATCGAAATACGACGGCGGCAGCGGGAACTGGCAAACCGCGCAATCGGTTCCGCGCTGGATCTGCGCGAAGCAGGCGGCGTTGCTTGCCGCGAGCGCGCGCAGTTCCGGATCATCCGGCGCCTTGCCCGCCAGGAAATCCGCTACCAATTGGGCGTTCGTCGTCTCGACCAGATGGTTCGTCGCGGCGAGGAAATAGGTGAAGGCGTTGTCTTCCGGCGCGACCCCGGGCCGCGCGACGGCGAATTCCGATTCGTCCGGCGGCAGCGGCGCGTCGCGGCTGGCCAGCCAGCCGAAAACCGCCAGGCCCCCGCACGCCGCGGCCAGGGCGGCCGCCGCCCACGTCAGAATTCTCTTCATGTCCGCCAGCCTAACAATTGCCGGCTTTCCCGGCAACGGAAACGGCCGGCGGAGGTTTTTTACGTACGACGTAAAACGAACGGCCGATTTTTACGTGGAACGTAAAAACTTTCGCGCGGTTTTACGTGGAACGTAAAAACTTTGCGCCGCCCCGGCGCCACGGCTTCGGGGAGCAAGCCGCAACGGGGCGCGAAAAAGGGCCGCCCCGAGGGGGGGCGGCCCGGCGCGCGCAAGCGCGGATCAGAACGCGTATTTCATGGCGAGCTGGACGCGGTCGTTGACCGCCTCGTCCTTGCCGAGATAGTCCGTCGTCATGTGGGCGTATTCGGCCATGGCCGTGACCGCGGGGGTCAGCTTGTAGGCGACGTTCCCGAAGATCTGCTCGTTCTTGCAGGGCCGGCCTTCGGCCAGATCTTCGTCCTTGGGATCGTCCACGGAGTAGCCCAAGCCGAAGCAGAGCTTGTCGGTCGGATCCCACAGCAGCTGGGCCCAGCCGCCCTGGGCTTCGATCTCGCGGCCGAGGGCGACGTTGACGCCCTGGCCGATGCCGCCGAAGTAGGTGTCGAGGTTCGCGCCCTTCCAGAGGTTGCCCTGCACGGCGAGCTGCTGGGTCAGAGGCAGGAAAATCGAGCCCTGCGCGGACCAGCTGTCGTAGTCCTGCGCATCCGCGGAAACGACGACGTTGCTGACGGTTTCATCCACCGTTTCCCGGCCGTAGTGGCCGCCAAAGGCGACCTTGGCGGATTTTTCGGTCCAGAGCTTCTGGAACAGGGCGACGCTCCACTGGACGGTCGGCCAGTCGGAGTCGGCGCCGTCCTCGAACGTGCCGCCGTCGAGATCCTCGCCGACCGTCTGGGCGGCGGCGACCTTGGCGACGAGCTTGGTGTTCTCGGCCAGCTTCAGTTCCTGGGTGAGACGGGCCTGGGGGCGGCGGATGCCGAGGGCGCCGATGTCCGCCAGATAGGCGAAGTTGACGATGCGGGGCACCAGTTCGCAGAAGGTGTCCCAGTCCTGGCCGAAGCGCAGGGACAGGCCCGACGAATGGGCGACGTCCAGATAGGCGAGGCGCATGCGGGGATTGTAGGAATTGGCCTTGTCGCCGCCGTAGAAGTCCATTTCGAGCTTGCCGGTGGTCTTCCAGTTGCCGGCATCCGGACCGAACAGGTTCAGGCCGAGGCGGGATTCGCGGGCGCCGATGTGGGTCTGGGCGTCCTTTTCGCCGTCCACTTCGGGCAGAACGAAGAAGGCGAAGTCGCCTTTGGGCGCGGTGGCCTGCGTGTCGTGCGACAGGTCGGCGCGGACGTAGCCGTAGATCTGCAGGCGCAGACCGGCATCCGGCACGGTCACGTCCAGGGCGAAGGCCGGCGCGGCGCAACAGAAAACCAAGACCAGGGCAATCCAACTCTTTCTCATGGGACGGGTCTCCTTGGAGGCTTTTCTTTGATTTATGCCTCGATTCTTTCAGAAGAAACAAAGAGGGGTCAACAACCATTCCCAACAAAAACGCACTTTTTCGGCATTGGCGGGTGGCGGGATTTCCGGCGGCGTGTTAAAGTGAAGTCCGGTCAAACCCATACAAGGAGAACCTCATGTCCGAATTCAACAGCACCATCCAGAACGCCGATTGGAAAACCGAAAAGCACGCGCCCGTCATCGAAGCGCCGGATTCCGTGAAGGCCGGCGAGTTCTTCACCGTGACGGCCGGCCTGGGCAAGGCCATCGCCCACCCGAACACCGTCCAGCACTACATCGCCTGGATTTCGCTCTATTTCCTGCCCGAAGGCGGCAAGTTGCCGATCCAGCTCGCGCACGCCGAATTCAAGGCCCACGGCGATTCGACGACGGACGTCCCCGGCCCGGCGCTGACCAACCCGAGCATGATCGCCAACGTCAAGCTGGCCAAGTCGGGCACCCTGCAGGCCGTCGCCTACTGCAACATCCACGGCGTCTGGCAGTCGGCCAAGGAAATCAAGGTCGAAGCCTAGGCCCGACGGATCCCGCCCGATTCCAGACCCCCGCGGCCTCGTGCCGTGGGTGAATCCGTTCGGATTACCCCTCCCAGCCGCCCTCAAAGGGCGGCTGTTTTTGTTTTCGAGCTCAATATTCAATGCTCAACGTTCAATAGGGTGCAAGACGGATTTCGGGCTCTGAATCGTAGGGGCCGAGCTTGCTCGGACCGGGTTTGGAGAAATTTGGGAACAGCTGCGGTCTCAGCAAGCTGA
>RZYG01000357.1 GCA_009930415.1 Spartobacteria bacterium | reverse complement strand
CTCGGCAAGGACGTCCTGATCGAGAAGCCCGTTGCGCTTTCCCGCGCCGAGGTCGCCGATCTCGATGCGCGCGTCCAGAAAAGCGGCGTCATGGTGGCCGTGATGCACAACAACCTGTTCACGCGTTCCGCCGTCCGCGCGCGGCGGCTCATCGCCGACGGCGCCCTCGGCCGCGTGACGGCCGTGCAGACGCGGCTGCTCAACAGCCCGCGGCGCCATTTGCCCAACTGGTACGAAGCGCTGCCGTTCGGCCTGCTCTACGACGAGCTGTCCCACTTCCTCTATCTCGGCGACAGCCTCGGAAAAAACCTCCGCGTGCGCAATGCGACCGTATTCCCCTCCGCCAAAGGCCACGCCACGCCCGCCCTCGCCACGCTGGAATTGCAGTCCGACGCCTTTCCCCTGGCTTTCTCGCTCAACTTCGAGTCGCCCGTCTGCGAGTGGCACATGACCCTCGTCGGCGAAAAAGGGATTCTCGTCCACGACGTCTTCCGCGACATCCTGCTGCGGCTGCCCGACGACCGCGAGCACCGCGCGGCGGACCATTTCCGCACGCTCGCGCTGGCCACGCTCGGCACGTGGGGTGGGTTCATCGAGTCCGGCTGGCGGCATCTGACGGGGAAACTCGATTTTGGCGTGGGCGAAGTCATGCGGCGCTTCGTCGCCGCCTGCGAAACCCGCCAAGCCCCCGAGCGCATCGCCTGGCCCGACGCCCTGCGCGTCTTCGGCCTCCTGCAGGATTCGATCGACGCGCTCGCCGCCGCCGCGAAGTCCTGATTACCCGCAAATCTCCCGTGCCAGCCGGTTCAGCGCGAGGCATTGCTCCCGCGTGATGGTGCGCTTGTTGTCGTGATGCGGCCAAGGAGCCAGCATGAGGAGGCGGCCGGCGGCACACGCCTCCAAATAATTGCCGGCGGGCTTGTAAAACGGAGCAAATCCGTTTTCGAGCAGCACGATGAGCGGCAAGTCCGCCGCCAAAGCTGCCCGGGCAATCTGTTTTTCGCCGGGACTGATGCAAGGCGACACCAGCACCGCTCCGTGCGCGGCCGCGTAGAGCAGTTCAGCCTGTTTTTCCGCCAACGCTTCCGGCGAAACGGAGCGCGATACCTGCACCGGACGCCGCACCGGCCGTTCCAGCAAAAACCGGTTGCCGATTCCAGCGCAACCATGCGTCAACTGCGCCACTTGGATGAACAGTTCCGGATGTGCCCGTCGCATGGCCAATCGGCGCGGGTTGTCCAGCACATAGTTCCGCATCCGTTCCAGTTGCCCCCGGCGCAGGAGGATCGTGTCTTGGAAGCCCTTTTGCCAGAGCGTGGCAGGGACGGAACGGCGCAAAGAATGCGCCGAAACAGGACCGGCCTCGTCCAGTTGCGGCGCATCCCTTGCGCCGCCGAAATCCCGCCGCCACAAAAAGGTGGTGCTCGCCTTGAACCCGCGCACCACCTGCCCCATCGGCCTGGCCAGCCGCTCCTTCACCCGCAGCAGCCCGTGGAAATGGTCGGGCATCACGGCGCAAATGTCGGGTTCCACCCCCGGATAGATTTCCTCCGAACGGAACCAGCTTCGTCGCACCATCTCCCCGAGCGGCGACAACCGGATTTGTTCGCCTTGCAAACGCCCCAAACAACTTCGGCGGGGTTCCGTCGCGAGGGTGATCAGGTAGAAACTCGGTGCGCAGTAATCGTGAACCCAGCAGCGCTGGTGCATCCCCGTATAGCTCACGCCCCCCCCTACTTCTTCTCGACCAGGCCCGCGCGCTTGTTCAGGTAGCGCAGCAGCATCACGAAGCCGGTCCAGTAGCTCGACAGCAGCGC
>RZYG01000356.1 GCA_009930415.1 Spartobacteria bacterium | reverse complement strand
CCGTACTGGGAGGCGCCGGTCCTGGTCCAGCGCCTGTGCGGCATCTGCCCCGTCAGCCACCACCTGGCCGGGGCGAAGGCGATGGACGTCGTCGTCGGCGCGGGCACGGGCGAGGGGCTGACGCCGACGGCCGAAAAGATCCGCCGGCTGATGCACTACGGCCAGATCTTCCAGTCGCATTCGCTGCACTTCTTCCATCTGGCCTCGCCGGACCTGCTGTTCGGCTACGACGCGGATCCCGCGACGCGCAACGTGATCGGCGTGGCGCTGGCGAACCGCGAACTGGCGACGCAGGCCGTCCTCATGCGCAAATACGGCCAGGAAGTCATCGCCGCCACCGCCGGCAAAAAAATCCACGGCACCGGCGCGATCCCCGGCGGCGTGAATAAGAGCCTGACGCCCGAAGAGCGCGACAAGCTGCTCAAAGGCGACGGCGGCCCGCTGAACGCCGACCAGATGGTCGCGTGGTCGCAGGGCGCGCTGGCCTTTTTCAAGGACTACTACAAGACCCACAAGGACTTCATCGACGGGTTCTCGAAATTCCCGTCGAACCACCTGAGCCTCGTGCGCAAGGACGGCGCGCTCGATCTCTACCACGGCGTGCTGCGCGCCGTGGACGCGGCCGGCAAGCGGATCCTCGACGACCTGGATGGCCAGGATTATCTCCGGCATATCCGCGAAGAGGTGAAGTCGTGGAGCTACATGAAGTTCCCGTACCTCAAGCAACTGGGACCGGAACAGGGCTGGTACCGCGTCGGGCCGCTCGCGCGCCTGAACGTGGTCGATTTCATCCCGACCCCGCTGGCGCAAAAGGAATTCGAGGCGTTCAAGTCCGCCACGGGCGGCCAACCCAACGACATGTGCATGCACACGCATTGGGCGCGGCTGATCGAAGTGCTCCACGCCGCCGAAAAAATGCGCGAGCTGCTGCAGGATCCGGATATTTTGGGGAGCGACCTCGTCGTGAAGGGGACGCGGCGGCCCGAAGGCATCGGCATCATCGAGGCGCCGCGCGGCACGCTGTTCCACCATTACGCCGTGGGCGACGACGACCTGATCCAAATGGCCAACCTGATCGTCTCCACCACGAACAACAACGAGCCCATGAACCGCGCCGTGAATTGCGTCGCCAAGACCTACATGACCGGCCAGAAGGAAATCACCGAGCCCATGATGAACGCGGTCGAAGTCGCCATCCGCGCCTACGACCCGTGCCTGAGCTGCGCCACCCACGCCTACGGGCAGATGCCGCTGGACGTGACGCTGCTGGATGCGGCGGGTGCGGTGTTGGGCCACCACCGAAAATCCAGCCGCCGATAAACTACGAAATTCGCGAAACTCGCGAAAAGGATCGCGGGTAGGGCGGCCTGGCCCAGGTCGCCGGGTTCGGATACTTGATGATTGAACATTGGACATTGAAGATTGAATGTTGAGATTTCATCCCTCCCGATCCTGATCTACGGCTACGGGAATCCCGGCCGCCAGGACGACGGCCTGGGCGTGGCGCTCGTCGAGGAACTCGAAGCCTGGGCGCAGGCGGAGGGGCTGGCCGGCCTCGTTTTCGACTCCAACTACCAGCTCAACGCCGAAGACGCCTTCGCCGTCGCGGAAAGCCGGACGGTCGTGTTCATCGACGCCGCGCAGGCGGGGAAAGCGCCGTTCGAGTTCCGCCCGCTGGCCCCGCAGAACGAAATCGCCTTCTCGACCCACGCCATGGCGCCGGAAGCCGTGCTGGCGCTGGCGGACGAACTCTACGGCGCGCGCCCTCCGGCCTGGCTGTTGGCCATTCGGGGCGAAGCCTGGGAGCCGAACGAACCGCCCACCGCCGCGGCGCA
>RZYG01000110.1 GCA_009930415.1 Spartobacteria bacterium | reverse complement strand
CGTAGGAGTTTCACCCACCCCGCGAGGGGGTGGGGGTCTGAACAGCCTATCTTGAAGATTGAATATTGATTATTGAACATTGGAAGTTTCGTTCGTAGGGGTGGCTGGCGCCGCGGGCGCTTCGGGCGCGGCGGGGGCGCCCGCCACGCCGGCGGGGGCCACCGCGCCGTCGGCGGTGGTCAGCTTGGCGGCATCGACGAACTGGCCGGCGTCGATCAGTTCCTTCTGGTACTTCTCGAGAAATTCGGCGGCGGTTTGGGCCGCGGGATGGGCGGGGTAGTTCTTCTGGATTTCCTGGATGGCGCGGTAGAGGGGTTCCCATTCCTTGAGCTCGGCGTAGCAGGCGAGGGCGGCGGCGAGCCCGCGCGGCTCGTTGTCGTGGACGAAGGGATAGAAGACGACGAGGGGGAGGTAGGAGAGCAGGGCGTTGTCGTAGTTGCCGAGGGCGAAGTAGGAATCGCCGAGGGCGAAGAGGAGCTTGGAGAGGATTTCCTCGTCCTCTTCCGGCAGCGGGATGCCGCCGAGGTATTCGACGGCGGAATGGTGCTCGCCGCCCTGGGCGTAGGCGATGCCGGCGAGGATCTGGGCGTTGCTGGCGGCGGCCGTGCCGGCGGCCTTGAGGACGACGTCTTCGTAGAGGCGGGTGGACTCGCGCCAGAGGCCCTTGGCGTCGTAGAGGCGGGCCTTGGCGACCATGGCCTCGTTGGCGGGAATCCCGGGCAGGTCGCGCAGGGAGCGCAGCTGGAGGATCATCTTGTCGAGCGCGGCGTGGGCGGCGGCGAACTGGCGGTCCGTCGCGGCGGGCGCCAGGCGGATTTTCTCGACGGCGTCGAAGAGGGCGGGGCGGGGCATGCCGATCTGGACGACGTCGGCGACGGGCAGGCCGATCTGCGGCGAGCGGGTGCCGTCGGCGGATTTGCGCTCGACCCAGAGGATGTCCTTGTCGCGCTTGACGATCGACGCCTCGAAAGCCGTCTGCTTCGTCTGGATGGGCCAAGGCCCGAGCTGCGCGGAGGCCGCGAGGGGCGCGAGCAGCGCAAGCCCGAGGGCGGTCCGGTAAGTTTTACGTAGAACGTAAAAACTTTCGGAGGATTTTACGTGGAACGTAAAAACTTTGAGGGGGAGGGAAATCCTCAATATCCAATATTCAATGTTCAATATCCAAGGTTCAAGTGAACAGCCCAAAATCCGGCCGACCGGACTTGTTCGGTTGAAGATTGAATGTTGAATATTGAATATTGAAGTTTTCATCAGGACGCGCCTCCGGACAGGGCGGCGATGCGCTGGCGGGCGTAGGCGGCCGCGGCGGAGCCGGCGGCGAAGTCGCTTTCGAGGAATTCGCGGTAGGTGTTGAGCGCGGCGGTCTTGTCGCCGAGCTTCTCGAAGCAGGATCCGCTGCGGAGGTAGGCCTGGATGACGGCCTTGCGGTAGGCGCCGTAGAGGACGTAGACGCGCTGGTAGTAGGCGACGGCCTGGGCGTATTCCTCCTGCGCCTCCATGCAGGCGGCGATGCCGAGGAGGGCTTCGGGCTTGAGCCGGCGCGGCGCGGCGCGGTTGGCGAGGATGGCGTTGTAGTCGCTGATGGCCTCGCCGTGGCGCTTGAGGCCGAGCAGGGCTTCGGCGCGGCAGAAGGTGGCTTCGAGGATGAACTGGATCTCGGCGGCGTTGTCGAGGACGGCCTGGGCGTGGAGCAGGGCGACGTCGTGCTGCTTGTTCTCGAGGGCCTGCTGGGAGAGGAGCATGTGGGCTTCGGGCACGTGGCGGGAGTCGGGATATTTCTCGAGGATCATTTCGAGGTGGGGGATGCCGGATTCGGGCATGCCGTTGTCGATCCAGGCGCGGCCGAGCCAGACGAGGGTTTCGGCGCCGAGGTATTCGGACTTGAAGCGGCCGGCGAAGATGGCGAGCTGGCGGGCCTGCTGGTCGGCGGGGAGGATCTGGGCCTCGGCCCAGGCGAGGCGCGCGGCGAGGGTCAGGCGCTGGCCGGCGAGGGCCTTTTCATAGCGCGCGCGCAGTTCGGTCGCGTATTCGTCCGTGCCGCGCGGATACATGCCGGCGAGGTCGGTGAGCATGAGGTCGAAGCCTTCCCAGGCGGGGGTGTTGCCGTGGCGTTCGATCATCTGCCAGTAGAGGATGCGGGCCTGGTCGGGGCGCTTGATCTGCTTGAGGGCCCAGCCGGCGTTGTAGGCGGCGTCGATGATATTGCCGTCGTTGGGCATGTCCTTGATGTACTGGACGTAGTCCTGCGACATCTGGAGGAAGTCGTTGGTTTCGGCGAGGGCCTTGTGGATGCGGGCCATCTGGGTGAGGGCCATGTAGTAGAAGGGGCCGGTGTCCGGATTCATCGAGAGGCGGTAGGCTTCCTTGGCGCCGTCGAAATCGCCGAGGACGGCGAGGGCGTCGCCGCGCATGATGGCGGCTTCGCGGCGGAAGTAGTGGTCGGGATTCTGCTCGAGCCACTTCAAGGTGTCGGCGGCGCAGCGTTCGTAGTCCTCGAGGGCGTAGCGGCTGCACGCGGCGCGGTAGGTGGCCTCGGGCGCGTAGATGCTCATGGGGTTCTTTTCGGCGTAGGCGTCGAAGTAAGGCAGGGCTTCTTCGTACTTGCCGTCGTAGTAGAGGGAAATGGGCATCCAGTACTGGACGTCGGGCACGAGAACGTGTTCGGGATGGGCCTGGAGCCAGGTCTTGAAGAGGGCGACGGCCTCTTCGAACCGTTCCTGCATGGCGATGGACAGCGCCAGATAGAACTCGATGCGCGCCTTCTGCGGATGCTCGGGGAACCGGCGCGTCAGCTTGCGCATCTCGATCTCGGCGTCCTCGAACAGCTCGCGGTTGACGAAGGATTCGGCGCGCAGGAAGGCGACGGTGGGCACGTTGGGCCACTTGTCTTCGTAGACGCCGATTTCTTCTTCTTCCACGACCCAGACGGGTTTTTCGCCGGGGACGGGAGCCTCTTCGGCGGCGAAGTCGAACATGCCTTCGGCGTCGTCGGCCTTGATCACGTCGCCGTCCTTGGCCAGTTTCTTCTTCTTGGCCCAGCCGCCGAGGCGCTTGGCCTTGGCGCGGCGCTCGAGCTGGCGCAGGCGCTCGAACTGGGCGTCGATGGAGGTGCCGTCGGGCAGGACGGTGGAGCCGCCGTAGACGCGGGCGAGGCCGCTGGCCACGAGCAGTTCGCCGAGGTCTTCCTTGCCGATCTGGACGACGCCGTAGAAGCGCTGCTGCTGGGAGCTGCCGCGGGCGTCTTCCCAGCGCGTCCAGACGGTGAATTTCCGGCCGGAGAGGGTCTTCTGGGTGAATTTCTTGCCGGCCACGCCCAGCGGCACGACGTGGGCGTCGGTGATGCCGAAATAGGCGGCCTGGTCTTCGTTGCGCTCGGCGAACTGCTTGTCGCTCTCCGGCGTGTCCACGAAATACAGGCGGATGATGTGGGTCTTGCTGCCGTGGCGGACGTGGAAGCTGTCGCCGTCCATGTAGCCGTCGGAGAGAACGCAGTCCTCGAGCTTTTCCCACTTGGCGGCGGCCTGGGCGGGAGCGGCGGAGAGAAGCACGAACCCCAATATCCAATATCCGATATTCAATATCCAACGTTCAAGTGAACGGCCGGGACCCCCACGGCCTTGCGCCGTGGGTGAACGAGGTTGGGTCGCGGCGTTCTTGCAGGTGAACGGATTCACCCACCCCGCGAGGGGGTGGGGGTCTGAAGAGGACGTCGATCTCAATATCCAACGTCCAACGTCCAGTATCCAACGTTCAAGTGAACGGCCGGAAGCTTTCCGGATCGACCTTGATCGGTTGAACGTTGAACGTTGAATATTGAACATTGAGATTTCCAGATCCCGGACCTCGGACCTCGGACCTCGGATCCAGCCGCTCATTCCCATTTCCCCTGCGGATCGTAGGTGGAGAGATAGTGGTCGGCTTCGATGACGAGGTCCTCGAAGCGGCGGAGGCGGGAGACGGCGAGGATGAGATCGAAATGGCCGGCTTCGCGGACGGCGTCTTCCTGGGCGATGGCGACGACGCGGGTGAAGGCGGCGCGGGCTTCCCAGTAGCGGTCGACGTTGAAGAAGCAGCGGCCGATGCGGTGGTAGAGGTTGGCGTCGTAGTCGGGGAGGGCTTCGAGCTTGCCGGCCATTTCCTTGGCCTGGGCCAGTTCGGAGGCGATGCGGCGTTCCTGCTGGAAGCGGGAGCGGATGTCGCGCGGGTTGGGGCGGGCGTTCTGGACGGCGGCGAGCTGGGCTTCGAGCGTGGCCACGTAGGTGCGCATGTGGCCCATCAGCGCCTTGCGGGTCTTGACGCGGCGGTAGGCCTTGAGGGCCTGCTCGTATTCGGTGTCGTCGAACATGAAGTCGCCGATTTCGAAGGCGAGGAAGTTGCAATAGGTGATGACCGACCAGCTGCGCGGGCGCTTCTCGATGGTTTCGAGCAGGGCGATGGCCTCGGCGCCCTTGCCGTCGTCGAACGTGGCCCGCGCGCAGAAGGCGCCGGCCTGCGTCCAGAGCGGGCTTTCGGGATAGAGCCGCATGAAGTCCTGGAAGGCGGCGGCGGCCAGCGCGCTTTGTTCCTGGATGAGCCGGCAGATGCCGATCTGGAACATCGCGTCCTCGGAATAAGCCGAACGCGGGAAGGTCGAGCGCAGCTTCTGGTAGGCGGCGACGGCGGCCTCGTACTCCTCGAGCTGCTGTTGGGCGGAACCGACGCGGAACATCGCTTCGTCGGCGAACTTCGATTCGGGATATTGCGCGACGTATTCCTCGAAGGCCTTGATGGCGTCGGCGCTGCGGCCGAGGTTGAAGAGCGCGCAGGCCTTGGCGTACATCGCCAGATCGATCTGCGTGCGCAGCTCGGGTTCGGCGCCGAAGACCTTGACGAGCTGTTCGAGGAACGGGACGGAGTTTTCGTAGTCGCCGGCGAGGAAGCGGCTCATGCCGCTCTGGTAGAGGGCCTCGGGGGAATCGTCGGGGCCTTGCGTTTCCTGGGCGCCAACCGGCGCCGCGATCAGCAGCGCCGCCGCGCCTGCCGCCGCCAGCCACGTCGACGTTCGCTGGAGCCTGCCTCGCATCATGTAGGGAACAGATTAGGAAAAGTCGCGGCGAAAGGCACGACTTATTTCCGGTTCCGGGTAATTCGTTTCGCCGGATTGAACGGCGAGCAGGCGGCGGAGAAGAGTTCCTTCGTGTAGCGGTCCACGTTGCGGTCTTCGAGGTGGTCGAACAGCATGGGCGCGTCGGAGCCGTAGCTGACGCGCTGGAGGGG
Source organism: Spartobacteria bacterium (assembly GCA_009930415.1). Lineage (GTDB taxonomy): Bacteria > Verrucomicrobiota > Kiritimatiellia > CAIQIC01 > Lenti-01 > Lenti-01. The sequence goes on along the minus strand of RZYG01000110.1, from coordinate 3,708 downwards.
GTGGGGATCCATCTCGGCATAGATCAGGTCGTCCACTGCGCGGCCAAGGGCCAAGGTCTGGGCGATGGGCGAGACGATCATGGAGTGCCCGAAATAGGTCGTGTGCGCCGCGTCGGAGCCGACGGCGTTGACGGCCACGTGGTAGACGTGGTTTTCGTAGGCGCGCATCTTGTTGCTGGCTTCCCAGATCTCGAAATTGCGCATCAGGGCGGCGGGACGGCACAGGATGCTCGCGCCTTTCACCGCCAGGATGCGCGAGGCCTCGGGAAAGTCGCCGTCGTAGCACAGGTGGATGCCGATGGTGCCGATTTCGGTGGGGAAGACCGGATAGTGGCGGCCGGGGGTGGTCCACCCTTTGTTCTCGAGGCGCTCGGGCGGAAAGAGATGGGTCTTGCGGTACACGCCCAGATTCAGGCCGCGCGAATCGATCAGGAAGGCGGAGTTGTAGACGATGCCGGGCTTCGAGCCGCGCTCGTAGGTCGGCAGCACGCAGTGGATCTTCAGCTCCTTGCAGATCTTCTGGACGGGCGTGAGCATTTCTTCCGTGCGGGGCAGCAGCTCCCAGAGGTCGCGCGCGGACAGGGCCGGATGGAAGCCCGTGGTGATGGATTCGGGAAAGACCAGCAGCTTGGCGCCGACGTCTTCCACGGCCCGGCGGAGGAAATAGACGCAGCGGTAGAGGTTCGTCGGAATGTCGTTGGGCACCACGGCGAACTGGGCGCCGGCGATGACGACGCGGCGTTCCTTCGTCAGGCGGGGCGCAAATGGGGCTGGGCGGGTCATGAGGATTCCTTGGTTGGAAAGAAGCATACTAGGAAACTGTCGTGCCGGATTCAATCGGGAAAGGCGATATATTCTTTCGCAGACACGCCGGCGATTCGGCGCATCTTTCCTGTACGTCAGCGGAAAGAACCGTATTCGCCCAAGGGCGCACGCCTCCGGGAGCTGTTCGTGGTTCCCAGCCTCGGCTGTTTTTTGCGCCGTGCCGCAGACGCGCCTTTCCGCCGCCGGACACCGGCGGGATGATTAATTAAACATCGCCAAACCGCATCCCCGCTTGCGAAAGCTCAAAATGCCCGTTGGCGATCCTGCATTCATGATCGCACAAACCCGCGGCAGGTGCCGAGCGAAACGGGCAAGGGGGCGGAGCGGAATCGGCCGGACGGATCCGCGAGCCGCCGCTTGAGAGGGCGATCGGGGCGAAACGGTTGAATCGGAACGGCGGAAACGGCTTGAAGTGGGGATTGCGCAGGACGCATGATGGCTCCATCTATACAGGAGAACAAACATGGCAATCGACGCGATGGAAATGAAACTGCGGCCGCCGGAAGCCGAACTCAAGCCCTATCCCCCCAAACTGATCACGCTCGCCTCGGGCGAAAAAATGGTCGTGCGCGAAGCGCGGCGCGAAGAAGTCGGCGCGCTGCTCGGCACGATCTATCCGCTGATCGGCGTCCCCGCCGATTTCTACGACATCGTCGCGGTGCGCATGTATGCCGAAATCCTCGGCTGGTACCGCTACCGCGTGGCGAACGAGTTCGTGCTCGTCGGCGCCATCGACGGCGTCATCGCCGGCATCGTCACCAGCCGGCACGTGAGCCCCCAGCTCGGCATGAGCCTGCATACGCTGACCATCAAGCGCGGGCTGCGCGTCGGCGCCCAGCTCTTCGCCGCCAAGATGGAACACCACCTCGACGTCCTCGGCGAAGAAGAAGTCTACATCGTCGCGGAAAGCCCCAACGGCTTCAAGCGCTGGATGATCGAATACCAGCTCGAAGACCGCTCGGCGCTGTACCCCGAGGTCCGCCACGAACTCGGCGGCGTGCCCACCTTCGTGCTGACCCGCCCGCTGTGGGACGCCGTCCGTTCCATCAAGTGCACCGGCAGCCGCCCGATCTCGGACGCCGACCTCAAGACGGCCGACAAGCTCATCATGCCGAGCGAATACTCGCAACTGCCCGGCTTCAAGAGGTAATCCGATCATGGCCAACGTCGGCATCGTGGGAATCGGGCACACCCGGTTCGGGAATTCGTCGGAATACGACTTGGGAGACGTCCTCGCCTACGCGGCGACGGACTGCCTCAAGGACGCGGGCTTTTTGGAGCGCCGCAAGGAGATCGACCAGGTCTTCGTCGCCAACATGGCCTCGGGCATGTTCTGCCACCAGACCGCCGTCGCGTCGGCCATGATCAGCAAGATGGACATGGAACCCGTGCCGGCCGAGCTGATCGAAAACGGCCCGGCGTCCGGCGCCAGCGCCATCAAGGTCGGCTACATGGCCGTGGCCTCGGGCCTGGCGGACGTCGTCCTCGTCGTCGGCGGCGAGCTGATGCGCAAGGTCACGGGCTGGAACGCGACGGACATCGTCGCGACCATGCTGCACACGGAAGCCGAGTACAACATGGGCCTCACGCTGCCGGGCTTCGGCGGCATGTTCACCCGCATGTACATGGAAAAATACGGGCTGACCGAGCGCGATCTCGCGCTGGTGGCCGTCAAGGACCATGAAAACGGCGCGAAGAACAAGTACGCCCACGTGCAGATCCCCTGCACGATCGAGGCCATCGCCGACGGGCCGGAAGCCGACGTGGTGAACAACTACATCGCCGAGCCCCTGCGCATGTACTCGACCTGCCCGGTCACCGACGGCGCCGCCGCCGTGCTGCTCGTCAACATGGACGCGCCCATCGCCAAGGAATTCAAGAAGAAGCCCATCCGCATCGCCGGCGTGGCGAGCGCGACGGACACCCATTGCGTGCACAACCGCAAGGATCCGCTCAGGCTCGAAGCCGTGCGGATCGCGGGCGAAAAGGCCTATAAAATGGCCGGCCTGGGACCCAAGGACATCTCGTTTGCGGAGCTCCACGACGCGTTCGTCATCCTGGAGCTCGCCATCAGCGAGGAAGTCGGCCTGTTCGAGCGCGGCAAAGCCTATTTGGCCGTCCGCAAGGGCGAAACCAAGATCGACGGGCGCCTGCCGATCAATCCGTCGGGCGGCCTGAAATCCAAGGGCCATCCGGTGGGCGGCACGGGCGTGTCGCAAGTGGTGGAACTGGTCCGCCAGTTGCGGGGCGAGGCCGAGCCCGGCCGGCAGGTCAAGGACCCCAAGGTCGGCATGTCCGTCAACTTCGGCGGCTTCGGGAACAACGTCGTCGCCGTCATTTGCGCCAAGGAATAGGAGAACCGCCATGATCGATTTCAGCATGTACGAGGTCAAGGCGCCCAAGATCCCCGCCTACAAGTGCGAGGGTTGCGGGGAAATCTTCTATCCGGCGCCGATGATCTGCGCCAAGTGCGGCGCGCGGCGCGATCCCGTCACGGGCAAGGGCTGGTCGACCTTCGATCTGGAAGGTCCCTGCCAGCTCCTCGCCTGGACGCGGGTGTGGAACCTGCCCGAGGGCTACACGAAGAAATTCCTGCAGTTCGGCATCGTCCAGTTCGAGAACGGACTGAAGGCATCCGGCCGCGTGGAAGTCGAAGCGCCCAAGACCGGCATGAAGCTGACGGCCACCGTCGAAGAATCCGATGAACGCCCCGGCAAGCCGGTCAAGGTGTTCGTGTTCAAATAGGTCTGAAGACCCCCGCCACCTTGCGTGGCGGGTGAATCAGATTCGTCCCGATCCTCGCGCTCGCTCGGAGGTCTTTCCTCTGTTTATTGCGGTTGCCAGGTCTGAAGACCCCCGCCACCTTGCGTGGCGGGTGAATCA
>RZYG01000355.1 GCA_009930415.1 Spartobacteria bacterium | reverse complement strand
ACCACCGGGGGTGTGGTCCCGGTGCGCCCGCGATTTGTGCGGAGTATCCAGTTCCTGACAAGGAGTCGGGCGCACCGGGGGTCTATGTGTCGTTCAGGCTGCGGTGGTGGTGTCCGCGTGGGCGTCGATCACGGCTTCGTCGTAGAGGCGGGTGCCGGTGCGTCCGGGAGCCTGGACTGCAACTGGGATGGTGCCGTTGTTGGCCCATCGGTTCAGCGTGGTGATGCTGATCCCGAGCCGTTGCGCGGCTTCGGCGGTGGTGAGTAGCTTGCCCATGTGCACAAGCTTACGCACAGTGCGCAGGTGTGCGCAAGCTTGTGCGCGTCCCTCTTTTGTGGGACACGCGTTGCGCCACACCTTCGCCACGACGTGCTACCGGGCTACCGGCGACATCCTCGCGGTCTCCAAGCTCCTCGGCCACGCGTCGGTGGCTACCACCATGCGCTACATCGAGTTGGATCCCGGCCGGTTGAGGGCGGTGGCGGCGCGAGCTGCGTGACCGAAAATTGCCCACGTCTAGGGGTAGACACGCGCGCGTCTAGGGGTATACACTCAAGACATGACGCAGACAACCAAGCCCCGCCCCATCCCGTTCGACATGTACGTCGGGAGCACCGGCTGCACCACCTACGCCGCTGGGGGCGAGCGCGGCACCGTGACCGCGTTCTACTACCGCTACGGCGGGCCGGCGGAAGCCGCGTTCGTCCAGCGCATCGACGGTGAAATGTGGGTCATCGACTTGGGCGCGACAACCACCGACCGCCATCGCGTGATCGCTGGTGGCCGGCGCATCACCCGTGACGACTTTGACCGCATCGTCGGCATTGACGCCCTGCGCAGCGAGATGGGGTGGGTGGAGTGACCCCCGAAGGCGAGCGCCTGGCAGCAGCCCGCGCGGAACTGGAATCGGCCACGAACGCGGCGATGATCGCGGCCGGCAGGATGGTCAAGGCCATGCCGAAAAAGGCAGTGGCGGAACAGCTCGGCGTCACGCGGTCCACGCTGGACAAGTGGCTCGTGATCGTGGGCACGACGAACCTGTAGACGCACGAAAACGCCCCCACCTCGTGAAGAGGTGGGGGCGTTCGTGTGCGCGGGGTGTTCGCCACCGGGCCAGCGTGCTGGTTAGGTCCCCGCGCGGTCTGGGGTGCGGCTTGTCCGTGTCTTATGGGTCAGGCTTCGTAGCGGGTGTTGATCTGCTCCGCAAGGCCGGGCGCGTCGATCAGGAGTCGGCGGCGCTCCTGCTCGTTCAGCACATTCACGCGGAGCGCGTCAAGGTCTGGGTCTGTGAGGGTTGCGAGGTCCAAGGGTTCAGCCTGTCGGTTAGGCGGGGACGCCGGGGAGGGTGGTGGGCCATGCGTCGGGGGTGACCCATGATGCCGACGGATATACCTCTCCCGCGCCTGCGCGTGGCAACTGTAGGAAGCCCGTGGCGTCGTTCTTTTGCTGCAAGGGCAGGAAGGCGTTTAGCCCGAAAGAGTAGGCTGGCCCGACGGTGATTCGGCCCGTGCCTGCGCTGAATCCGGGGATATTTGCGGAAAGGATCACGTCGGACGTGGCGGCGGCGGAGTTGAGTGCCCCCTGAACAAAGACAACCGATCCGATCCGCCGAATGTTCATCCCTTTCCAGTAGCTAATGGCCGCCCACCCGTTGACCAACAGCGTGTCGATCTTGCGTAGGCCGGTGTCCCCTACCGCTACCGTCCATGACGTGTTGGTGGTGCCGGTGGAGACCCAGAGTCGCGCCCCGTTGGTGGCGGCGGTGTCCGCATAGACCAGTCCCACGGCGGTCGGGGTGACGACGCCGAGGGGCGAACCGGAACCGGAGAGGCCGCCTCCGCCCCCGCCCGCCGCCGC
>RZYG01000354.1 GCA_009930415.1 Spartobacteria bacterium | reverse complement strand
GGCGGTTTCCGGCACCAGCCAGCTCGTTTCCGGGCTGGAAACCAACAGCTGGTACTACTTCCGGGTGCGGGCGGAAGGCGCGGGGAGCTGCCTCAGCGGCAATTCCGCGACGCAGCCCGTCCAGACGCGCGATCTGTCGCCCTCGGCCCCCGGCAGCGTGGCGGCGACGGACGGCACGTTCGCCGACCGGGTGCAGGTGACCTGGGCCGCGGTCGGCGTGGCCTCCAACTACGCGATCTACCGCAACACGAACGACCCCACGTTCAACGAGTCCGTCTGCCTGGGGACGGTGGACAAGGATACACTGAGCTACGACGACGCGACGGCCGATCCGGGACATCTGAACTGGTACTGGGTGGTGGCCACCAACGAATACGGGTGGGACGTAAGCGCCGACGACACCGGCTGGCGGGGCATGGCCGCGGTGGTCAACGTCGCCGCGACGGACGGCACCTACACCGACCGGGTCGCGGTGACCTGGACGGACCTCGACGGCGGCGAGACGGCCTACGCCGTCTGGCGGTCCGAAACCAGCTCCTCCAACGCCGCCGTCTGCGTCGGCGCGGCCGGCGCGGAGGACGTGGCCTATGCCGACGTCGATGCGATCCCGGGCCAGCAGTACTGGTACTGGGTGCTGGCGACGAACGACACCAGCGCCGGGCTGGGTGCCTGGGGCACGGCCGACCAAGGCTACCGCAAGCTGCCGGTCGTGGAGCCGCTGGAGGCCAGCTTCAACGTCTACGACGACCGGATCCGGATTTCGTGGCCGGACAGCGAGGGCGAAACGGGCTACGCCATCTGGAGCAACCACGTCGACAACTTCGCGACGGCCTCTTGGCTGGAAACCCTCGACGCCGGCACGACGAACTACGACGACTACGACGCCGTCACGGGCACGATCTACTACTATTGGGTGCGGGCGACGAACGATACCAGCGAAACCGAAAGCGATCCGCAGGCGTCCGGCGCGCAAGGCCGCCGATCCCAGACGCCGCCGACGGTGGCGACCCTGGCCATCAGCAACAATATCCTCGGTTCCGCGATGGGCGGCGGCGACGTGCTGGACGCGGGCGGGTCGAGCATCACCAACCGCGGCCTGGTCTGGAACACGACGGGCGATCCGACGATCGCCGACAGCCACGTGGCGGTCGGGGCGGGGGCCGGCCTGGGCACGTTCTCGGGCACGATCAGCCCGACGGTCGGCGGCTTGACCTACTACGTGCGGGCCTACGCCCAGAACGACGAGCGCATCGCCTACGGGGCCGTCGTGTCGTTCGTGGCCGAGTGCATGGAAGACCTGCCGGCCACCTTGGCGGCGACCGCCGTGGCCTCGACGACCTTCCAGGCCAACTGGACGAGCGTGGCCGGCGCGGGCAGCTACCGGCTCGACGTCAGCACGAACGCGACGTTCCTCGGCGGCTACGACGCGAACGTGGCGGTCCTCCACAACGGCGTGCTGGGCGAGGGCACCGGCGGCACCTGGATCGAGACGAACGTCCTGCAGTCCGCCGGCTACGTGGCCCTGCGCACGAACACGGCCGCGCTCGTCACGCCGGCCATCGACTTCAACGCCGGCTCGGGCGAGGCGCTCGCGTTCCGCGCGCGCATCTTCGGCGGCGGCGGCAACGGCGACTTCCGCAACAAGATCACGGTGGCGGTCTCGACGGACGACGGCGCGACCTGGACGAACGTCGGCACGCGCACGCCGGTCAACACGACCCTGACGGCGATGGAGCCCTTCGACCTGAGCGGGTTCTCGGGCACGCAGGTGAAGGTGCGCCTGGCGACGCTCAGCGCTTCGGCGGGCGTCGGCGCGGGCGTGGTGGACGTGGCGGTGACGAACCTGCTCGATCCGCGCGGCGT
>RZYG01000353.1 GCA_009930415.1 Spartobacteria bacterium | reverse complement strand
AAACCGGGAACAACCACGGATGAACACGGATGGACACGGATAGTGTGAGAAAATGGATTTTTGGAGGGCCGGCTTCCATCGAGGACCTCGCCCTTGGGCGGGCGCGGGCCGGATCGGCGGGTTGACAAAGCGGTCCGGCGGTGGGATAGTCCCACCATGAGCACGATCATTGCCGACCAGAAAAAACGGGTGGTGCTGCCCAATGCCCGGCCGGGGGACGTCTTCGCGGTGAACCAGGATCCGGCCGGCCGTTGGATTCTGGTACGTCTGCTGCCGGAGAAGCCCAAGCGCCGGCTGCAGGCGGGACAGGTGGTCAATGCCTTGCGGGAGAGTCCGCTGCGGCCGACCCTCTCCTGGAAACAACTTAAGCGGGCAACGAGGGAGTTGTGATCTTTCTCGACACGAACGTCCTGATCTACGCGTCCGATCCGGATTCGCCGTTCCATCGCTGGTCGGTCGAAACCATCGTCCGGCACGTGGCCGGCGACGGGGCGTTGATCAATCCCGTGGTGTTGGCCGAGATTTGCGTCGGCGAAGCCAAGCCGGAGGAAGCGGCGCAGACCATTCGCTCGTGGGGCATCGAAATCGTGGACTTGCCGGCCGCCTGTTCGGAAAACTGCGCCCGCGCCTACCATGCCTTCCGTGCGGCCCGGAAGAAAACCAAGGGTCCGGCGGCGCCGGCGATCCCACTGCCGGATTTCTTCATCGGCGCGCACGCCGAATTGCTTCGCCTGCACTTGGCCACGGCGGATGTCGGACGCTATCGCACCTATTTTCCGAACGTAAAGTTGCTGACGCCGCCGAAAGCATAGGAGAGGGCGCCGGGTCGCCGCCCCGGCCTACAGCCGATCCGACAGCCGGCTTTGCTGTAGCCCGGGGCGGTGACCCGGGGGCTGTTTGGATTTTCAGGACGTGATGTTTTGCCAGATGGCTTGATGAAAAAAGAGTTTGCCGGGAACAACCACGGATGAACACGGATGGACACGGATTAGGAGAGGACCCGAGCCGGGATCCGTATTTATCCGTGCCGATCCGTGGTGAAAAATCTCCGGGACCGGCGAAATTCACCGTGCCGCCGCCGGGGCCGGCGGAGCGGGCGTATTTGAAAGATGTTTTCGCGCCGGGCGGGCAGGGGCGCGTGCAGGAGGTCGAGGATGCGGCGCGGGCGTGGCTGGCGCTGTCCGCCTCGCGCGCGGCCTCCGGGCCGCTGGTGGTCGTGGCGGAAAGTTCTTTGGCGCTGGAGTTGCTTTGGCAGGATTTGCAGACCTTTGGCGCGGGGGAGTCCGTCGCGAAATTGCCGGCGCTGAACGTGGAGGCGTCGCGGCTGGCGTCGGGGCAGCCCGCGCCCGACGTGAGCGGCGAGCGGCTGAAAACCCTGCAGCGCTGCCTGGCGTGGAAGGGGCGGGGCATCGTGGCGACCTGCGTGCAGGCGCTGCTGGAGCCGGTGGCGGCGCCGGATCGGATGCGGCAGGGCAGCGAGCGCGTGGCGGTCGGCCAGGAATACGATCTGGATGCGTTGTGCGAGCGGCTGGCGGCGGCGGGCTACGAATTCGAGGTCGAAGTGCTGGCGAAGGGGCAGGCGTCGCGCCGCGGCGGCTTGCTGGACGTGTGGCCGCTGACGGAAGACTGGCCGGCGCGGCTGGAGTTTTTCGGCGACGCCCTGGAAAGCCTCCGGCGCTTCGATCCGGCCGAGCAGCGGTCGCGGGAGGCGATCCAGGAGCTGTCCATACCGCCGGCGTCGGACGAGGCGCCGGAAGGGGCGGCGGTCGCGCCGACGGAATATTTTCCGGCGGACGCGTCGTTCCTGTGGCTCGATCCGGACGCGATTTTGCACCACTACGCGATGAGCGCCGAGCTGGCGGG
>RZYG01000352.1 GCA_009930415.1 Spartobacteria bacterium | reverse complement strand
ACCTTGCGTGGTGGGGGAGCCAACTTGGCCTCCCTCCTTCGCCAAGGCTTCGGAGGGCAGGCCCACGGCACAAGGCCGTGGGGGGGCGTAAGGGCCGAGTTCGTCACCCACGTCAGCAATACTCAATAATACCCCCGATGGCCACCGCGCAGGAAATCGTCGCCCACGCCCAACGCTGGGAGCTGCTGCGCCAGCGCCGCGCCAAGGAAACCCTGCGCTCCGTCTACCGCGTGGACGACCGCTACGTCGCCAAGAAGTTCGAAATCCCGCTGGCCGCGCGCCGCTACCGCCGCCCCTGGCTCGCCGAAGACGCCTGCTTGCGCCGCCTCGACGGGCGCGGCGCACCGCGGTCCCTCGGATGGTTCGAGGAAACCAAGGCCGACCAACGCGTCGTCTGGCTCGTGAAGGACTACGTCGCCGGCGCCCCCGTCGAAACTTTCGCCGCAGCCGATCTGCCCGCCGCCGCGCGGCTGCTGGCCGGCGTCCATGCCCAGGCCGTCGTCACCGCCGACGCCAGCGCCGGCAACTTCCTCCGCGCCCCCGACGGCCGGATGGCGTTCCTGGATTTCGGCCGCGCGCGCCTCTATCCGCGCGCCGGCCTGCATCTGGATGCCGCCATCGGGTGGGAACTCGCCAAGCTGCGGCGCGAAGGATTCCGGTGGGACGCCGACTTGTGGCACGCCTTTCTCCCGCTGTATTTCGTTGCGCTCGGGGCCTCGCTCCCGCGGCAAATCCGCATCCGCCTCGCCTGCACGGCCTCCGTCGCGCTGCGCCGGATCCGCAAGACCCTCCAGGGCAAAAACCCGCGGAGCTGAACCGTGCGGCGACTCCGCCAGTTGCTTCCGTGGGCGTTTCTGCTGGGCGCCGCCCCAGCGGTTTCGGCGAGCCCGCGGTTCGCCGAAAGTCCGCCCTTGCTCTCCTTCGGCGCCGGCGTTGCCCAGGTGTTTGACAACCACCAGGAGTTTTTCTGGAGCGTCGAATACCGGCCGGCCTTCCGATTTTTCCACGTCGGGCCCTATTTTCTGTTCGGTACCGGCAAAAACGACGAATTCTATGCCGCCGCCGGCGTGCTGGCGGACGTCGAGCTCGGCCGCGGCTGGGTGCTCACCCCCAGCTTCGGCGCCGGCTACTACAACGCCTCCGACGGCCTCGATCTTGGCTTCGACACCCAGTTCCGCACCGCCGTCGAACTGGCCCGGCGCTTCGGCCGCGGCCAGCGCCTCGGGCTCTGCTTCGCCCATCTCTCCAACGGCTCGCTCAGCGACACCAATCCCGGCACCGAAACCCTGGGCATCTCGTATTCTTTTCCGATCGATTTTTTCTTCCGCCGCGCGCCGGACATTTCCGTTCCGGAACGGGCGGAATGAGTCTTCGCCTTTGCCGCGCGGGCCCGCGTGGGGTATAGTGGGCGCTCCATGGTGTTCTTCTTCCAGATCCTGTGCGTGCTCGGCCTCGTCGCGGCCGGCTTCTTCGCCCGGCGGCGCGGGCTGCTCTCCGCGCACGGCACCAACGACCTCGCCCACGTCGCCCTCTCCATCGTCTATCCCGCGCTCATTTTCGTCTCGATCCTCGAACTGTCCTTCGCCGACCTGCGTGCCAACCTGACGCTGCCCCTGCTCGTCATGGCCATCGCCATGACCGGATTCGGGCTCGGCCTGCTGGCCGTCCGGTTCCTCGGCCGCGTCCCGCCGGAGACTTCCCGGGCCTTCCTGTTCCACTGCCTGATCAACAACTACTCGTTCCTGCCCCTGCCGCTCGTGCTGTTCCGCTACGGCGATTCCGGCGTGGCCCTGCTCGTGTTTTCCTCCGTCGGCTACGAGCTCCTGCTCTGGTCGCTCGGCGTCATGCTGTTCTCCCGCGCCGA
>RZYG01000351.1 GCA_009930415.1 Spartobacteria bacterium | reverse complement strand
CAGGGCGGCGAGAAGCCCTATTCGACGAATCCGAGCTTCGGCAAGCGCGAGACCATGGCCATCGACGGCAGCCCCTCCGGCTGGACCACCAACCACCTGGTCGCGATCGACATGGCCAACGACGATCCGCGTTCGCTGGAGTCGAACTGGACGATGCACGAGCCGCCGATCGACGCCACGCACCTGTGGGCGGCGTGGGACGACGACAACCTCTACCTGGCCTGGCAGTTCGTGGACGTCACCGACGTGATCGATCCGGCCAACGCCGGCGGCGCGGGCAGCGGCCGGATCGGCAGCAACGACGGCATCCTGCAGTGGCTCGTCCTCGACACGATCGCCGGCCAAGGGGCCACGGCGGACGTCTGGGGCAAGCTGAACAGCTGGACCGGCCCCAACAAGCCCAACTACCAGATCTACCTGGCCGGCAGCCTCTGGCAGGGCTACATTTCGCGGGCCGTGGACGGCGTATTCGCCCTCGACGACGGCGGAACGAACTACAACACCATCGCCGCGGCGGGCATCGTGGCTGCAAAGAGCTTCACCTGCGGCGCGGGGACCCTCTGGGGCGTCGGCGACTGCGACAACCGCGACGACACCGGCGCGCCCGATCTCAACTTCCTGACCGAAGGCCACGACACGAGCCGCGACAGCTTCTACGAGATGAGCATCCCGCTGAGCTACCTGGGCATCACCGCCGCGCAGCTCGACTCGGGCGCGGGCATCGGCATCATGGTCGGCGCCGGCTCGACTTCCAGCATGGATTCCCTCCCGCACGACGAAACCACCGTGGATCTGCCCGGCGTCGAGAGCTACAACTCCTCGTTCGAGTGGGGCGACGCCGACAACTTCACGGCGCCGTTCGCGCGGATCGGGAACTGAAGCCAGGGCCGGAAGCGTCTGCCCCCCCCCGACGCGGTCGTCGGGGGCTCCACCGGAGGGCCTTGAGGCTGTTTGGAGCCGGCACGACCTCGTGCCGGATGGAACGAAAGGTGACGGCCACGTTTCTGGATTTGTTGTAGCCGGCCCCGGTGGGGCCGGGGCTGGTTGTAGATGCCGGCCTCAGCGAGGCCAGCTACAGAATGGATGGTCTGCGGCGCAACCTCCAATAGGAGATCGGCGATGAGAAATACTATGGCAAGAATCGGCGCAGCGGGGCTTCTCTTCGGGAGCGCGCTGGCCGCGCAGGCGGTGCCGATGCACGTGACGCACCTGTGGCATATGCACCAGCCGATCTACTATCCCTACGAAACGCCGGGCACCATCGACGACAACGGACGCTTCAACTTCAGCGTGCAGGGCGTGTGGGACGGCGACCGCATCCAGTGCTACCAGAACTGGCCCGCCGGCGCAGTGGGGCGCGCCTCGGGCCACGGCGCCTCGCAGATGAGCTATTCGGGCTCGCTGGCGGAAAACAACAAATCGCTCTGGGGCGATTATTCGGGGTGGGGCGGCAACGTCCGCAACGCCCGCAACAACCTCAAGACCAGCTTGGGCAACTCGCGCCTGGACATGGTGGGCATCGCCTATCACCACAGCCTGATGCCGCTGACCAGCGTGGAATCCATGCGCATGCAGATCAAGCTGCACAAGGAGCAGTACAAGGAAGCCTGGGCCACGGGCGGGGCGTATTCCAAGGGCTTCTGGCCGCCGGAATGCGCCTTCGACAATTCCATGGTGCCCGCACTGGTCGAAGAAGGCCTCGACTGGGTCATCGTGGACAACGGCCACCTGTTCCGCACCGCGGAGGATTTCCAGTGGAGCAGCGCCAGTTCCTGCCGGCCCAACAAGGCCGACGTCCGCAACGGCAGCTCGACGAACCTCGCCAGCACCTGGGTCGGGCTGCAGAACGTCTGGGCGCCGACGAAGGTG